>JAILBG010000020.1:0-2431 GCA_024681215.1 Clostridiales bacterium
CTGACCGGCTGCAGCGTTTCATGCACGCTGCTATCCAACAGCAGCGCCAGGGGAATGCTGCATACCGAAAACGCCAGCACCCAAGTTTCTTTCCGCTTGGACGGGCGGTAGTCGTGCAGCGTTGAAAACAGAAGCGTGGCAAGCAGGATCACGCTGACGATCAGGCAGCTGTTTCTCAGCACGGGCCATCCGCCCCGAAACCTGTTTTCTTCGTCGATGGTAAAGCATATGTCCGTAAACATCGCCGTCAGATAAATCCCGGCGTTGATCCCGATCAAAACCCACCATAGTCCGCTGGGCTTTTTGGGGCTGACAATGTACAAAAAAAGCAGCAGGATAACGGGCCGGGCGGCATAGCCGTAGATATCGACCGCTTTTCTCAGCGTGATCATCGGGGTCCCGTAGGTCAGCAGGTTATCCAGATAGTTCTGAACGATCAGGCTGAAAACCAGCGCGCAGATGATCAGCATGATCCGTTTTTTCTGCCTGAGGATATATTGATCGATCCCCACCGCGATAACCAGGCCGATCAAAAGAAGCGCCGTGGGGAAAACGGCGAGGATTTCCGTGTAATGCGCGTGGATAAACTGATATAAGGCCTCGTGCATTCCTTCGTCATCCTCCTTCCGTATCTTATCATTTTCGGTATGTTTCACCTATTTCCCGCATTCAGTGCTTTCTTCGTCATCATACGGCGTCTGCCGCGGCGTGCCGAAAAAGGCTTTTTCGACACGCTGATACGGCAGGCCGCTTCTTTATTCTTCCCCGAAAATCGTTTCCGCCAGACACGAGACGATCCCCGGCGTGGTACAGATGTTTTCAAGCGTGCCCAGCAGAGCGGCGCTTTTCTTCCCGCGGTTCAGCGTTTTCCAGATCCGCGTTTTCTCATCGTTGTCTGTCTGAAGGCGCTGAAGCCTTTGCCGGGTCCTTCCCAGCCAATCCTCCCGGGCCGTTTCGGCTGCCGGGAAGGAAACGGTGATTTCCCTGCTGTCCCGGCTGCTTTCCACCTGGAAGCACAGCGCGTTCCGTTCGGGATCATAGACCGATTCCGTTTCGGTTTCTCCCACGTACACAGGCGCGTTTGCAAAGCCGACGCATTCCACACGCCATACCCGCTTTTCCGGCAGAACGGAAACGTCGCCTTCCGTTCGGAGGGAAAGGGTTTTTTTGCTCCAGTCCAGGGTGATCCGCGTTCGCGCCGCCGGACTGTTCAGGCTTTCGCCGTCATCCTCATACAGGGTATAAGCATTGTCCGCCCCGGCAAAAACGCGCAGCGTAAGGCTTCCGGGATTCTGATCCGCCTGCGGTTCATCGCTCAGCGGTACGATCGCCCCGGCGGGAGCCAGCGCGGGATATTCATCTAACCGCCGCCACAGGCGCAGGATCCGGTTCCCGGTATAGGGCTGCCCCGTAAAGAAATCAAACCAGCATCCCTCCGGCAGCCAGGCGGCAGCGCACGCCAGGCCAAGGCCGGGATCGATTGGCTCCGTGATGGGACAGATCATCAGGCTCGGACCAAACAAAAATTGATTGGGAAAGCGGTAAGCTTCCTGCTCCTCAGGCCATCCGTAATACAGCGGGCGAACCAGGGCTTCGCCCGCCGCGTGGGTGCGCTCCATGGCGGTATACAGGTAAGGGATCAGCCGATGGCGGAATCGAAGCCAGTCCGTCATGATCCGCTCCGCCTCCGGCCCATAGGCCCAGGGCTCCTTGCTCATGAATTCGGAATTGGTGGAATGCAGGCGCATGATCGGAGAGAACACGCCCAGCTGCACCCAGCGCACCGTCAGTTCATCGCTTCGGACGCCGCCCATATGCCCCCCGATATCGTGGCTCCACCAGGGATAGCCGATGTTGGCGGCCATGGCTGTGAAGCGGGGCTGAAAATCCAGGGAACGCCATGTGGTTTTGGTATCGCCGGAAAAGCCTACCGGACAGCGATGGCTTCCCGGACCGGCATAGCGGGAAAGGATCATGGCCCGCTTTCCGGACCGGGCAATGTCCCGATAATGCTTTTCATTCAGCAGCCAGAGGGGATCCAGCCCTTCCATGGAACATACGCCGCCCTGCTGCCAGTCGATCCACCAGAAATCCACCCCCTCCGCTTCCAGCGGATGATGCAAAAGCTCGAAATACGCCCGCATGTATTTTTCGTCCGTGGGGTTAAAATCAACGGTCTGCTTTTCCTCCGGATCCTGCCCCATCGCCGCGCACATGCTTTCATAGGCGTCCTCATGCGGGGCCACGCCCTGGGCGGGGTGCAGGTTCAGGGTGGCGCGCAGTCCCCGGCCATGCAGCGCGCGCAGAAAACGTTCCGGGTCCGGGAACAGGCTTCTGTTCCAGCTGTATCCCGTCCACCCGCTGTTGTACGGGTTTTTGGTGACGTGCCAGTCCATATCGATCACCGCCACGGACAGAGGGATGCCCGCCT
>JAILBG010000025.1:0-4334 GCA_024681215.1 Clostridiales bacterium
GACAATGCCCGTGCTAACTGCGCTCCGGCGTTTGCAAAGTAAAATACTTGCTACTGGCCTTTGCAAGAAGATGCTTGTTTCGTAGCTGTTGCAAGCATTTTCATTTGCAAAAAACTACCGTGTGTTTATGATGCGCTTACGCTTAACCCGCAACGGAGGTGTTGTTTTCCAGCGTCTCCAGGTGCTTCATGCTCATGTACTGGTACAGTCAATAGTTATGCGCAAATTTGTCAGCAGATCCTGTAAATGAAGCTGCTTAACCCGCAACGGAGGTGTTGTTTTCCAGCGTCTCCAGGTGCTTCATGCTCATGTACTTCTTGCTGCCCCATTGGGTACCGGCTACGTGCCGCAGCCTGGCGCAGAATGGAAAAAACGGGCGAGGAAAAGAATTGAGAAATATTAGAGAAAGAAATGAGTGATGGGAGGCATGTTTTTTTATTGAATTGATGGATAAATGATGGACAAAAGGGATGGAAGTGTGTTATACTGCTTTACGTGGTGGAAGAGGTACTCTATTTTCTGCCGCCCGGGGAAGGAGATGGCTGCGGATCATGGGAAAAAGCAACAGTGCGCCGCGCCGTCTTTCAAAAACCCAGGTCATTCTCATCCTTGCGGCGGCTGCGGCCATCCTGATCGGCGTCTACTGCTTTCTGCTCCAGCTGGAACAGAACGGGCGCAATCCAGAGCCTACCGGAGACCCCAACGCCCGGTATGCCAGCGATGTGACGGTGGAGTATGACGGCCGCACGTACCGGCAGAAGCGTGCTGTCACCACCATCCTGCTGATGGGCATCGATACCCACGGGGATGAGCGGACCAACGTGGGCGAGCGCGGGGGCGGCCAGGCGGACTTCCTGCGGCTCCTGGTGCTGGACCGGGAGGAGAAGAAGATCTGTCAGCTGGCCATCGACCGCGACACCATGGCGGAGTTCACCATCCTGGGCGTTCTGGGAGACGTGGCAGGCACGCGGGTGGACAACATCAGCCTGTCCCACTACTTCGGGGACGGCAAGGAAAAAAGCTGCGAACTGACGCGAAGCGCCGTATCGAAGCTGCTGCTGGGCGCCCGGATCGATTTCTACGTAGCCATGAACCTGGACGGCGTTCCAGTGTTCAACGACGCGCTGGGCGGCGTGACGGTCACGCTGGAGGATGATTTGTCCTCCGTGGACCCGTCCTGGACGCCGGGGACGACGGTGACGCTGCAGGGCAGCCAGGCGGAGGCGTTCGTCCGCGCCCGCAGGACTGTGGGGGACGGGACCAACGAATCGCGTATGCGCCGCCAGCAGCAGTACGTTTCCCAGGCGGTCCGCCTCATGCAGGACCGGGTGCAGGAGGACGAGAATTTCATCGGGCACATGTTCGACGTTCTCTCGCCTTACCTGGTGGCGGGCATCAGCAGGAGCCAGCTGGTAAACGAGGCGTACAACGCCAGAAATTATGCCCATGTCCCGGTGATCTCCCTGGCCGGTGAGCACAGGATCGGCGAGGAAGGGTTCATGCAGTTCTGGCCGGACGAGGACAAACTGAGGGAAACGGTGCTGGATCTGCTGTTCTATCAGGTGACGAATTAAAGCCGCAAGGCTTTAAGATATAATCTATCAGGCAATGGAAGGAGAATTCCCATGAAAAAGATCGTTGCGTTGCTGCTTGTCCTGACCCTGGCGCTTTCCGCCACAGTTGCTCTGGCCGCTGCCAGCAAAGGCGGAGAAGACTATAACAAAACTAAAACCGGAGATGAAAACGAGTTTTTCTTCAAAGTGACCGACGAGGGCGACAAGGTGGAATGGGCCAATGCGGAGCTGGCCAAGCTGAAGGAAGCCGGGGACGTGGGCGCCTATTTCGGCCTGGCCGATGAGCTCGCCGCCATCCTGGGCGAAGGCAATTACAAAGTGTTTGAATTTGCGGCTGTGGTTGCCGGCAATTACGACGAGAGCATGGGCGAGATCACCGCGAACTTCCCCTTCGCCACGCTCTATGGTAAGGATGCGAAGGTCGCCGTGCTGCTGGGCTTTGCCGCGAAGGACGAAAACGGCGAAGCGAAGATGGAATGGAAGGCCATTGAAGGCGGCGCGCTGGAGGACGGCAGCATCGAATTCAAGGTCGATCCCGAAACCATCACCCGCGTGCAGGAAGAAAGCGCCCTGCTGGCTGTCGTAAGCAAGTAAGCATCTGCGCTGCGCGAAAAGCGCGGTATATGACGGAGAACGCCGTGTGCCGCGTTTTTCGCGTCTGCCTTTTATTATTCACATCGGATCGGAGATGCACGCATGTCTGAAATCAACCGCAGCCCGGAAGCACAACAGAAAACGGTCCGCCCGGCTGCCCAGACGCCCGCAGGGGGCGGAGGGGCGCAGCGTTCCGTACAGAAGACGGGCGAGATCGACTTAACGGAGTATGCGTTCCGGCTGATGTCCCACTGGAAACTGATCGTATGCGCCGTGGTCCTCTTCGCGGTCGCCGGGGCTTTCTACGGAAAAACCAAGGTGACGCCTATGTACCGCGCCACGTCCACGATCTATGTGGTGGGCACCGGCACCAACCTGACGTTTTCCAACATTCAGCTGGGCAGCTACATGATGAGCGACTACATCAAAGTATTCGACATCTGGGAAGTGCACGAGCAGGTCAAGGAAAAGCTGAATCTGCCGTATACCTATACTGAAATGCGGAAAATGATCACGGTGGTGAACGATAACAACACGCGCATGCTGGATATCACGGCGGAATCTGCCGATCCGGAGGAAGCGGCGCAGATCGCCAATGCCTACGCCGTGGTGGTCAGCGATTATATCGCCGATACCATGCGGATGGACAAGCCCAGCATTATGTCCGTGGCGCTGATCCCCACCAATCCCTACAATATCAGCATGATCAAGACGGTTGCGATGTCTATGCTGATCGGGGGCATGCTGGCGGGCGGATACGTGTTCGTACAGATGATGCTGGACGATAAGATCAAAACGGCGGAAGACGTGCTGAAATACACCGGACTGCCCAACCTGGCGGTGATCCCCGTGGACGAAACTGCACAGGCGAAGGAAGCCCCCGCGCGCAAAAACAGGACGAGGGGGATGAAGAGCGCATGAATACGGTGCAGATCACGAAATTCCCCGAACTGAGCTATGCCTGCACGGAGGCCATCAATACCCTGTGCACCAACCTGACCTTTTCCGGCGACAACGTCAAGCGCATCATGATCACCAGCTGCCACGCCTCCGAGGGCAAGACCATGATCAGCATGAACCTGATGCGCACCATGGCCAAGCTGGGCAAAAAAGTGGTGCTGGTGGACGCGGACATGCGCCGCAGCATGATCCGTTCCCGGTACGGCATGCGGTTTGACGACAAGAATCCCCTGGGCCTGAGCCATCTGCTGGCCGGCATGGCCCGGGAGGAGGACGTGCTTTACAGCACGGACGTGCCCGGCGCCTGCATCGTGCCCACCATTCGGACGGTCTCCAATTCCCTGTCGCTGCTGAACTCAGACAGGCTGAAAAACCTGCTGGATCTGCTGGCGGAATACTTTGATTATGTGATCGTGGACGCGCCGCCCATCGGCGCGCTGATCGATGCCGCCCAGATCGCCCGTTTCTGCGACGGCATCCTGATGATCGTCAACTACGACGCCGTGCGGAAAAAGGAACTGGTGGACGCCCAGAAGCAGCTGGAGCAGACCGGCTGCCCCATCCTGGGGACGGTCATCAATCAGGCCCGGCTGGATTCCTTCCTGAACCGGAAGTATTACTACAAGTCGTACTATTATTCGCATTACGATCAGGCCTACGAAAAAAGCCAGCATACGGAAAAGAAAAAGGGCCTCCTGGGCAAGCTTTTCCGGAAGCGCAAATGAACGGCCCCGGACGCAGGGCCAAAGGGCAGAGCAAATGTCCGCCGCAGAAGAACGCGGCGGGCATTTCAGTCTGTCGAAAAACCCAGGGGATGCATCGAAGGGGCCGCAGCCCCTTCGATTTTTCATCCGC
This sequence comes from Clostridiales bacterium, assembly GCA_024681215.1. Taxonomy (GTDB): domain Bacteria; phylum Bacillota; class Clostridia; order Christensenellales; family Aristaeellaceae; genus RUG563. The sequence continues at coordinate 3,984 of JAILBG010000025.1, forward strand.
AGGCGGCGGCATGTACGTCGCCGAGGAGCAACAGAATGTTGCTTCCTCTATCAATTTCTGCCCGAAAAATGAGCATTTTCAGTATTTTTGAATGCTGAAAATGCCATTTTTCAAGAAATTGATGGATCGAATGAAAGGACGGTTCTCCGGCCTTTCATTCGCAGAGTGTCGAAAACTTTTTCGACACTCTGAAATGTCCGCCGCGGAAGAACGGTAAGCGCACTATATAAAGACGTAGTGCATTCATCTTGCAAAGGATATAGAATATCAGAAGCAAGCATTTTACTTTGCAAAAAAGCAAGATAGCAAGCATTTTGATTTGCAAAGCGAAAGGGGCCTCTGATATGCGCA
>JAILBG010000072.1:0-36043 GCA_024681215.1 Clostridiales bacterium
GATCGCACACCGTCGCGCCGTCCGGCACGAAATTGCCGCACTGCTCACATACCATGGAAGTATCTCCCTTCGGTCAAAACCGGCCGTCCCCGCCGTTCATTCGCCTTCCTGCGCATATTCATACTGATACACATTAATATAGCGCTGCTGAATGTATGTGTCCATCGGACTTCCGGGAATGACCACATAAATATATCGTAATTGATACTCTTTTATATGCTGATAGCGGCTGAACTCCGTCAGGCTCGCCGGGAAAAAGATCCGCATTCCGTCCTTGCCTGGTTGGGTCGCGAACGCCCCTTCCTCCACAGCGGTCACGCCCTCCGGGATACGCAGCACATTCAGCGCCCTGTTGTACGCAAACGCATACGCGCCGATGATCCGCGTTCCCTCCGGCACGTCGTATTCGGCCTCCTGCCGTCCCGCGGGATAGCAGATCAGCTTCCGGTCTGTCCGGGAAAAGAGCACCCCGTCCACATCATAATACGCGCTGTTGTACGGCGATACCCGGATATTCTGGAATTGTCTACCTCCATCGTGCCTGCCCGGAAACGCCCGCCTGCCGATGGAAACCGTCCGCTCCGGGATCCTGATTGCCTGCAAGTCTTCGCAGCCGGCGAAGGCATAGTCCCCGACTCTCTGCAGCGTTTCGGGAAGCCGCAGCTCCTTCAGCTTGTTTGTGAAGCCGAACGCATCGCGCCGGATCTCCCGCGTACCTTCCGGAACGGCATACGCTTCATCCTCGCGGCCTGCGGGATACAGGATCAGCGTCTCCCCCGACCGATCGAACAGCACGCCGTCGATATCGCGGTAAACCGGATTGTCCGCCGACACCTTCCATTCGCCTTTCCATACCGTCACCGACCGCGAGAGATCATGATACCCCTCCAGCGCTTCCTCCTGCACCATGCCGATGTGCGTCACCGTAGCGGGGATTTCCAGCACGGACGGCATCCGCACCATATACGCATCGAAGACTTCGCTGTATTCTCTGACGCCGATCCGCAGGTCCTGCCGCAGACCGATCACCAGATACCCATCCACCGTTTCCGGAATCACGCAAACTTCTTCCTTGCCCAGATAGGCCGTGATTTCCGCCGTACCGTCCGAAAGCACGGTATATTCAAATTCCCCCGATACCGCGCTTTCCGCCCGGATGCCGGGAACAGGCGCCAGCAGCAGCGCCGCCAGCATCAGGATCACGAAAGTCCGTTTCGCCGATTTCATTTTGGTTTTCTCCTCACTGCATGTTCCGCATGGCCTCGTACGCCGGGTCCTCAGCATCGAACTCCCGCTCCGGCGCGTCGCCGCCCAGGGCCTCGATGGCGCTGCGCAGCTCGATGTAATCCAGGTATGGGGTCGTTTCGCTTCCGGCCCGGCGGATCAGGGCGGGCAGCGCCCGTTCGTCCCCCATTTTCCCCAGGCAGTCCGCCAGCACGGCGGCCCGGTCCGGCCGGGCGTCAAAAAGGTCCATGGCCGTCCGGAACACGTTTTCGTCCCCGGGATAATGGCACAGCAGCGTAAGCATCGCTTCCTGCCCGTCCGGGGACGCGGCGGACAGCCTGTCCCGCATGGCGGGCACCGCCTTGTCCCCCAGGGCGGCGAGGCTCTCCAGCGCGTTGTCCGCCAATTCGTCCTCCCCTTCCTGCCGGTCGCACTGCCACTGCACGTATTCCTCCAGCGCCCCGGCGCTGCCGATTTCCCGAAGCAGCGTCACCACCGCCATCCGCATTTCCCGGGTGGCGCTTTCCTTGTGCAGAAAATGCAAAAGCGCTTCCTCGCTGGCCTCTCCCAGCTCCGTGATGCGGTTGAGCAGCATATCCGGCACGGGGATGCGCTGCTTGAAATAATCCTCCATCCAGTTAACCAGCTGCCTGGGCTGATCGAACTGGGCGAAATACTCCCCGGGCTTTTTGCCGCCCAGCCAGTTCACCGGCGTATCCAGGAAGCGGGCGTACACCTCCGGCATGGCGTCTTCCATTTCTTCCACATTGCGGTATTCCCTGGCGTGCTCCCGCATCCATTGGGACACATACCGCTCGAATTCCTTGTCAAAGTTGATGCAGCGCATCCTTCGCATCCTCCTCGCTCCATCGGATCAGCCTGCGCGTCAGGCGCAGCGTGCGTTTCCTTCCCGGCGCCCCGGCCAGCAGCTGCGCCGCGTCCTCCCTTTTCCCGGCGGACAAAAGCAGATAGACCGCGAACGCCTCCGCCAGGCACGGGCTGCGCCGCTGGTCCGCGGCGTATTTTTCCGCCGGGGACAGCCGCCGCCACAAGGCCGGCACCGTCCGGTAAATCAGCGATATTTCCACCCGGCCCGCCAGCATCATCACCAGCAGGTGCAGCATCCGATTCAGCGGCCCCCGCCGCAGCCTTTCCGGCAGCAGGCGCACCATCGCGCCCAGCGCCGCCAGCAGGGAAGAACCGGTATGATCCTCCCGCATTTCCCCGGGATGGCGGCGGTACCAGAGGGCCGCCGTGTCGTCCGGGTCAATATCCAGCAGCGTTTCCAGCGTGAAGCGCGCCTCCTCCTCCCGGCCCAGGCGGCGCAGGCACAGGCTGCGCAGCCGCAGATAATCCGCGCTAAGGGGCGCTTTCCGGATCAGTGCGTCCGTAAGCCGCAGAGCCAGATCCCCGCAGTCCGCCGTCCATGCCGCATGGCAGAAGGCCGCGCACTGGTCCTGGGTGCCGCACAGGGGCATCATCGCCTGCAGCGCCTGCCGGGCCTTGTCCTTCTTCCCGGCCAGGGCATACGCTTCCGCCAGAGAAAAGCACGGCTTCCCGCCGTCCAGCGCGGCGATCTTTTCCAGATATCTCACCGCCTGCGCAGGCGGCAGAAGCGCGCCCAACAGCGACGCCGCTTCCCGGCCGCGGCCTCTTTTCCAGGCCCGGCGGGCCAGGGAAACGGCTTCCTTCCGCCGGCCGGCCGCCCACGCTTCCCGGGCGCGGCGGCAAAGCACCTCGCCGCGGGCCGTGCCCGGCAGAGGCGCGCCGTAGGCCCAGGGATAGGTTTCCAGCAGATCCTGGGCCCGATCCGAAAACGCGCCGTCGGGGTCCAGCCGCAGGCTCCGGTCCAAGGCGTCCTCCGCCAGGGCTTCGTTCCCCCGGCTCAGGGCGCAGCAGCCGATGCGGAAGCACGCTTCCCCCGTCATCCCGCCGCTGATCACCGCCATCAGCAGATACCTTTCCGCCGCGGTCAGGCAGTCCATATCCGCATACAGATCGGACAGCTCCAGCGCGATCCGGGGATCGCCGCTTTCTTCCAGCGCCTTGCGCAGAAGCCGCGCCCTGTCCGTCTGCCGGTCCGCCGCCTGATGCCGCCGGGCCCGCACGGCCCAGTACGCCGCCGGGCGCTCAAAGGGCACCACTTTGCCGTTCGTCTTCATCGGGTCGCCCTCTCCAGCAGATCCTCCAGGTCCTCCCGGGTGAAGCGGTGGGCCGAGCGGCAGAAATGGCAGGTCAGCTCCGCCCCGCCGTCCTCGTCGATCATTTTCCGCAGTTCCTCCCGGCCCAGGGCGATCAGCGCCTTTTCCATCTTCTCCCGGCTGCAGTCGCACTGATACCGCACCGTTTCCCGGGACAAAACGCGCATCTCCAGCCCGTCGAACCAGGCCTTCGCCAATTCCTCCAGCGGCACGTCGGCCACTTCCCGGCTGATGGCGGTGAAAAATACGGAGCGCAGCTCCAACTGATCCAGCAATTCCCCGCTGCACCCCGGCATGGCCTGCACCAGCACGCCGCCGGCGGACAGGCAGTAGCCCTCGTGCACCAGGCAGCCCAACGCCACCAGGGAGGGCTGCTGCTCGGACACGGTGAAATACCGGGCGAAATCCTCGCCCAGCTCGCCGCTGACCAGGGCGCACTGGCCCACGTAGGGCTCCTTGAGCCCCAGGTCCTTGATCACCGTCAGCCGCCCGCTGTGCCCCACCAGGCCGCCCACGTCCAGGTGCCCGTCCGCCTTCAGGGGCAGATCCATCTGGGGATGCGCCATGGAGATCTTCACGTCCCCGCCGTGGGCTACCGCGGTGATGCGGCCTCCCGGGCCGTCCCCGGCCACGGTGACGGTGACGGAGGCCCGGTCGTCCTTCATCATGACGCCCAGCATGGCCGTGGCGGTCATGGTGCGGCTCATGGCGGCCAGCGCCGTAGAGGAAGGCAGATGGATTTCCGCCGCCTTCCGCGCCATGGCTGTGGTGCGGCACAGAAGCACCTTGGCCTGGCCGTCCATGAGGGTGATGTGCAGCATTTCGTCCGGCAGGTTCATCACTTGAAAATTTTCGTTCATAACCGCTCCCGTTCGCATTGATCGCAGTATTCCGTCAGGGCCGTAAATTCCCGCAGATAGATCCCCCGCTTTTCCTCGCTGACGGCGGCGTACTCCCGATGCCGGGAGAAAATGCCCAGCGCGTCCCGGAGGGGGATCCATTCGGGCCGCGGGGCCCGGGCCTTTTCCTGCTCCGTCAGGCGCATCGTCCCTTTGCCCGTAACGGCGCAGACGAAGTAATGGCTGATATAGCGGTACTCTTCATAGTATTCGCTGAGGATCAGGAATTTCTTCTCCGGCCGCACCAGCAGCCCCGTTTCCTCCTCCGCCTCCCGTATGCAGCATGCCTCCGGGCTCTCGCCCGCCTCCAGGCCGCCGCCCGGGATCAGCCAGAGATCCTGCAGGGCTTCGTGGATCAAAAGGATGTCCCCGTCCCGCAGGATCAGGGCGCGGCTGCCCGAACGGGTTTTGGTCCAGGTTTCAAACCGGTTCGCGCCGGAGATCTCCATTTCTTTCACGGCTGCGCGTCCTCCTCCGCTTCCTCCTCGCAGAAAAACTCGATCTGCTCCCCCAGCGGTCCCAGGCAGAAGGCCATCCGGGCCCGGAGGGGCGGATCCGAGGGGATCACCAGGCCGCCCGGCTCCGTCAGAACTGCGCAGCCGGCCCGCCGCGCTTTTTCGGCGTAAGCGTCCACGTCGTCCACCGCCAGGGCGATATGCCGGAGGGCGCCCTTTTCTTTCACCCCTTCGCCGGTGCAGAAAATCTCGATCAGCGCGTTGCCCGCGTCGATCATGATCCCCCGGGGCCACTCCCGCCGGACGGGCAGGCCCAGCGTCTCCAGATAAAACGCCTTCGCCCGGGCAAATTCATCCCCGGGCAGGCACTTCATGGACACATGATGGATGCCGCAGATCATTTCTCTCCCGCCTCGCTTCTGATCTTTTCCAGCCGGTAGAGCCCTTCCCCGTCCGGCGTCTCCACGCCGTCCTTGAAGCCGTATCCCATTTTCCGGTAAAAGGGCAGCCCGGTAATGGACGCCGGGATCTCGATGCGCCGGGCACGCAGGGCGTATTCGTCCCGCTCAAGGGTTTCCACGATCCTCCTGCCCACGCCCCGTCCCTGGCATCCGGGCAGGACGAAAATGGTAAACAGGCTGCTTTCGTCCTCTTTCCCCCAGTAGGGCCCGATGGCGCCGCAGCCGACGATCTTCCCTTCTTCCTCCGCCACGTAGAAATGCGTCCAGGAGGCGCGCTGCATCACGTCCGCCGGCTGCTGGTGCAGGATCAGCTCCTCCATCATCTCCGGAGGATAATCCTTCGCGTTGGAGATGCGGAGGGTCTTCACGATCACATCCGACACCGCCCCGGCGTCCGCCGGCTCAAAACGTCTGATCTTCATCGTATCATCCCAATGCTTTTTCCCTTCGCCCGATCAGCGGACCCGGGTAAAATACCATTTCTGATGCTTCAGCATCCCCAGGGCCTGTTTAACCGTCGTGATTTTCGCCGGCTGGCCTTTGCCGTATACGGTAATCACCCGGCCGCTGGGAAAAGGCGTATGCAGGAAATAGCTGCCGTCGTCATTTTCCTCCAGCACCCAGGACTGGGCTTCGGCCCAGCCGGTTTCCGTGAACATTTTGACCGTATTGTTTTCCTGGTCGATCCCGTTGTCCAGATCGATGCGCCATTCCGGGATATCCACCGGCGACAGGATCACCCGGCCGGGGCTTTCGTAACTCACCACCCACAGGCATTCCCGATCGGAGAGCGTCAGGGTGGGTGAAGTGCGCTGGGCGGTCAGGTACTCGCCGTTTTCATTGGTGATGGTATAATGCCCGAAATGCAGGGAATCCCGGAGTATCAGCTTCCACATTTTGGGATACATGCCCACATAGGTCACTTTGCCACGATCGGTGCAGGGCACCGTGCCCTGAAGCACCTGCTCGTAAAACTCGAAATAATCGTAATTGTTTTTGCCGCACACGTAATCCTGATACTTGGGGTATTCGCCGGTGGCGAGGTAAGCATGGGTAACTGGATATTCGATACCCAGCAGCTCGCCCATGCCGTCCATCTGATGCAGCCATTCATGCACGGCCACGGCGGTGCCGTACAGGGAAGGGATCTCCGGATCCATCAAGGGGTAGGTCCCATCAAAGGGCTCGTTCAGGTCAAAGGTGGAATATCCCAGATCGCTTTCAATGCCCCGCAGCTCCACGCCGCCCATGACATAATTGATTCCGTAGCCGGGTTTGTCCTTGTTCCTGCGCCAGTTGTCTTCCCCGGCAGTTTCCACCGCGGTGATGACGGTGTCATAGCGCTTCTGCTCCGTCTTCCATTTGTTTTCTTCCATGCGGCGGATGGCCGGCAGGGCCGCCTTCCAGTCCAGATAGAGCCATTCGTCGCCTTCTGCCCGGGTCAGCTTCGTGACATCCGGAATGAAATATAGGTCGATCTGAATATCGATGCTGTGATTGGTCACTTTTTCCACGTAGGTTTCAAAATTCAGCGCCACCGCACGCAGATACATCTCGTGAAAGGTATTCATGCGGAAATCCAGATCGCCGTAGGTCACATGGGTAAAGCCCAGCCACAGCATCCTGTAGCGCACGGGAGGATTCAGGGGCGTGCGCTCCCTTGCCAGGGCCTGGGCGCGGGCCTCCCGGATCAGCCCCTCCGTATTCATCAGGGCGAAGGCGGGGCTGTCGCCCAGCGCCAGGGCGGATGAAAGCGGAATCATGAAAAGCACGGCACACAGCAACAGCGAGACGATCTTCTTGCTCATATCCTTTGCCCGATCCTTTCCCGGATAAATCCGCAGGGATGCTTCCGATCCCCGTTCTTCATCAGTTGCGCAGAGAATGCAGCGGCGCGGGGATGCGCCCGCCCCGGGCGATGAATTTTTCGCTGGAGAAGGGATGCACCGGGATCACCGGGGCCCTGCCCAGCAGCCCGCCGAATTCCACAAAATCCCCCACCTGCTTGCCCGGCGCGGGGATCACGCGGACGGCGGTGGTTTTGCTGTTGATCATGCCGATGGCCGCCTCGTCCGCGATGATGGCGGCGATGGTGGCGGCGGAGGTATCCCCGGGCACGGCGATCATGTCCAGGCCCACGGAGCACACGCAGGTCATGGCCTCCAGCTTATCCAGCGTCAGCGCGCCGCAGGCGGCGGCTTCGATCATGCCGATGTCCTCGGAAACGGGGATGAACGCGCCGGAAAGGCCCCCCACGTGGGAAGACGCCATGACGCCGCCCTTCTTCACCGCGTCGTTGAGCAGCGCCAGCGCGGCGGTGGAGCCGTGGGTGCCGCACTTTTCCAGGCCCATCTCCTCCAGGATATGCGCCACCGAATCGCCCACGGCGGGGGTAGGCGCCAGGGACAGATCCACGATACCGAAGGGCACCCCCAGGCGGCGGCTGGCCTCCAGCGCCACCAGCTGGCCCACCCTGGTGATCCGGAAGGCCGTTTTTTTCACGGTTTCCGCCACCACGTCGAAGGATTCGCCCCGCACGTTTTCCAGCGCGCGCTTCACCACCCCGGGGCCGCTGACGCCCACGGAAACGGCGCAGTCGCCCTCCCCGGGGCCGTGGAAAGCCCCGGCCATGAAGGGATTGTCCTCCACGGCGTTGGAAAAGATCACCAGCTTGGCGCATCCCAGGCCGTCCTGCGCCTTCGTTTTTTCCGCCAGGTCCTTGACGGCCTGGCCGCACAGGCGCACGGCGTCCATGTCGATGCCCGCCCGGGTGGAGGCCACGTTGACGGAGGCGCACATCAGCTCCGTTCCGGCCAGGGCCTCGGGAATGGACGCGATCAGACGCCGGTCCGCTTCGGTCATGCCCTTGGGGACCAGCGCGGAATACCCGCCGATGAAATCCACCCCGGTTTCGTGGGCCGCCCGGTCCAGGGCCCGGGCGACGGGCAGGGGATCTCCCACCGCCCCGGTGATGAGGGACACGGGGGTGACGGAAATACGCTTGTTCACGATGGGCACGCCGAATTCCCTTTCGATCTCCTCCCCCGCCTTCACCAGGTTTTCCGCCTGCCGGGCGATGCGGCTGTACACCCGGCTGGCCAGGCGCTGCACGTCGTCGCACACGCAGTTGAACAGGGAAATGCCCATGGTGATGGTGCGCACGTCCAGCTTTTCCTGGTCGATCATCCGCAGCGTTTCCAAAATCTGATTGGTCTGAATCATACGCGTCTCCCCTCAGATCTGATGCATGGCTTCAAAGATCTCGTTCTTCTGGATGCGGATCTGCACGCCCATCGCTTTCCCCAGGCGGTTCAGGTCCTCCTGCAATTCATCGAAGGGGCAGGTGGGCTCGGAAATATCCACCACCATCACCATATTGAAAAAGCCGTCCACAATGGTCTGGCTGATGTCCAGGATATTGATGCTCCTTTCAAAGAGCACATGGCTCACCTTGGCGATAATGCCCTTGCGGTCGTAGCCCAGCACCGTCACCACGGCTTTCGATACCTGCTTCATCGTTTTCTCCTCCCCTGCTGCGCAGATTTGCGCATTTTGATTATACCATATTATGTGGCGTCCCGCAAGGAAAAGAAAGCCCCGCCCGGCACAGCACCGGACGGGGAAAGAGGCGAAAGGCCCGCCGTCATTCGATGAGGATGCCGTACATGAAGCTGTTGCCGCTGCCGGAGGTGCCCACCACCAGATAATTCTTGTACACCGCCGGGCTGCCTTCGATGGGGCCTCCCAGCTCCAGGGTGGTCACAGTCTGGCCCGTGCGGGCGTTCAGCATGGTCAGGCGGCCTCCCTCGTCGCCCTGGATGATCCAGGCGTCGCCCTGATCGTTGTACACAGCCACCGGGGAAGAGACGGCCTCCGCCTCCAACTGCTTCGTCCACACCTCCGCGCCGGTGCGCTTGTCCAGCGCCACCAGGCGGCTGCCCTTTTCCACGCGGTTCACGGTGAAGAACACCAGATCGCTCACATTTTTCTGGCCGATGACCGGGCTGGCCTTGCAGCCGCCGGTCTGGTCCTTGGCGTATTCCGCCTTGATGGAATACGCCCAGATCTCCTCGCCCGTCATGGCGTTGAGGCGGCGGATGGTCACGTCCTTTTTATTGGTCAGCCTGGCATAGGCGGTGTTGCCGGTGTACAGGCTCACGGTGCCGTCCCCGTCCATGTCCAGGGCCACGGCGGCGTCGGTATTGTCGCCGCAGTCCACGGCCCACACGGTCTTCATGGTGTCGGAATCCACGCAGCGCACCACGCCGTAGGTATCGGCCATGAAGATGTATTTGTCATACATCGCCACGCTGCTCTCCACGCCCACCTGCGCGTCCTTCTCCGCGTCCGCTTTGGTGTACAGGTAGGTGACGGCGCGGTTGACCTTCATGGAGGGCTCCGCATCCGGCTCCTCCGCCGTGGGATAGACGAATTTGCTGTTCAGGTCCACCGTATAAAGCAGCCCGTTTTCCCCGGCCACGATCATGGCGTCGCTGTCATAGAGGAACAGGGGGGTGCCGTCGAAGGCGCCGTTGGTGGTGTACTGCACCTGGGTGCTGGATTTGCGGCCGTTGAGGAGGAACGCCTCCGTCCCGTCCGTCAGGTAGTAGACGTGCAATCCGATGCTGCCCGTCTTGTTGGGCAGCTTGGATACGCCCTGGCCCACCGCCAGCAGCGGCCGGCCGTAGGCGTCCACCGCCACGCTGCCCTTCATCGGGAAGCCCACGCTGATGGGGTCCCGGGTGGGGGTGCCGTCCCGCAGGTCCAGGAAATAAATGTTGCCGTCCTGGGCCCCGAAGATCACTTCGCGCAGGGCCATGGTGTTCTTTTTATCTTCATACAGGTTCATCATCTGGCGCACTTCCGTGGTCCATTTGACGATGGCGGGCTGGCCGGTCCAGCCCACGCCGTACAGCGTGCCGCTGTCCGCCGTGCGCAGGGAGCCGATGGGCGCCTTCCACAGCACGTTCAGCTGGCCCTTTTCCACGTTCACGGTGCCGAAAGCGGCGTTCCGGCGGAAATTGTCGCCCCGGAAGGTGAGCACGCCGGCGGCGTAATAGGAATACTGATCGGGGTTGGGGGCGATGTAGCCCGCCGCCCGCTGGAAGGAGAGGGATTTGCCGCCCTGATAGGTTTTTTCCGTGACCTTGATGCCGCCGCTCTGGGCCTCCAGCCGGGGCATGGGCGTGGGGGTGGGCACTTCCGTAGGCGCCGGCGTGGGCGCCTCGGTGGGCGCTTCCGTAGGCGCCAGGGTGGGCAGCGCGGTGGGCGCGTCCGTGGCGTCCGCATCAAAGGGCGCATCCGGAACCGCGGGGGGATTGGTGGGGGCCCAGGTCACCGCCGGCACGGGCACGGCGGTTTCCGGGATCCGGGTGGCTTCCGGCGCGTCCGTGGAGGCGGGGATGACCGCCGGCGCGTCCGTGGGCGCCGGAGTCGGCGCCTCCGTGGGGGCCGGGGTCGGGGTTTCCGTGGGCGCCGGCGTGGGCGCTTCCGTGGGGGCCTCCGTAGGCGCCGGGGTGGGGCTGGCGATCACCAGGGCCACGCTCTTGTCCGTTTTTTTCCATTCGTTCCCGGAACGGATCATGGCATAAATGTTCCCGGTATACGGCTCGTCGAATACCGCCTGCACCTGCCAGATGCGGTTGGTTTCGTTGCTGCCGTTGAGCTGGTTCACCACGGCTTCGATTTCTTCATCGTTCTCATTGACGATCTTCACGCCGTCCACCGCCTGATTGGTGGTGACGGAAAAAACCATGCGTGTATCGGTCATGCCCTCGTTGCTGGGCGTCTGGAAGGACACGGCTTCGGGCTGGGGCTTCACAGGCCTGATAAACGTTTTATATAAAAACAGCCCCATCCCCAGGATCAGCGCCGCCGCCAGCACGATCAGAAGCACTTTGCGCCAGGGAAAAGCCCCGCGCTCGTCCTCGTCATAGTCGTTGGCGTCGTCGTAATACTCGTTGGTGTCCGCCATTCTCACCACGGGGCGCAGCGCGTCGTCCCGGGTGTTGAAATTCCCGTCCGGCGCGCGGCGGGACCACTGGATCGGCTCTTCCTGCGCTTCCCGGGGCGCGGCGGGGATCTCCTCCGCCTGGCGGTATCTGTCGCTGCGCCTGTGGCGGACCGGCTCATTCTGGCCGTTTGCCCGGCGCACGGGATCACGATAATCGCTCACAGGTTCATCCCTCCCTGCATTCCACTGGATTCCCTGACAGTATACCAGAAATCGACACATTTCACAAGAGAAAATACAGCGCAATTTCCGCGTCGTTCCTCCGCCCGGCCCGAGGAAAAAATGCCCTTCATTTTTCGCCCCGGCTGTGGTATGATGAAGGCGCGCCGGGCCTCCGCCCGGACAGATCCCCGAAGGGAGGACGCGCCATGCACCGGTTTTTCGCGCAGGCCCTGGAAAATAATACCGCCCGGCTGCTGCCGGAGGAGGAGGCCCACTGCCTGCGGGTGCTGCGCATGGCGGCGGGGGACGCATGCCAGGCGCTGGTGGACGGGCGGATCTTCGCCGCCCGCATCCTGTCCGTTTCCCCCGGGGTGACGCTGGAGCTGACGGAAGAAATGCCCTCCCCGGAAGCCCGGGTGCGCGCGACGCTGTACCAGGGCATCCCCAAGGGCGACAAAATGGATTATATCGTGCAGAAATGCACGGAAGCCGGCGTGTGCCGCGTCGTGCCCGTGGCTTTCTCCCGGTGCGTGGCCAGGTGGGACGGGAAGGACGCGGAAAAAAAGCGCCAGCGCCTGCAGCGCATCGCCGCGGAGGCGGCCAAGCAGTCCGGTCGGGCGCTGCTGCCCCAAATCGAAGCGCCGCTGGATTTTTCCGCCCTCTGCCGCGTCCTGCCCCGGCACGCCCTCGCGCTGGTCCCCTGGGAGGAGCAGCGGGGACGGGGCATCGCCTCCCAATGGCAGGGGCAGGAGGACGTGGCGCTCGTGATCGGCCCGGAGGGCGGCATTTCCGCCGGGGAGATCGAAGCGCTGACCGCCGCCGGGGGCGTGCCCGTCACCCTGGGGCCCCGCATCTTCCGCACGGAAACCGCCGGGCTGGCCGCGCTGATCTCCCTTCTGACCCTCAGCGGCGACATGCAGTAAATCAACGAACGAAGGAGCCTGAACCATGCCTTCCGTGGCTTTTCACACCCTGGGCTGCAAGGTCAATCAGTATGATTCCCAGGCGATGCTGGAATTATTTGAAAAAGCCGGCTATGAGATCCGGGATTTTTCTCAGACGGCCGACGTATACGTGGTCAACACCTGCACCGTCACCGGCACGGGCGATAAGAAAAGCCTGAACGCCGTGCGCCGCGCCCTGCGCCGCAATCCCGCCGCCCAGGTGGTGATCGCCGGGTGCCTGGCCCAGCGGGACGGGGAAAAGCTGCTGGCCACCGGCGCCCGTCTGGTGATCGGCAACGCCCGCAGAAGCGAGGTGGTGACGCTGCTGGAAGAAGCCGTGGAAAAAAACGAACGGGTGGCGGCTGTGGAAAATATCCTCCGCGTCCCTTACGAGCCGCTGTGCATTTCCAGCCACGAGGGCCACACCCGGGCGGTGCTCAAGATCCAGGAGGGGTGCGACCGGTACTGTGCCTACTGCATCATCCCCTACGTCCGGGGGGGCATCCGCTCCCGCCCGCCTGAGGACATCGCCGCCGAGGCCGCGCGCCTGAGCCGCGCCGGGTTTTCCGAGCTGGTGCTCACCGGCATCCACCTGACCAGCTACGGCCGGGACCTGCAGGGCGAAACCCTGCTGGACGCCGTGCGCGCCTGCGATCAAAGCGGGGTGCGCCGCATCCGCCTGGGCAGCCTGGAGCCGGTGATCGTGACGGAGGAATTTGCCGATGGCCTCGCCGGGATCGGAAAGGTCTGCCCCCAGTTCCACCTGGCGCTGCAGTCCGGCAGCGATCCGGTCCTCCGGCGCATGCGCCGGCGCTATACCGCGGAGGAATTCCGCCGCTCGGCCCGGATCCTTCGCGCCGCCTTCCCCGGCTGCGCCCTGACCACCGACGTGATCTGCGGCTTTCCCGGAGAAACGGAGGCCGAATTTGAGGAAACCGTTTCCTTCTGCCGGGAGATCGGCTTTGCCCGGATGCATGTGTTCCCCTATTCCGCCCGCCAGGGCACGCCCGCCGCGGCCATGCCGGATCAGGTGCCCCGGGCGCTCCGGGAGGACCGGGCCCGCCGTCTCATCGCCGTGGGGAACGAGCTGGCGCTTGCCTACCGCCGTGACTGGATCGGCCGCACGGCGGAGGTGCTCTCCGAGGAGACGGACGAAAACGGCCTCACCCGGGGCTATACCGCCGAATACATCCCCTGCGTCTTTTCCGGCGGCGCGCCGGGAAATATGTACCGCGTGGCCGTCACCGGCCTCACAGAAGACGGCCTGGCCGGGAACATCGCGGAATAAATGGAATACAGAAAAAAACCGGGGCTTCCGCAGCCCCGGATTTTTTATGTGCCTGTATATTTAGTAACGCCCCGGACGATGGTGCGCTTCACCCGGCAGTTTTCGTCCATCAGCACGATGTCCGCATCCTTGCCCGGGGTCAGGGAGCCCTTTGTTTCCGAAAGGCCCGCGGATTCCGCGGCGCTCAGGGACGCGGCCCGGACGGCGGCGTACAGGGGGATACCGGCATGGTCCCGCAGCAAAAGCACCGCCTCGTTGAGCCGCAGCACGCTGCCGGCGATGACGCCGCTTTCCAGGCGGCATTCCCGCCCCCGCAGGGTGAACCGCTGCCCGCCCAGGGTGTATTCCCCGTCGGGCATCCCCGCGGCCCGCAGGGAATCGGTGATCAGCACCAGCTTTTCCCCCTTCAGGCGGTACAGCAGGGGAAACAGGGCCGGGTGTACGTGGATGCCGTCGGCGATCAGCTCCGCGTACGCGCCGCTGCAAAGCGCCGCGGCCGCGGCCCCGGGGAAACGGTGGTGCACCGGCGGCATGGCGTTGAACAGATGGGTGAACCGCCCCGCGCCCATGTTTACCGCGTCCATGGCCTGCTCATAGGTGGCGGCGGTGTGCCCGATGGACAGCCCGATTTCCGTTTTTTCCCGGATCGTTTTCATGAACCGCGCCGCTCCCGGCATTTCGGGCGCGAAGGTGATCAGGCGGATCACATCCGCAAACGGCAGGATCTTTTCCGCGTCCGGCGGCAGGATGTTTTCCTCCGCTTGGGCGCCTTTCTTTTCCGGGTTGATGAAGGGCCCCTCCGCGTGGCAGCCCAGGATCTCCGCGCCGGGGAACTCCGGCCGGCGGCTCTCCGGCATCAGCTGCCGTACCTGGCGGAAAACGGCTTCCAGCGTTTCCCAGGCCACGGTCATAGTGGTGGGCAGAAAGCCGGTGACGCCGTTTTTCAGCAGCGCCCCGGCCATTGCTTTCAGCCCCTCTGCGTCCGCGTCGGAAGCGTCCGCCCCGGCGCAGCCGTGGATGTGGGTGTCGATGAGCCCGGGCGACACGAAGCAGCCCCCGGCGTCGATGACCTCCGTCCCCGCCGGGATCTCCTCCCGGGTGACGGCGAGGATCTTTTCGTCAAACAGCAGCGCCGCGTCCGCTTTTTCTCCCTCCGGCAGCAGCAGCCGCCCGTTCACGATGGCACGCATGCGTCTTTCGTCCTTTCCGGCCCGCGGGGCCGTTTTTCATTAGTTTCATGCCAGGGGGCTTCTTCAGCCCCCTGACCCCTGAACCAAGGGCCTTCGGCCCCTGGACTCCATCTCAGAAAAACTTGGCGACATACGGTTTCTGGCCCGGCTGCTGAAAGCGGCCCGCCCGGATGCAAAGCATCCGGGGAAAACCCGGAAAAACCCCAGAGGAAAGCTCGCTTTCCCCCTGGGTTTTTCCCGGTTTTCCTGGGGCCAGAAACTTTCCAAACTTTTTCGTAAACCCAGTGCGGCAGGCGGAGACTGTTGTTGTTCCCAACGGCGCTGTTTCGCCAAATGGGATGCAAGGGATGAAATCCCTTGCCGCGGGGTTCAGGGGCCGCGGAGGCCCCTGCTTCATTTATGATTCTGCGACTGGGCAGTTACGGTTTCATTATATTTTCTTCCGCCCATAAAGTCAAATCAGGCGGCCTGATCGATCAATTCCGCCGTTTCCAGCATCCATTCGATGAACAGGCCGTAGCCGTGGGTGGGATCGTCCACGAACACGTGGGTCACCGCCCCGATGATGCGCCCATTCTGGATGATGGGGCTGCCGGACATGCCCTGCACGATGCCCCCGGTCTTTTCCAGCAGGGCCGGGTCCGTCACCCGCAGCACCATGCTCTTCTGCCCGGGGGAAAGCTGCCGGGTCACCTGTTCGATCTCCACGCTGTATCTTTTGACCCCCGTTCCGTCCAGGGTGGAAAGGATCTCCGCCGGTCCCCTGCGCACCGTTTCCTGATATCCGATGGGCAGGCCCTCCGGGTACAGGGGGTTCACGTAGGGCGCGTCCAGCCTGCCGTAGATTCCCAGCACGGTATTTTCCTCAATGTTCCCCAGGATCACCCGGCGCTTGAGGAAATCCCCCCGCAGCTCTCCCGGCGCGCCCCGCAGGCCCTTTTTCACGTCCACGATGTCCGCCTCCAGCAGCGCCCCTTCCCGCACCGGCAGCAGCCTGCCCGTGTCCGCGTCGTTGATGGCGTGGCCCAGGGCGCCGTACACGCCGCTGGCCGGGTCATAATAGCTCAGGGTGCCCACCCCCGCGGTGCTGTCCCGCACCCAGGCGCCCATGCGGTACTTTCCCGCCGCGCCGTCCAGCACGGGGGTGAGCTGCGCGGTCCTTTCCCGGCCGTCCCGCTGGAAGGTCACCTGTATCTGCTTCCCGCCAGACGCGGCGATCAGCGCCGTGAGCGCTTCGCTGGTGTCCACCGCCTGGCCGTCCACGGTGCGGATCAGATCCCCGGGGCGCAGGCCCGCGGCCTGGGCAGGGCTTCTGCCCGCCACGTCGGAAACGCCCACCACCAGCACCCCCTGGGTGGCCAGCGCAACGCCCACCGCCGCGCCGCCGGGCATCAGCACGCGCTCCTTTTCCACGTCCACCCGCATGCGCCCCACGGGGAACAGGCCGAACAGGTTCACCGTCACTTCCGCTTCCCCTTCGGCCCGGGCGCTCAGGGTGCTTCCCGCGGCGGACAGCCTTTCATCCTGGCTGCTCAGCGCCGCCACCCCCAGGTGCACGTCCGCCGTCTGCCCCACCCCCAGCCGGTAGGTGGCCGGCAGGCTCCTGAGCGCCGCGGAGGTGGGCGAAAACACCATCCACGCCGTCATCAGGGCCGTGACCGTCCCCGCGGCGGCCCGTATCCGGCCGATTTTCCTTCTCATCCGCTGGTCCCTCCCCTTTTTTCTTCCTTCCCAATATGCCTCCCTTCCGATGGGCAATATGCTGGAAATCCTAAGCGGAAAACCGCAGGAAATGGAAGATCCGGGCGAAAAAGCGGCCATTCGTCTATTCCTGATCGTTCGGATATTTCCCGCCCTTTTGCCGCTTTTCCCGCATTTTCTTCATTCCGTTCGTCAAAAACACGAACGATTACAGGAATTTAACATTTATTATTCAGAATTTTCCTTGCATATCGGTTTTCCTCATGGTATAATCGGCTTGTCCGTTCCCCAAGGAAACGGGCAAAACGCAAAAGGAGCAATTTGCATGAAAAAAGTCGGCATCGTCATGGGCAGCGACAGCGATCTGCCCGTGGTGCAGAAGGCGGCGGATCAGCTAAAGGCCCTGGGCATTCCCTTCGAGGTGCACGTTTTTTCCGCCCACCGGACGCCGGAACAGGCGCGGTCCTTCGCCCTGAACGCCGCGGAGAACGGCTTTGGCGCGCTGATCGCCGCGGCGGGCAAGGCGGCCCACCTGGCGGGGGCCATCGCCGCCAACACGGTGCTGCCGGTGATCGGCATTCCCGTCAAATCCTCCGCCCTGGACGGGCTGGACGCGCTTTTGTCCACCGTGCAGATGCCCTCCGGCATCCCGGTGGCCACGGTGGCCATCGACGGGGCCCAGAACGCCGCCCTGCTGGCGGCCCAGATCATCGCGGTGTCCGACGCGGCGCTCATGGAAAAGCTGGCCGCCCTGCGCCGGGAGGCCGCCGAAAAGGTATTGGCGAAAGACCGGGAAATCACCGCCCGATTCATTTGAACTCCACCCATCTGACAAGGAGGAAAAGAAAATGGAAAAGACCGCGCAAATGTACGAAGGAAAAGCTAAAAAGGTATTCGCCACCGAAAACCCCGATTACTGCATCGTTTCCTACAAGGACGACGCCACCGCCTTCAACGGCCTGAAGAAGGGCACCATCCTGGGCAAAGGCGCCATCAACAACCGGGTCACCAACCACCTGATGCACCTGCTGGAAGCAAACGGCGTGCCCACCCATCTGGTGGAGGAGCTCAGCGACCGGGAAACCCTGGTGCGCCGCGTGCAGATCGTGCCCCTGGAGGTGATCGTGCGCAACATCGCCGCCGGCAGCCTTTCCAAGCGCCTGGGCATCCCCGAGGGCGTGAAAATGAAGAGCACCGTGCTGGAATACTGCTATAAGGACGACGCCCTGGGCGATCCCATGGTGAACGAATACCACATCCTGGCCATGGGCTGGGCCACCAAAGAGGAAATGGACCAGATCGCCGCCTATTCCTTCAAGATCAACGACGTGCTCACCGAATACCTCAAGGAAGCCGGCATCGAGCTGATCGATTTCAAGCTGGAATTCGGCCGCACCAAGGACGGCAAAATCGTCCTGGCGGACGAGATCAGCCCGGACACCTGCCGCTTCTGGGACATCAAGACCCACGAAAAGCTGGATAAGGACCGGTTCCGCCGGGATCTGGGCCACGTGGAGGACGCCTACCAGGAGATCCTGCGCCGGCTGCTGGGGGAAAAAGCATGAGCCAGTTACATGAAGAATGCGGCGTTTTCGGCGTACTGGCCCCGGAAAAGTGCGACGTGGCGTCCACCGTATACTACGGCCTTTTCGCCCTGCAGCACCGGGGCCAGGAAAGCTGCGGCATCGTGGTGAACGACGACGGGATCTTCACCGCCCATAAGGACACCGGGCTGGTGAACGACGTGTTCACCCCCGCGGTGATGGAAAAGCTGGGCC
The DNA here is from genome assembly GCA_024681215.1 of Clostridiales bacterium. GTDB lineage: Bacteria > Bacillota > Clostridia > Christensenellales > Aristaeellaceae > RUG563. Next base: position 18,317 of record JAILBG010000072.1, read on the forward strand.
AGGGCGACATGGCCATCGGCCACGTGCGCTACGGCACCACCGGAAGCGCCAGCCGGGCCAACGCCCAGCCCATCGTGGTGAACCACGTGAAGGGCCCCATGGCCCTGTGCCACAACGGAAACCTGATCAATTCCTATGACCTGAGGGAAGAATTGGAGCTGGGAGGCTCCATTTTCCACACCACCTCCGATACCGAGGTGATTTCCTACATCATCACCAAGGAACGCCTCTCCGCCCCCTCCATCGAGGAGGCGCTTTGCCGCGCCATGAACAGGATCAAGGGCGCGTATTCCCTGGTGGTCATGTCTCCCAGCAAGCTCATCGCCGCCCGGGACCCCAACGGCTTCCGTCCCCTGTGCTACGGCATGCGGCCAGACGGCGGGTTCATCCTGGCCAGCGAAAGCTGCGCCCTGGACGCCGTGGGCGCCACCCTGATCCGGGACGTGGACCCCGGCGAGATCGTGGTTTTCGAGCGGGGCCGCGTCCGCTCCATCCGGGAGCACTGCGGCAAGTGCAAGCCCAGCCTGTGCGTGTTTGAGTACATTTATTTCGCCCGGCCCGATTCCGTGGTGGATGGCGCCAGCGTGCATCAGGCCCGGGTGCGGGCCGGCGCGCTGCTGGCCCTCAAGCATCCCGTGCAGGCGGACATCGTCATCGGCGTGCCGGATTCCGGCCTGGACGCCGCCATCGGCTACGCCCGGCAGAGCGGCATCCCCTACGGCCTGGGCTTCATCAAAAACCGCTACATCGGCCGCACCTTCATTTCCCCGGGCCAGAAATCCCGGGAGGATAAGGTGAAGATCAAGCTGAACCCCATTTCCGCCGTGGTGCGGGGCAAGCGGGTGGTGCTGATCGACGACAGCATCGTCCGCGGCACCACCAGCAAGCGCATCGTGGGATTGCTGCGGGACGCCGGGGCCACGGAGGTGCACTTCTGCGTCACCGCGCCGCCCTTCCTCAATCCCTGCTATTACGGCACGGACATCGACTCCCGGGAGAACCTGATCGCCTGCCGCCACACCGTTCCCGAGATCGCTGAGATCATCGGGGTGGATTCCCTGGGCTATCTGGACCTGGGGGACGTGCACCTGCTGGCGGAAAACGCCACCTGCGGCGGCTACTGCGACGCCTGCTTCTCCGGCAAGTATCCCACCGAGGTGCCTTCCCGCACCGCCAAATCCCGGTTCGAATACAAAAAAAGCGAAAGGAAGCCGCAAGAATGAAGAGCTATTCCGAGTCCTACAAGGCATCCGGCGTGGATATCACCGCAGGCTACCGGGCCGTGGAGCTGATGAAAAAGCACATCGCCCGCACCCTCACCTCCGGCGCCATCGGCGGCGTGGGCGGCTTCGGCGGCCTGTTTGAGCTGGACGTGAAGGGCATGCAGCGGCCCGTGCTGGTATCCGGCACCGACGGCGTGGGCACCAAGCTGAAGCTGGCCTTCCGGATGGACAAGCACGACACCGTGGGCATCGACTGCGTGGCCATGTGCGTCAACGACGTGATCGTTTGCGGCGCCAGGCCCCTTTTCTTCCTGGATTACATCGCCTGCGGCAAGAATGTGCCGGAAAAGATCGCCTCCATCGTCAGCGGCGTATGCGAAGGCTGCGTGCAGGCCGGCAGCGCCCTGATCGGCGGGGAAACGGCGGAAATGCCGGGCTTTTACCCCAAGGACGAATACGACCTGGCGGGCTTCTGCGTGGGCGTGGTGGACCGGGAAAAGATCCTGGACAAATCTGCCGTCCGGGCGGGGGACGCCCTCATCGCCCTGCCCTCCTCCGGCGTCCATTCCAACGGCTTTTCCCTGATCCGCAGGATCATTTCCGGCATGGACCTGGATATGACCTTCGGCGAAACCACCCTGGGCGAAACGCTGCTGACCCCCACGAAGATCTACGTGAAAGAGCTGCTGCCCCTGATCGAAAGCAAGCTGATCAAATCCGCCGCCCACATCACCGGCGGGGGCTTCTTTGAAAACATCCCCCGCAGCCTGCCCGACGGCCTGGCCGCCAAGGTGGACCTTTCCGCCCTGCGCACGCCGGAGATCTTCCGCTTCCTTCAGGAGAAGGGCGGCGTGCCGGAGCGCGACATGTTCAATACCTTCAACATGGGCGTGGGCATGGTGCTCACCGCGGATCCGGACAGCGCCCTCAAGGTCCTGTCCCTGTGCCCCGGCAGCTACGTGCTGGGCGAAACCGTGGAAGGCGACGAAGGAGTGATCCTGGCGTGAAGCGCGTGAAAACCGCCGTGCTGGTCTCCGGCGGCGGCACCAATCTGCAGGCCCTGATCGACGAATGGCAGGCGGGGAAAATGCCCTGCGTGGAATTCGTATCGGTGATCGCCTCCCGGCCCGACGCCTACGCCCTGGTCCGGGCGGAAAAGGCCGGCATCCCCGCCCATACCGTCCCCCGCAGGGGCGGCACCCAGGAAGCGTTTGAGGCGGAGATCCTCCGCCTGCTGGAAAAGGACGGGGTGCAGCTGATCGTCCTGGCGGGGTTCATGAGCATCCTGTCCGCGGATTTCGTCCGCCGCTATCCCCGCCGCATCCTGAACGTGCACCCCGCCCTGCTTCCCGCCTTCGGGGGCAAGGGCTTCTACGGCCTGCATGTCCACGAGGCCGCCCTGGCAAGGGGGGTCCGGGTGACGGGCGCCACGGTGCATTACGTCAACGAGATCGCCGACGGCGGCGAGATCCTGCTGCAGAAGGCCGTGGACGTGCTCCCCGGCGACACCCCGGAAACCCTCCAGCGCCGGGTAATGGAGCAGGCCGAATGGCTGCTGCTCCCCCGGGCCGCGGAAATGGCCGCGGAGCGGATCGCGAACGAATAACCCCGTTCCCACAGAATTCAAAAAGGAGGCGCCTCCATGAACAAGCAGTCCCTCGCTTCTCTCCTTTCCTCCAACGCCTACCCCGGCCGGGGCATCATCGCGGGGCTCACGCCGGACGGCAAAAAGGCCGCGGCCGTCTATTTCATCATGGGCCGCAGCGAAAACAGCCGCAACCGCGTTTTCCGCGCCGAGGGGGACGACGTGATGATCTATCCCTACGACGAAAGCAAGGTGGAGGATCCCTCCCTCATCATCTACGCCCCGGTCCGGGCCGTGAAGCGCGCCCTGATCGTCACCAACGGCGATCAGACCGATACCGTGCGGGATTTCCTCAAAAACGGCGATTCCTTTGAAAACGCCCTGCGCACCCGGGGCTTTGAGCCGGACAAGCCCAATTATACCCCCCGGATCAGCGCGCTGCTGCATTTCGACAAGGTCTACTGGTATCAGCTCAGCATCCTGAAATGTGCCGACGGCCAGGGCACCAAATGCAACCGCTTCACCTTCGATCTGGCCCCCGTGCCGGGCCTGGGCCACTTCATCCACACCTACGTGGGCGACGGCAATCCCCTCCCCTCCTTCGAGGGCGAGCCCGAGCAGGTGGAGCTGATGGACGATATCGACGCGCTCACCGATACCGTTTGGGGCAGCCTCAACGAAAGCAACAGGATTTCCCTGTTCGTCCGCTTTGTGGACCTGGAAACCGGCAAGGCCGACACCCGCATCGTCAACAAGCATCAGTAAGGAGGAACACCGGCCATGAAGGAATTTGAACTGAAATACGGCTGCAACCCCAACCAGAAGCCCGCCAAGGTATACATGAAGAACGGCGCCGATCTGCCCTTTGAGATCCTTTCCGGCCGTCCCGGCTACATCAATTTCCTGGACGCGCTGAACTCCTGGCAGCTGGTGAAGGAACTGAAGGCCGCCCTGGGCCTCCCCGCCGCCGCCTCCTTCAAGCACGTGTCCCCCACCTGCGCCGCCGTGGGCCTGAAGCTCAGCGATCCGCTGAAAAAGGCCTGCTTTGTGGACGACATCCCCGGCCTGGACGATTCCCCCCTGGCCTGCGCCTACGCCCGCGCCCGGGGCACCGACCGTATGAGCTCCTTCGGCGACTGGATCGCTCTTTCCGACGTGTGCGACGAAACCACCGCCCGCATCATCAAGCGCGAGGTTTCCGACGGCATCATCGCCCCGGGCTACACCGACGAAGCCCTGGAGATCCTCAAAACCAAGCGTAAGGGCAATTACAACATCGTGAAGATCGACGAAAGCTACGTGCCCGATCCCATCGAAACCAAGGATGTGTTCGGCGTCACCTTCCAGCAGGGCCGGAACAATTTTGAGATCAACGAAGGCCTGCTGAAAAACATCCCCACCGCCAATAAAAATCTGCCTTCCGAGGCCGTGCGGGATCTGATCATCAGCCTGATCACCCTCAAATACACCCAGTCCAACTCCGTCTGCTACGCTTACGACGGCCAGGCCATCGGCGTGGGTGCCGGCCAGCAGAGCCGCATCCACTGCACCCGCCTGGCGGGCGACAAGGCCGATAAATGGCACCTGCGCCAGAGCGAAAAAGTGCTGAGCCTGCCCTTCCTGCCCACCCTGGGCCGCGCCGACCGGGACAATACCATCGACGTGTACCTCTCCGATCAGGACGAGGACGTGCTGGGCGAAGGCAAGTGGCAGCAGTATTTTACCGAAAAACCCGCCCCCTTCACCCGGGAGGAAAAGCGCGCCTATCTGGACAAGATCACCGGCGTGTCCCTGGGCAGCGACGCCTTCTTCCCCTTCGGCGACAATATCGAGCGCGCCCGCCGCTCCGGCGTCTCCTACGTGGCCCAGCCCGGCGGCTCCATCCGGGACGACCAGGTGATCGAAACCTGCGACCGCTTCGGCATGGCCATGGCCTTTACGGGGATGAGATTGTTCCATCATTAAAGTAACGAGGTTTTCTGGGGGGAACCCATTCTTTGGGCCAAAGAATGGGTTCCCCCCAGACCCCCTTCCGAAGAAAGCCGTTCAGGATCATTGGGCTTTTGACCGAACGCTGACAGACAAATGAAATATTCAAAGGAGGAATTCAAATGAAAAAGGTTATACTTGCTTCGCTGCTGATGGCACTGTGCATTATCATGGCTGCTTTGCCTGCCCTTGCAGGGGAAACTCCGGAAGAATCCGTAACGGAGAATGTCAGTTGGCGAGGGTACACGCTGAAAGTGGTCTGGCTGACGACGGATTCAAAGGATATCAATATTCCGAATCTGCGGACAGACGGACTGTTCGCCATGGTACGCTTTGTGCCGGCTGATGGAACCATATCGAAAGCCATTCTGGACGATACGGCATACGCTGAGCTGCTCATACGCCTTGCCGATGGGGAGACAGTCGAAGGCGCCTCCATCATGTTTCATACCCTGATCAAGCCGGAAGGCGGCGGGTTCCCCACAATCGCCGAAGAACAGAATAATTTTGATCTGTTATTCTTCTTCAAAGGAAAAGACGAAACGATCCTGGAAGGTGCGGAACTGCTTATTGTTTCAGAGGGACAAGAAAACGTGATTCCGCTGAATGCAATTAATCGTGAGAAGCCGGAAGACGTATTTTAAAGCAAAAGAGAAAAGCAAAGATGAAGCACCAAATCGGAAGCTGATCATACAATTCCGGGTTATTTACACCTAATTTCAGCAAGGAGGTTTCTCCATGAAAATCCTGGTGGTCGGTTCCGGCGGGCGGGAGCACGCCCTGATCAAAAGCCTGAAAAAGAACCCGGAGGTGGAAACGGTCTACGCCCTGCCCGGCAACGGCGGCATCGCGAAGGACGCCGTCTGCATCCCCATCGGGGCGAAGGAGATCGGCGAGATCGTGGATTTCGCGGTGCTGAAAAACGTCGATTTCGCCGTGGTGGCCCCGGACGATCCCCTGGCCCTGGGCGCGGTGGACGAATTGGAGGCCGCCGGCGTGCCCTGCTTCGGGCCTGTGAAAGCCGCCGCCCGGATCGAAAGCAGCAAGGTGTTCGCCAAGAAGCTGATGGAAAAGTACGGCATCCCCACGGCGAAATGCCGCGTGTTCGACAGCGCCGGCGCCGCCCGGGAATATGTGAAAACCGCGCCGCTGCCCACGGTGATCAAGGCGGACGGCCTGGCCCTGGGCAAAGGCGTCATCATCGCTAAAACCCGGGAAGAGGCGGACGCCGCCATCACCGACATGATGGAAAACAAGGTGTTCGGCGACAGCGGCAGCCGGGTGGTCATCGAAGAATTCCTGGAAGGGCCGGAGGTCAGCGTGCTGGCCTTTACCGACGGGAAGACCGTTAAGCCCATGGTGTCCTCCATGGATCACAAGCGCGCCCTGGACGGCGATCAGGGCCTGAACACCGGCGGCATGGGCACTATTGCCTCCAACCCCTATTACACCGCCGACGTGGCCGCGCGCTGCATGGAGGAAATCTTCCTCCCCACCGTCCGGGCCATGGAGAAGGAGGGCTGTCCCTTCCGGGGCTGCCTGTATTTCGGCCTGATGATCACCAAGGACGGCCCCAAGGTGATCGAATACAACTGCCGCTTCGGCGATCCCGAAACCCAGGTGGTGCTGCCGCTGCTCAAGAGCGATTTACTGACCATCATGCAGGCCACCCGGAACGGGACGCTGGAAAGCTGCCCCGTGGAGTTTTCCTCCGGCGCGGCCTGCTGCGTGGTGATGGCCAGCAAGGGCTATCCCCAGCATTACGAAAAGGGCTTCCCCATCACCCTCACCCCGGACACCGACGAGATCACCACCTTCGTGGCCGGGGCGAAGCTGAATGAAAACGGCGAACTGGTCACCTCCGGCGGCCGGGTGCTGGGCGTCACCGCCACGGCGGAGGATCTGAAAACCGCCGTAAAGCGCGCCTACGCCGCCGTGGAAAAAACGCACTTTGAAAACGCCTTCTGCCGCCGGGACATCGGCGCCCGCGCCCTGAAAAAGGAGGATTGACGGCATGGTTTATCGCGTTTATGTGGAAAAAAAGCCCGGGCTTGATCACGAGGCCCAGGCCCTGAAAGGCGACCTGCAATCCCTGCTGGGCATCCGGGGCCTTGCGAACGTACGGCTTTTCAACCGCTACGACGTGGAGGACATCGGCCGGCCGCTGTTTGAGCAGCTGAAAACCACCGTGTTCGCCGAGCCCCAGCTGGACGCCGTAACGGAAGAACTGCCCGACGCCGCCGGCGCGCAGGTGTTCGCGGTGGAGTATCTCCCCGGCCAGTTCGACCAGCGGGCGGACAGCGCCAGCCAGTGCATCCAATTGATCTCCAAGGGCGAACGTCCCCTGGTGCGCAGCGCCAAGGTCTATTATCTGTACGGCGATCTCACGGCGGAGGACGTTTCCGCCGTGAAAAAATACGTCATCAACCCCGTGGAGAGCCGGGAAGCCTCCCTGGCCGCCTTCGACACCCTGAAAACCGCGTATGAAATGCCGCCCATGGTGGAAACGCTGGACGGCTTTCAGGCCATGGACCGGGCGGGCCGGGCGGCGTTCGTGAAAAAATACGGCCTGGCCATGGACGAGGACGACTTGGAATTCTGCCAGGAGTATTTCAGGAAGGAAGGCCGCGCCCCCACCCTCACGGAAATCCGCATGCTGGATACCTACTGGAGCGACCATTGCCGCCACACCACTTTCCTCACCCGCCTCAAAGATCTTGCCTTCGACGATCCGGCGGCGGGAAAAACCTACCAAAAATACCTGGCCGTCCGGGAGGAGCTGAAGATCCGAAAGCCCGTCACCCTCATGGACATGGCCACCATCGGCGCCAAATACCTGAAAAAGCAGGGGTTGCTGGACAAGCTGGACGAATCCGAGGAGATCAACGCCTGCACGGTGAAGATCGACGTGGAAACCGAAAAGGGCACGGAAAAATGGCTGCTTTTGTTCAAGAACGAAACTCATAACCACCCCACCGAGATCGAGCCCTTCGGCGGCGCGGCCACCTGCATCGGCGGCGCCATCCGGGACCCGCTCTCCGGCCGGGCTTACGTGTACGCCGCCATGCGCGTCACCGGCGCGGCGGACCCCACCGTGCCCCTGTCCGAAACCCTGCCCGGCAAGCTGCCCCAGCGCAAGCTCGTCACCACCGCCGCGGCGGGCTATTCCTCCTACGGCAACCAGATCGGCCTGGCCACCGGCGAGGTGCATGAAATCTACCATCCCGGCTACGCCGCCAAGCGCATGGAGATCGGCGCGGTGATCGCCGCCGCGCCCCGGGAGAACGTGCGCCGGGAAGTGCCCGCCCCCGGGGACAAGATCATCCTCCTGGGCGGCCGCACGGGCCGGGACGGCTGCGGCGGGGCCACCGGCTCCTCCAAAGCCCACACCCTCAAGTCCATCGACACCTGCGGCGCGGAGGTGCAGAAGGGCAACGCGCCGGAGGAACGCAAGCTGCAGCGGCTGTTCCGCAGCAAGGAAGCCTCCCTGCTCATCAAGCGCTGCAACGATTTCGGCGCGGGCGGCGTTTCCGTGGCCATCGGCGAGCTGGCCGACGGCATCGCCATCGACCTGGACAAGGTGCCCAAGAAATACGAGGGCCTGGACGGCACGGAGCTGGCCATTTCCGAATCCCAGGAGCGCATGGCCGTGGTGGTGGCCCCGGAAGACGCGGAAAAATTCATTGCTCTGGCGGACGCGGAAAACCTGGAGGCCACCGTGGTGGCCACCGTTCAGGCCGAGCCCCGGCTGACCATGAAGTGGCGCGGGGAAACCATCGTGGATATCTCCCGTGCCTTCCTCAATTCCAACGGCGCGCCCAAGGAAGCCGCGGCCCACGTAACGGCGCCGCGGCCCATGGAGCTTTCTCCGGCGCTTCCCACTTTCGTTCCGGGCCTGAAGGCAATAGCGGGGGATCTGAACGTCTGCTCCCAGCGGGGCCTTTCCGAGCGCTTTGATTCCACCATCGGCGCGGGCACGGTGCTGATGCCCTTCGGCGGCAAATATCAGCTGACCCCCACGCAGGCCATGGTGCACAAGATCTCCCGGGAGGAGGGCGACACGGGCACCGTGTCCTTCATGGCCTGGGGCTATGATCCCTTCATCACCGAGGCCAGCCCGTACCGGGGGGCCTATCTGGCCGTGGTGCAGTCCGTAGCGAAACTCATCGCCGCCGGCGCGGACAGGAAGGACGTTTACCTGACCTTCCAGGAATACTTTGAAAAGCCCCTGGGCCAGCCGGAGCGCTGGGGCAAACCCCTGGCCGCGCTGCTGGGCGCGCTCCAGGCCCAGTGGGATCTGGGCTGCGCCGCCATCGGCGGCAAGGATTCCATGAGCGGCACCTTCGAGCATCTGGACGTGCCCCCCACGTTGGTGTCCTTCGCCGTCACCACCGGCAGGATCGGAGACGTGCGCTCCCCCGAATTCAAGGGCCCGGGCCACGACGTTGTGCTGCTGACCCCGGATCGTGATGAAAACGGCCTGCCCGCGCCGGATTCCCTGAAGGAGGTTTTTTCCCGGGTGCACGACCTGCTGCGCAGCGGCAAGGCCCTGTCCGCCTGGGCGCTGGGCGGCGGGACCGCCGCGGAAGCCTGCCTGAAAATGGCCCTGGGCAACGGCCTGGGCATCGACTTCCAGGGGAACGCGCTCCTGCCGGCCCTGTTCGCAAAGCAGCCCTGCGGCTTCGTGCTGGAGCTGTCGGACAGGCAGGCCGCGGACGCTTCGGCCGTATGCAGGCTGGGCCGGACCTCGGAGAACGGCATGTTTGCCTGGGGGCCCGACGAGGCCGTTTCACTGGACGAGCTCAAGCAGATCTACGAAGGCAGGCTGGAAAAGGTTTATCCCGCCGCCACCCCCGGACGGGAGGAGGTTCCCGTTATCAGCGCGGCGCCCCGGCCCGTCCTCCGGCCCGCTTCCTCCGTGGCCGTGCCCCGGGTGCTGATCCCCGTGTTCCCCGGCACCAACTGCGAATACGATTCCCTCAAGGCCGTGGAGGCCGCCGGGCTCAAGGGGCAGATCCTGGTGCTGAACAACCTGAGCGCCCAGGGCGTCAGCGATTCCGTGGAGCGCTTCGCCAAAGCCCTCAAGAACTCCCAGATCGTGTTCATCCCCGGCGGCTTCTCCGGCGGCGACGAGCCCGACGGCTCCGGCAAATTCATCACCGCCTTTTTCCGCTCCGCCGCGGTGGCCGACGGCATCCGGGACCTGATGGACAGCCGGGACGGGCTGATGCTGGGCATCTGCAACGGCTTCCAGGCGCTGATCAAGCTGGGCCTGGTGCCCTCCGGCCGCATCACCGCCCCCAGCGCCGACGCCCCCACCCTGACCTACAACCGCATCGGCCGTCACCAGAGCCGCCTGGTGCGCACCCGCGTCGCCTCCAATAACTCTCCCTGGCTCATGGAAACGAAGGTGGGCGACGTGTTCACCGTGCCCGTCAGCCACGGCGAGGGCCGGTTCCTCTGCGATGAAAGCACCCTCCGCGCCCTGATCGAAAACGGCCAGGTGGCCACCCAGTACGTGGATCTTTCCGGCGCTCCCACCGACGATATCCTCTTCAACCCCAACGGCTCCGTGGCCGCCATCGAGGGCATCCTCTCCCCCGACGGGCGGGTGCTGGGCAAAATGGGCCACAGCGAGCGCGTGGGCAGCGGGCTGTACCGGAACGTGCCCGGGAATTACGATATGGGCCTGTTCCGCAGCGCGAAAAAATATTTCGGCTAAGGAGGCCCCATGACCGTCAACGAATACCAGCGCCTGGCCCTGAGCACCCTGAACCCGGCGCTGCAAGGAAAAGACGTGCTGATCAACGGCGTCATGGGCCTGTGCGGCGAGGCCGGGGAGGCCATCGACATCGTGAAAAAACATCTGGCCCAGGGCCATCCCCTGGACCGGGAACGCCTGGCCGGGGAGCTGGGCGATATCGCCTGGTATCTGGCGGAAACCGCCCACGCCCTGGGATACGATCTGGAACAGATCCTGCAAATGAACGTCGATAAGCTGAAAAAACGCTATCCGGACGGGTTCACAACGGAACGTTCCCTGCACCGCCCGACGGAAAACGAATAAACAAAAAAGAGCCTCCCGCGAGGCTCTTTTCCGTCGGTCAGATGTATCTGTCCCGGGCGGACAGGCGGCGGACAATCAGCGCCGAAAAAGCGAACAGAAGCAGAATGAACGCCACGAACCAGACGGCCCGGCGCGTTTCATCCATGGTGGCGATAAAATCGTACAGCCCGTGGAGCAGCGCCGGGCTGACCACCGCCATCCGGCGGCAGATGCGGCCGTACTGCTGATTCCCTTTGTTCTCATGGGCCCGGGCCAGGCCGTACCACGCGCCCATGAACACCCCGAAGCAGGCGTGGCCCGGAATGGCCGTCAGCGCCCGGATCACCGCCGTGCCGAAGCCGTACATCACCACGTATTCGATGTTCTCCCACAGCGCAAAGCCCATGGAAACGAACACCGCGTACACCACCGCGTCGAACTGGCAGTTGAAATGCGGCGATCCCCAGGTGCGCCGGTACAAAAGCAGATATTTGAATCCTTCCTCCGCCAGCCCCACGATCAGGAAATTGAAGATCAGCTGGAACCATACGGATTCCTGGTCCAGCGCGGAAAGCAGCAGCCGGGTGCCCAGCCGCTCTGCGTACACCGCCAGGGAGGTGGATACGATCCCCTGGATCACCAGCGTCAGCAGCAGCCCCTTGGGCTCCTTTTCCAGCCTGTCTTTTTTATATACATACAGCATCAGCAGCACCGCCGGCACTACCGCCGCCGCGATCAAAAGCAGATTGGGATACCCATACAGCCGATAAGGAACAGAAACCGTCATTCCGCTCATCCTTTCCCGTTCATTCTTCCCGCGCGCCTTCGATCCATGCGCCGCGGGAAAAATCCATTTCATTATATCCCCGCCCGCGCGCTTGTCAAGATTGTGCGAAAACAGTATTTTTCTTGTCATTCCCCCGGGTTTATGATACAGTTACGCTGATTCGCACGGAGAACGGAGGGAAAGCGGATGACGGCGGAGGAAATGGCCCGCGCTTACGGCGGCGCTGCGGAATGGGACGCCTGGGCGTTCGGGAGTGACCCGGACGGCCTGGCGGCGCTGGTGCTGTCCGGGCGCAAGCGGGCCACGTCGTCGGCCTGGCCCCTGTATGCCCCGGAAGGCGAAGCCCTGCCCCGGGAAGGGGAATACAGCGTGATCCTCAACAGCCGGGAGGAAGCGGTGTGCATGATCCGCACCGTCCGGGTGCGCATCGTTCCCTTTTCCCGGGTGGACGCCCGCCACGCCCGCCTGGAGGGCGAAGGGGACCTTTCCCTGAACGCCTGGCGGCGCGTCCACCGGCGTTTCTTTTCCGATGAAATGGCGGAAGCGGGGCTGACGTTCGACGAAAGCATGCCCGTGGTGTGCGAGGAATTTGAAGTGGTTTATCCGGAGCAAGGAACATTATGAAAACAGCGGAAGCAAGACGCCGGGTGATCCTGGAATGGGTGCGCATCGTGCTGGGGCTATTGGTTTTTTCCTTCGGCGTGCACCTGACGATCCATGCCAACATCGGCCTGGCCCCCTGGGACTGCCTGGGCATGGGCATTTCCTATCACACCCCGCTGAACTACGGCCTGGCCATGACCTGCATGGCCCTCGTGATCCTGGGGATCGACCTGCTGCTGGGGGAAAAGATCGGCTTCGGCACGGTGATCGACGCGCTGCTCACCGGTAACTTCGTGCAGCTGTTCAACGATCTGAACCCTTATCCGAAAAACGAGAGCCTGTGGCTGGGCGTGGCGCTGATGTTGGCGGGGTTTCTGTTCATGGCGCTGGGCATGATGATCTACATGCGCTGCGCCCAGGGCTGCGGCCCCCGGGATTCGCTGCTGCTGGGGCTGGGAAAACGCATGAAAAAAATCCCCATCGGGATGGTGGAGATCCTGCTGTGGGCAGTGGTGCTGCTGATCGGCTGGCTGCTGGGCGGCCCTGTGGGGATCGGCACGCTGCTGAGCACCCTGGGGGCCGGCGCGGTGATGCAGCTGGTCTATTCCGCATTCCGCTTCGAGCCCCGGAAGATCCGCCAGCGCTCGCTGCGGGAGGTGGCGCGGCTGCTCATTTCCCCGCGGCCAACGGATGCGCCGTGATCACCGTGCAGGCGGACGCGTTCACCGTCAGACGGACGCTTGCTCCTTCGCAGTACCAGTTTTTTCCCCGCCGGGTCACCCGGCAGTCCGAACGCAGGATCAGCCGCCTGCAGAATTCAAGGGGATCCTCTCCGCCCAGGCGGAGATTTTTTTGTATCCTCTCCCGGCCCCGGTCCGTGGTGTGAAGCGCATCCAGATGCCTGAGCAGCACCGCCTTTTCCTCCATCCGCTTTTTGCTCCTTCCCGTAGGTCGGTCAGGGCGTCTGCCCGTCCAGGAACGCGTGCAGGGCATCCCGGGCGCTTTCGTCCAGCGCGCCGTCCTCGTTGGCCTTCAGGGCTTCGGCGGCGAACGCTCCCGGCTCCTCCCGGCCCACGATGTGCGCCGCGGCGTCCATCAGGTTCTTGGTGGTCAGGTTGGTATCCAGCAGGGGCAGCAGCAGATCCAGCACCCGGTACACATTCTGGGTGGAGCCCTTGGCGGTCCAGGTATCGGCCAGGGCCGCCATCAGCTTTTCCGCCCGGCGGCTGCCGTCCCCCTGCCGCCGCAATCGCACGTACCGCAGGGCCTGGGCGCCGTTCAGGCGGGCTTCCCCCGCCTCCGTTTCCAGCACCTGGGCTTCCTCCTCCGTAAGCGTCATCTTCACGCCGCCCAGCAGATCCACGATCTGCTGAAACGCCTCGAAGTTCACCGCGCAGTACCGCCCGACGCCGGCGTCCAGCAGGCCGTTCACCGTGTTCAGCACCAGCAGCGGCCCCCCGAAGCAGTTCACATGCCGCAGCATCACACCCCCGGGCAGCCCGGGCAGGAGAACGAACGCCTCCTCCGGCAGGGAGAGCAGCCGGATCCCGCCCGTGGCAAAATCGATGCGGCAGAGCATGATCAAATCGGTCCGGCCGAAATTATGTTCCATATCCGGCGCGTCCGAGGCCATCAGCAGCACCGTCAGCCCCGCGTCCTCGTCCGCCCGGTTTTTCGGGGCGGAGGAAACGAACACGCGGTATGCCTCGGGCACCGGATCGGGCGCATCGGAATACAGTTCCGCCCGCACGTCCGCCCAGGCCTGCTCCGTCCATCCGCTTTCCGCCCGGGCCGCCGCGGTCAATGCCGCCAGGGCGCACAGCAGCGCCATCAGCCTCCGCATCGTCTTTTCCTCCTCCCTGCTTTATTCCCGCTGATATTCTATCATAGCTTCCTTTTCCCCGCAACCGGCAAAGCCGCCCCGCCTTCTGCGTAATTTTTCACAGGGACGGAAAAAAGTGCTTGACAAAACGCATTTCATGCCGTAATATATATTGCGTCGCGTGAATGCGCGATGTGGCGGGGGAGCATAGCTCAGCTGGGAGAGCACTTGCCTTACAAGCAAGGGGTCACAGGTTCGAGCCCTGTTGTTCCCACCAGAATACGGCCCGGTAGTTCAGTCGGTTTAGAATGCCAGCCTGTCACGCTGGAGGTCGAGGGTTCGAGCCCCTTCCGGGTCGCCATATTTGCCTTGGTAGCTCAGCTGGTAGAGCATGTGACTGAAAATCACAGTGTCGGTGGTTCAACTCCGCCCCAAGGCACCTCTTCATAAGCGGTAGTAGCTCAGTTGGTAGAGCGCCACCTTGCCAAGGTGGAGGTCGCGAGTCCGAGCCTCGTCTACCGCTCCATTTTTTAAGGCGCCATAGCCAAGCGGTAAGGCGAAGGTCTGCAAAACCTTTATTCTCCAGTTCGATTCTGGATGGCGCCTCCATTAAGTCCTGTCAGCAATGACAGGCTTTTTTATGTTTATCGGGCTGCCCTTTTTGGGTTCTGCAGTCTGCACAGCACACCGTGCTATAATGATATTGAGCGGCAGGTTTTTTCAGGGATAATATATTTTTGTAATCATTTCTTCATTATATTATGTCGTTTGTGAATAGATTCTGTGACGTATAAGCATATCAGTTGAAAAAGTACAAAGACATGCTCATTATTATGGAAAATATTTTAAATTTGTTAGTACAAAGAGAATTCATTCTTTACTTTTCATCCACTTGACTTGAAAGCTTTCAGGGATTAATATTAAAACGAGGCTGAATGTGCAGGCACGTTTTGTGCTGTAAACGATTTCAGCCTGTTTGCGAGACAGATTTTTGTTTTCGGCCACGCTATATATCGTTGCGGTTTTCAGCGTTTTTCATATTATTCGGACAGGGAAAGCATAATGTGTCCGGAGCATGCAAAGAAGGGCAAAATGCGTCGGAAGACAAAGCGGCGGACCGGCTGTGCGGTTTACCGCAAGGGAGGTTAAGGACGCGGATGAAAAAAGGGATTCGTATCGACCTTGTCAAAATGGCAATGTATATTCTTAAGCGCTGCTGGCTGGTGATCATGTGTATGATCATCGGAGCCGGTTTTATGTACTGGAATACCAACAGAAATTATGTAGACACTTATACAGCCTCGGGCACCATGTATGTGAACAACAGCAACCCAAACCTGATCAATTATCAGTATGCCAGTTCATCGGACCTTACCAGTGCCGTGATGCTGATCGATACCTATGCCGTTGTGGTCCGGAGCAACCGGGTGATGGATAAGGTGGTGGAGCGGCTGACTCCCCAGTATCCCGGGATCACAGCAGAATATATTTCCTCCACACTGTCCATGGCCGGGGTGGGGGAGACCGGTGTGGTGCGGGTCAGCTGCACAACGGTCAACCCGCAGATGTCCTATGATATCTGCAACGAGGTTTTGAATGTGGCCCCCGCAGCCATCCAGGAGGTGGTGGGGGCCGGCAGCACCAATGTGATCGATTTTGCCTCCATGCCCCTTGGCCCGAACGGCCGGGGCATCCTGCGCAAAGCTGTTATCGGCGCCCTGGCTGGGGCTATTTTGGCCTGCGGTCTGTTGGCCATCCTGTTCCTGATGAACCGCCGGATCGACAGCTCCGAAGAATTGACGGAAAATTATACGCCCCCCGTTCTGGCCGAGGTGAGCCGTGATAAAAGGCAAAGTGAGGACCCCGGTGCTTTTTTGCTGGACCAGGAAAGCAATATGGTGGATCTGGAAGCCTATGCCAAGCTGCGCATGAACCTCTTTTATACCCTGGTGGGCAAAAAGAATGCTGCCGTGATGGTCACCAGCGCCATATCCGGTGAGGGCAAGTCCACCATCGTTGCCAACCTGGCCATCTCCTGTGCCATGAGCGGGAAAAAGGTGCTGCTCATCGACGCGGACATGCGCAGGGCCTGCCAGAGGGATGTATTCAAATACGATACCAAGGATCAGATGGGCCTTTCCGATGTGCTGGCCGGCAATTGTTCCTGGAAGAACGCGATCATCCCCGATATCAGAAAGTCCCTGGATGTCCTTCCGGCCGGTCACCAGCCGCCCAACCCCACCGAGCTCCTGGAATCCGGAGTCATGCAGAACCTGCTCAGGAAGCTGGAGGATGTGTATGATCTGGTCCTTCTGGATTCTCCGCCCATCAATATTGTCGCGGATCCCCTGGCCCTGTCGGGCATGGTCGCGGGCACGCTGTTTGTGGTCCGCCAGGGGTTTTCGGACCATAGTGAGGTCCGCAAGGCGTTTGTTACCGCAGAAATGACGGGGATGAATATCCTGGGCTTCATTTTCTATGGGGAAAACCTGAAACAGGGTAAGTATTATAATCGAAAGTATTACAAAAATTATTACCACAAATACGACACCCGGGAACAGCCGGATACGGAAAAGAACCAAAGCCCGGATGAAAGGAGAAATAATGCCAATGAAGCTGATGATGAGGCTGACAGCTATTTTGCTGGTTCTGTTGCTATCGGCGGCAATGGCAGAAGCGGCCGCAGGGGTATCAAGTGACCTTTCTCTGCCCGTTTTTACGGAGACAGATAATGTATGGGACGGCGCGGGCAATCTGGTCAGCGAAACGACCCATGATCTGAGTGGAGCGCCGGCATTGAACAGCCGGGGCTTCTGCCGTGCGGAATACACCTGGGACAGAGACGGCAATCTTCTTGCCGAAAATTATTACGGCACACGGGGTGAGCCGGTCAATACAGACCTGGGCTATGCCGCCGCGGTATATACTTATGTCACCGATTCTCTTGGCAACACCCATACGGTCACGGAGGACAGGTTTGCCGCGGACGGCAGCCGGGCTGATATCGAGGGCAGCTACAGCTACCGCCGGTGTTCATGGAGCGACACCTTGAGGGCTTCCGACGAATACTTTAACGCATCCGGCCGTCTGACCCGGCCTACGGGGGGCTATGCCCAGTGCCTGAGCGAAATTGTACGGAGCAAAAACGAAGTTACCATCACTACCCGTTATCTGGATGCCAACGGCAAACCGCTGATCGGCTCCGAGGGCGGTGCCAAGATAGTCTCAGTTTTCATTTCTTATATTTCGGACGGTAAAGAAAACAAACTGCTTCAGAAGGAACTCCTGGGGATGGAACTGTCCACCGGTGCGAGGGAGGCGGGCGAGACCGAATGGCTTCTTCTGACCGAGGAAATCTACGGGACGGACGGAAACGAGACCCTGGGTGCAAAGCATTGGCATCGCCTGGTCAACACCTATGACGACCATTATAACCTGACCCGGGTGGACTATTACGGGACGGATCAAAAACCCATCATGGGCAGCACCGGTTACGCATCCCTGACCGCTGCCTATGACGCCGAAGACCGGCTGATCAAGGTGGATTACCTTGACCGGGAGGGCCGCCTGGTCAAAATGCTCGACGGCTATGCCCGGATCACCTATACCTATTACAGTGACAGCCGCCTGCATACCGAACGATATTACGGTGCCGATGGGAATCCGACCATG
>JAILBG010000073.1:0-3408 GCA_024681215.1 Clostridiales bacterium
ACACCATCAATGTGTACGATCTGCTCAACGCCGACAAGATCATCGTTCTCAAAGGCGCCATGCAGGATATCCAGGAGGTGTACGCATGAAGAATCCCCATGATATCATCCTGCGCCCCGTCCTGACGGAAAAGGGCTACGACGGCATCGCCGATAAGCGGTATGTCTTTGAAGTGGCCATTGACGCCAACAAGATCGAGATCAAAAAGGCGCTGGAAAGTGTATTTCCTTCCATTAAAGTAGCGCGGGTGAACACCCTGCGCACCCAGGGCAAGATCAAGCGCCAGGGCGTCCATGCCGGCCGCACCCCTGAGATCAAGAAAGCCTACGTCACCCTGACCGAAGACTCCAAGCCCATCGAGTTCTTCGAGGGCATGGTGTAAGGGAGGAGGAGCAAGATGGCCATTCGAGTTTATAAGCCCACTTCGTCCGCCCGCCGTTTCATGTCGGTGCTGACGTTCGAAGAAATCACCAAGAAGACCCCTGAAAAGAGCCTGATCGAATACAAGAAGAAGCATTCGGGCCGCAACAAGCAGGGCAAGATCACCGTCCGTCACCAGGGCGGCGGCAACAAAGTCAAGTACCGCATCATCGACTTCAAGCGCGACAAGAAGGACGTGCCCGCCAAGGTGGCCGCCATCGAATACGACCCCAACCGCACCGCCTTCATCGCCCTGCTCCACTACGCCGACGGCGAAAAGCGCTACATCCTGGCGCCTCTGGACCTGAAGGTGGGCGACACCGTGATGAGCGGCGAAAACGCCGACATCAAGCCCGGCAACGCCCTGCCCCTGGCCAACATCCCCGTGGGCACCCTGATCCACAACCTGGAGATCAAGCCCGGCAAAGGCGGCCAGCTGGTTCGTTCCGCCGGCGCCTACGCCCAGCTGATGGGTAAGGAAACCAACTACGCCCAGGTGCGTATGCCCTCCGGCGAATACCGCAAGATCCCCATGAACGCCATGGCCACCATCGGCACCGTGGGCAACACGGATCACAGCAACGTGCGCATCGGCAAGGCCGGCCGCACCCGCCACATGGGCATCCGCCCCACCGTCCGCGGCGTGGTCATGAATCCCTGCGACCATCCCCACGGCGGCGGCGAAGGCAAGAGCCCCGTCGGTATGCCCGCTCCCGTGACCCCGTGGGGCAAGCCGGCTCTGGGCCTCAAGACCCGCAAGCACAAGAAATATTCCAATAACCTCATCGTTAAGCGTGCCAGCAAGAAGTAAGGCGCGGACAGGAAGGAGGAAACCGCATGAGCCGTTCCGTAAAGAAAGGCCCGTTTGTACAGGAAGCGCTGTATAAGCGTATTGTCGATATGAACAAGACCGGCGCCAAGCAGGTCCTCAAGACCTGGAGCCGCGCCTCTACCATCTTCCCCGAATTCGTCGGCCACACCATCGCGGTGCATGATGGCCGCAAGCACGTTCCGGTGTATATCACCGAAGATATGGTGGGCCATAAGCTGGGCGAATTCGCCCCCACCCGCACGTTCCGCGGGCACGCGGGCGAAAAAGCCTCTGGCCGTAAATAAGGGAAGGAGAGATTATAAAGATGGCTACTCGTACCCGTGATAAGGGCGCCGCCCGCGCGGAAAGCCGCGACAAGCGTCCCCAGGCGCACGCCAAGCACATCCGCCTGTCCTCCCGCAAGGCCAAGATCGTTCTGGATCTCATCCGCGGCAAGGACGTGGATCAGGCGCTCGCCATCCTCACGTTCACTCCCAAGGCTGCTTCTCCCGTGATCGCGAAGGTGCTTTCTTCCGCCATCGCCAACGCGGTGAACAACCAGGATCTGGACCGCAGCACCCTCTACGTTGCCGAGTGCTACGCCAATCCCGGCCCGACCCTCAAGCGCTACGTAGCCCGCAGCCGCGGCAGCGCGTCCCCCATGCTCAAGCGCACCTGCCACATCAGCGTTGTGCTCGACCAGAAGAAATAAGAGGGAGGATTAAAGATGGGTCAGAAAGTTAATCCCCATGGCGCCAGAGTCGGTGTCATTTATGACTGGAGCACTCGCTGGTACGCCGGGAAAAAAGATTTTGCCAACAACCTGAACGAAGATTTCCGTCTGCGCAAGATGCTCAAGGAGAAGTTCTTCGCCTGCGGCATCAGCCGGATCGATATTGAGCGCAGCGCCTCCCGCATGACGGTGACGGTCTTTGCCGCCAAGCCCGGCATGGTGATCGGCCGCAGCGGCAAAGGCATTGAAGACCTGAAGGCCGACGTGGAAGGGTTCCTGGGCCATCCGGCCAACATCCGCGTGATGGAAGTGAAGGCCCCCGACGCCGACGCGCAGCTGGTGGCGGAGAACATCGCCCAGCAGCTGGAAAAGCGCATCGCTTTCCGCCGCGCCATGAAGCAGAGCATCCAGCGGGCCAATAAGGCCGGCGCCAAGGGCGTGAAAGTGGCCATTTCCGGCCGTCTCGGCGGCGCCGACATCGCCCGCACCGAACACTATCACGAAGGCTCCATCCCCCTGCAGACCCTGCGCGCCAACATTGACTACGGCTTTGCCGAAGCCAAGACCACCTATGGCCGCCTGGGCGTGAAGGTGTGGATCTACAAGGGCCAGATCCTGCCCAAGGCCAAGAAGGCCGCGCAGAGCGCTCCCGCCGCTATCGAAGGAGGCAAGTAATCCTATGCTGATGCCGAAAAGAGTCAAGCACCGCAAGCAGTTCCGCGGCCGCATGAAGGGCGCCGCCCACCGCGGAAACTTCATCGCCTACGGCGATATCGGCCTGATGGCCATGGAGCCCTGCTGGGTGACCTCCCAGCAGATCGAAGCCGCCCGTATCGCGCTCACCCGTTATACCAAGCGCGGCGGCCAGGTCTGGATCAAGATTTTCCCCGATAAGCCCGTCACCGAAAAGCCCGCCGAGACCCGCATGGGTTCCGGTAAAGGTACGCCCGAATACTGGGTGGCCGTGGTGAAGCCCGGCCGCATCCTGTTTGAAATCGGCGGCATCGATGAGACCATCGCCCGGGAAGCCCTGCGTCTCGCCGCCGGTAAGCTCCCCCTGAAGACCAAGATTGTGAAGCGGGAAGACGCTCCCAATCCCAAAGATATTGAAGCGGGTGGTGAAAGCAAATGAAGGCCAACGAGTTCGCAGCCATGAAGCCTGAAGAATTGACCGCGAAGATCGCCGAGCTCAAGGAAGAGCTCTTCAACCTTCGTTTCCGGCTTGCCACCGGTCAGCTCGAAAACACCATGCAGATTTCTGCCGTCAAGCGGGACATCGCCCGTGCGATGACCGTGCAGACCCAGCAGCGCAAGGCGTGACCGATAAGCCGTGAAAGGAGTCAAAAACAATGTCTGAAGTCAGAGGCATCCGCAAGACCCGCATTGGCGTGGTCATCAGCGATAAGATGGATAAAACCGTCGTCGTCTCTCTGTCCACCCGCGT
>JAILBG010000077.1:0-2305 GCA_024681215.1 Clostridiales bacterium
CGGAATTGTATTTCCGCTCACAGAACGCATGCAGCCAGCTGTCGAAGGTGCGGTTGCTGGTTCTCTCCGCGAACATGGCTTTCAATTCGTCCTCCGCCAGCACATGGTATTCGTTTTCCTGCACGATATATTGCTGCGGGAAACGCCGGGGCTTTTCCCGATCCTTTTGCTGCTGCGTCGGATAGCCGAACACCGCCATAGCGGCGGGAAACACATAGCGCGGCAGGGCCAGGATATCCCGATGGGTTTCGATGTTTTCCATAATGTCGCCGATGTAGCAGGAGCCCACGCCCAGGGCTTCCGCGGCGGTCACCGCGTTTTGGGCAGCGATATTGGCGTCGCTGACCGCCAGGAGCAAATCCCCCACGCCGGGCTTCCGGGGCTGGCAGTCCGCCGCCTGAAAAGCCTTATACCATTTCAGGCAATCGGCGCAGAAAACCAGCACCAGTTTCGCCTGCTCGATGAACGGCTGATTGTCGCAGGAGATGCTGAGCCTGCGCTTCTTTTCAGGATCGCTGACGCGCAGAATGGTATACAGCTGCTGATTGCCCGCCGTGGGGGCCTGGGCCGCCGCCGCCAAAATCTGCTGTACGGCTTCCTCGGGAATTTCCTGATCGGTATACGCCCGGACGGATTTTCGCTCCATCAGGGATTGAATCACAGGATGCATTTTCTTATCTCCTTCCTTCACGCCTGCCAGCCCATTTCTTCCGCGATCACGGGATGATAATGGGCGTCCTTCAAATACACAAAATTGACCGAAGAAACGACCTTGCCCTCCCCCGGCCAGTCGATCACGCCCGTGCCGTCCGGGGCCAGGCCGTAGTCCGTCAGGGTCTTTCCCGGGGGCGGCGTCAAAACGGTCACCCGGTTCATCACCCGGCTGCCGAGATAGAATTCAAATATCCCCTGCCGGGGATCGACAGCGATATGATTGCCCACAAAGCCGCTTAATGCAATGGTTTCGCCGCTCATATACACCGGCACTTCGCTGTGCCGCTGCTCCGGATGGCGCACATAGCACATGAGCCCCAAATGCTGGGTCCATCCCCCTTCCGGCAGGGGATGCCCCGTGCGGTTGCGGGCCATTTCCCGAAGGTCGGCGGCGCTGAGCACGTCGCCCCGCAGGACGCCCTGGCACAGGCGCGTCATATCTCCCGCCGTGGAGAAAAGCCCCGCGTGGCCGCAGAAGACTTCCCCCTTTGGGGCCATGATCCGCGCTTTGGGGTCGTGGACGGTGCCGGGAGCAATACCCTCCCGCACCAGCCAGCGGCCGCCCTCGATGCGGTGCTCCCGGTCGTGGCTGACACAGCGCGGGCGGGCGGCGTCCGGCACGCGGCACCAGGTTTCCCGCATGCCTAGGGGCCGCAGCAGCTCCCGTTCCACCAATTCCATCAGGGATTCGTCCGCCGCGCCCTCCAAAATGTACCGGGCCGCCATGGCGTGGATGTCGGAATAGGCCTTCACCCCGTTGGGAAAAGGCCGGCAGGCAAACAGCATGGCTTCCGCCGCCGCCGGGGTCGGCTGCGCGTCCACGCGCTCCGGGGTGCGCAGGGCGATTTCAAAGCCCAGCACCTGGCCCACGGTAACGCCCTCCAAATGCGCAAACTGCGGGGCGTACCGGGTCACGGGCGCGTCCAGATCCAGCTTGCCCGCCGCCCGAAGCCGAAGGGCCGTGAACCCGGTGAACAGCTTGGACAGGGAGGCCAGATCGAACACGCTGTCCGCCGCGACGGGTTTTCCGTCCGGGGAAGCGGCGCCGCCCAGGGCGGCATGCGCCTTGTCCCGGTCGCCGCAGACCACCGACATGCAGGCAAGGGAGCGGGATTCCTGCGTGAAATAGCGTACTGCCTGGGAGAGCATGCGTCCTCCTTCATTTGCAAGCTTGCGGTATCAGAATAAATCCAGGGCGCTGTCCAGGTAGATTTCTTCCCGGACGTTCAGCTGGTATTCCGGTTTTGTCATGTAATACAGCAGAAATTCCAGAATCATGGCGCTGCCCAGGCTTCTTCCTTCGATTTTAAAATGGGAAAAGCCGCTGGGCATATACGCCTTTTGAATGTCCTCCAGGCCGATGAAGCCCGGATTTTTCATGGCGTCGGAAAACCGGTAGCCCCTTGCGGCCCGGGGCGAAACGCAGACGTGGTCCGGGCAGTTCTCCCCTAAGTTTTTCCGGCTGACGTTTTCATAGCACGCTTTCCTGTCGGGGCAGGCATACCAGCAGCATTCGTTGCACAGAAATTCCACTTTCCGCTTCTGGTTTTCAGTCAATCCGTTCAGTTGGCCGTGCGCTTTATTCAGCCGG
>JAILBG010000091.1:0-2495 GCA_024681215.1 Clostridiales bacterium
CAAAAGAAGGGCCTGGCCCATAACGCGGAAAACCCCCATGACGCGCGAAGTCACTTCATTGTTCCGACAGAAAAAGCCTTGGCGATGCGGGAAGAATTAACGGCCGTTGGAAATCGGCTGGAAGCGGAATTAACGAGAAACCTGACTGGGATTGAACGCAAACGGCTCGTTTCTCCGCTGCGTAAAATGCTGGCGATTCACGGAGAGGATTGAATGGAAACGAAATGGAAGCTTTGTGTGACTTCAAAGATCCTGCAAAAAACAGAGGCGGGCGACGCCATCCCTTTTGAGGAGGCTTTGAGGTTTCTGAAGGCCGCTGGCTTTGAGGAAATTGATTTTGGCTTTGATTCCAAATTGCTTTTTCAGGAAGATTGGAAAAACGGATTTGCAGATGCAAAGAAAAGATAAGATAAGAAATAGTCAGGTGGAAGATGCCCCAGCCCTTGAGCATAGTGCTGCCCGCGACGCTGGGCAGCTGTGGCCGTTCGTGATCGTGCTGGTGGGTGCTTCTGCCATGACTTACGGATTGACCCCTTACTTACCACCATCATGCCCATGCAGTTCAGCTCCCTCAACCGGGCGGCGCTTGCGTCGGGGCTGTTGGGCGCCATGATTTACGTGGGCAGTTCTTTTTCCGGCACCTTCGCCGGGATCCTGTCCGATCGGTTCGGCTGGGCGGCGGTATTCGTTTCCTGGGCCGTTTTAAGCTTGATCGGTACGCTTATACTGGCTTGGGCCCAGCGCATGGACAAGCACGGAAAACAACAGGCATAACCGGGAAAAAAGAATGAATAAAGTGCGGAAGCCCAATAAAATGTGAGGAAAGCAAAAATGCAGGATACGATGAAAGAGTACAGAGGTCCTATGCGTTTTGCGCATCGGGGCGTGGCGCAGAAAGCGCCGGAAAACACAGAGGGAGCGTTCCAAGCGGCGGTGGATGAAGGCTACGAGGGTATCGAATTGGATATCCGCATGTCCCGGGATGGGGAAATCGTGGTCTGCCATGACAGCCATTTTTCCCGCCTGACCTGCGGCCATCCCACCCGGTACTGCATCCGGCATCTGGAGGATATGACCTGGGAGGAGCTGAGCCAGATTGAGCTTCCCTACGCGCTGCACCTGCTGCCGGAGGATGTGCCGATCTTTGCGGAAAACGAAAGCCTGGCCACCGTTCCCTGGAAATTGCTGGGGGACTATGAGGCGGCTTATAAAACCGAACCCCGTATGGCGCATCTGATGCGCTTTCAGGATTTTGACGCGTGGCTGTCCCGGCAGGAGCGCAAGATCACCGTGGAGGTGGAATTCTGCGCGCCGGGCATGATGCCGAAGATGCTGGAGATCCTGGACGCCTCAGAAAACCGGGAGCATTACATTCTGTTCTCCGGCCGCCGGGACATCATTGACGATATGCAGCGCACATGCCGCGTTCAGGGAAAGCCCCGGGGGATCAGGCTGGGGGCCAATATCCGCTGGCTGACCCCGGAAATGAAGGAATACATCCGGGATCTGGATTTGTTCGAGGTGGGGCTCAACGATCAAAAGTACACGGCGGACGACGTGAAGTATCTGAACGACCGCGGCACGCAGGTGCTTTCTAATCTGGGCGACTATCCGCGCTGGTGGGAGGAAATGTGCCGCACCGGGGCGCTGGGCTTCAAAACCAACTACGCCGCGGCCTATACCAAATGGTGGCTTGAAAAGGAAGGACCCTGAATGTTTTGTCGCCGCCGTTTGTTCAATCCCGCACAGCGGTCATCTCCGGCGTGATTGTTGCCGGCGTAGATAACGGCATCTGTTATTGCGCTCCGTATTACAACAATAAAGGTACTGCCCTGAGCCTTGCGCTGAGCACCCGTGTCGTGACGGGAAAATACGCGGCGAATTACAGCCTGTCTATCCAAGTATCCGGATCCCTGTCTGAGGGAAGAATCAGCTGCGCTGGCTATGTTAGAAAAGATAACCGAACTGTTTGGGAGAGGAGAAATAGTTATGATTCAATACATTGCATCCGAGCGTTTATTTCATCTTCATAACGGCTGGCTTTCCTTGATATTGAGTGTCCGCGCCGATGAGGAAGGCTGCGGTGAGCTTTTGATGGCACATTTCGGCGCACCGCTGGATAATCCTGAAGCAGCGCTGAAATTGATCAACCAGCGTCGAGGAGCTTCCTTTGATTCTTTGCGCCAAGTCCTTCCCTATGCCTGTCCAACGGAGGGGCGCGGGGATTATCGTCCTCCCATGGTCAGCGTAAGGGACGGCGAAGGACAAAACTGTACTGAACTCTTTTATGAGAATTACCGCATAGAACCGGGGAAACCCAGATTAAACGGCCTTCCGGCCAGCTATGTGGAACGGGAAGATGAAGCGGATACGCTGGTAATCACCCTGGGCGATCCGCTCACGGGACTCAAGGCAGAGCTTTCCTACACGCTGTACCGGGAACGGCCCGTCCTTGCTGTCAGCGCGCGGTATCTCAACCAGGGATCGCAAGCTTT
>JAILBG010000126.1:0-3896 GCA_024681215.1 Clostridiales bacterium
GACGTTTGCCCTGGGCCGCCAGTTCGACGCGGGTCTGACCCAGGGCATTTCCGCAGGCGAAGGGAACGCCGCCGCTGCCGCCGCGGGCCTGGGCGAACGGGCGGCCCGATCCCTGGGTGGCATGCTCTCCGCGCCGGAAAAGGCGGCGGACGCATCATTGCGTTCCCTGGCGGCGGCCGCCGCGTCCGCGCCCTCCCTGCCTTTGCCGGACGCCCCCGCCGCCATCGTCCCTTCCGCCCCCGCCGAACAGGCGGACCCGCCCCTGTCCCTCACCGTGCCCCTGGAAATCGACGGGTACCGCCTGGGGGTGGCGGTGATCGAGGGCATCAACCGGGTGGCCCGGGGCAGCGGGCGCATCGAACTTGCCCTGTAAAGGAGGCGCGGCATGATCAGCCTGAACAGTATCGTTCTTCCCTCCCCCTCCGCCCTGTCCGTCACGGTGACGCCCCAGGCGGGGACAAGCCAGTACAATTCCCTGGGCCAGCTGGTGCAGGACGGCGTGAAAAGCAAGCGCACCGTATCCCTCTCCTGGGCGCGGATGGCGTCCGCCGCACTGGCCTCCCTGTCCGCCGTGCTGGCCGGCGACGATTTTTTCACCCTCGTATACCCCGATCCCCTGTCCGGCAGCCGGGAAATGACCTGCCGGGTGCGGGAACAGTCCGCCCGGGTCTGGCGCTGCGACGGCGCGCCCCAGTGGGCGGATGTGAAGCTGATCCTGGAGGAAAGATAGCATGTCCGCGTCCGCACTCACCTCCCCCGGCAGGCACCTTTCCCTGGCCGGGGAGATCACCGATCTGACCGGCGCCGTGCTCGCCTTCGGCCCGGAAAGGGTGTTCGCCTTTTCCCTCAGCGAGGGCAGCGCTGACGGGCGGCTGCTGGGCGGCCCCTTTTCCGCCGTCTGCTCCGTCACCCTGGACGACCGGGACGGCGCGTTCACCGCCCTCCACGATCTGTGGAGCGCGTCGGTGCGCGTTTCCCTCTGCGCCGGGGAGGAAACCTGGCCCCTGTGCGTGTTCACCGCCGCCCGGGTCCGCCGCCAGGAGGGCAGATTGACCCTTTCCGGCAGCGACGCCCTGGGCACCGCCTTCGATGGCGTCTTTGAGGACGATCTTTCCTATCCCCGCACCCTGGGCAGCCTGGCCGCCGCCGTCGCCTCCCGGGCGGGGTTTACCCTGACGGCGGATTTTCCCGGCGCGTCCTTTGCCATCCCCGAACGCCCCCGCTGGGGAGAGATCACGCTCCGCCAGGCCCTGGCGCACATCGCCTGCGCCTGCGGCTGCTTCGTCCTGATCGACCGTGCGGGAGCCCTGGCCTTCCGCCCGGTGTGGCCGGACGCCGCCCCCTTCTCCCTGGGGGCGGACCAGACGCTGAAAACGGAGGCGGAGGGCACGGCCTTCGGCCCCATGGCCGGCCTGTGGGTGTATCCCGCCAACGCGCCCCAGGGCGCCGAGCCCCTGACCGTCAGCGAGCCGGGGGCGGTGCTGGGCGAAACCAACAGCCTCGCCGTTTCCGAAAACCCGCTGTTCCCGTATCAGGGCAGCCACACCCAGGCCCTGGCGCAGCAGCTGCTGGGCTTCCTCAGCGGCATGCGCCTGCGCCGGGTGCGCGTTTCCTGGCGGGGCGATCCCCTGCTGACCGTGGGCCGCCGCCTGCGGATCGCCGCCGCGTCCGGAGAAGTGATCGACTGCCTGGTCACCGGCCAGACCCTTTCCTTTCTTCGCGGCTTCTCCATGCAGACGGATTGCCTGTATCCCGGCCGTGCGGCCGCCGCGGGGAGGATTTTCACTGCCGGCGGCACGCTGAACGCCGCCCGCCTGTCCGGCAGTCTGGACGGCGTGCTCATCCGGGACGGCACCGTCGCCGCCCGGGCGCTGATCGCAGGCACCATCACCGCCCAGCAGCTGGCGGCCGCGTCCATCACCGCGGAGAAGATCGCCGCCGGGGCCGTCACCGCCGCGAAGATTGCCACGGGAGCCGTTACCGCCGACAAGATCGCTGCGGGGGCTATCACCGCCGCGAAAATCGCCGCGGGAGCCGTTACGGCGGAAAAGATCGCCGCCCACACCATCACCGCGGGGCTGCTGGCAGCCGGGCTGATCACCGCGGACAGCGGGCTCATCGCCACCGGGGCCATCGGCACCGCCCAGATCGCCGACGGCAGCATCACCGATGCCAAGATCGTGGGCCTCACCGCCAGCAAGATCACCGCCGGCACCATCGACGCCAGCGTGGTGTACATCAACAACCTGACCGCCGACAACATCACCACCGGCACCCTGAACGGCGCGCGGATCCCCGTGCTGGGCACGGAGAAACTGGCCGACGGCGCGGTGACCGGCGACAAGGTGGCGCAGAACGCCGTCACCGCCGACAAGATCGTGGCGGGCGCCGTCACGGCGGCGAAGATCGCCTCCGCCGCCGTCACCACCAACAAGCTGGCCGCCAACGCCGTCACCGCCGCGAAGATCGACGTGGCGGATCTCTTCGCCGCCCAGGCCACCATCAACGCCCTGAACGCCATGGACATCCGCGGCAATCAGTACCTGCGCCTGGTGGTGAACCGCTCCTTCTCCCAGTGGGCGGATCCGGCGCTGACGGCTTCCAACGCCATCCAGGACGGTGATATCTGGAACAAAGACAATCATATCCGCACCTGGACGGACGCCGGCACGCTGACCTGGGAGCAGGCCGGCGCGCTGGGCTATACCTGGGACGACATGAAGTCCGGCCGGCAGTATATCCGCAGGAATGGCGCCTGGGAGCCGATGAACGACCCCACGAAAAAGTACGATATCGTTTCCGGCATCGAGATCCTGCCCCAGGGCGTGGAGATCAGCGGCGGCAAGTACGTGCGTATCCGCTCCGGCGGCGTTTTCAAGGTGGACAGCGGAAACTTCTCCATCGACAGCGCCGGGAACGTGAAAATGAAGGGCACGGTGGAGGCCGCCGCCGGGAAGATCGGCGGCTGGACCATCGGCGCGGACAAGCTCTCTTCCGGTGATGGCACAAACTACGTTCAGATGGCGGTTTCCGGGGATTACGCTTTCCTGGCCGGGAACGAAACGGAAAGCAGCGCGCCCTTCCGGGTGAAGCGGGACGGCACGGTGTACCTCACCAAGCTGGTGGCCCTGAACGAGCAGGGCGGCGAAACCACCGTGAACCTGCAGAACTATCCCTTCTGGAAGCTGGGCTATCACACCATCAAAAGCTACAATGCCAACGGGATCACCCTTTCCAACGGTGCCACCATAAATTTTAATACGGCCGCCCAGCTGATTATCGAAGGCAGCTGGAGCGGCATGACCTTCATCGCCACCGTGAAAAACGGGAACAACGAAACGGTTATGAGCACATCGGAGAGTTTCTCTGGTGGCAAAGGAACAGGTTCACAGTCTACCGGAAGCATTTATACAATCAACGAGTTTGATAACACCCATAAGGCTCATGGTTATGTCAACGCGTCCCCGCACTTCCAGCCCCAGCGGCTTTTCACCTTCAACGTGGACGCCGCCGGCGTGTACAAGGCCGGCTGGGACGCGGCGCTTGCCATGATCGAGCTCGACGGCAACGTGATCAAGGGCCCCGGCGAGGACGTGGACACCCAGGAAGCGCTGTACACCGTTACCGTAAACGGCTGGGTGAACAGCATCGTGAACAACGCCCCGGGCTATTACACCGCCTCCGGCGAGGCCCACGCCTACATCGACGGCGCGGATGTCGCTTCCGCAGGGTTCACAAAGACCGTACATTTCAGCTAAAGGAGCTTCCTGTATAGTCCAAATTGACCGCTGAGAAGCAGGCCAATTGCAAGCGAAAGCACCCCACAGTAGAATAGAGACGCCTGAAAGAGCAAACGGGCTGAGACTACAATACTGGAGGTGCCGGAATGCATTGTA
>JAILBG010000046.1:0-44115 GCA_024681215.1 Clostridiales bacterium
TCCGAGGGAAAGCAGGCGGATACCAGTTCGGCGATCACCTGGGCGGCAGCGGGGGCGTAGGCGCTGGGCTTCACGACGCAATGATTGCCCGCCGCTATAGCCCCCACCAGAGGGATCAGGGACAGCTGAAAGGGATAATTCCAGGGGGCCATGATGAGCACGACGCCGTAGGGTTCCCGCAAAACATAGCTTCTGCCCGGAAACAGGGCCAAGGGCAAAGGTTCCCGCTTTGGCCGTGACCATCGGGGCAAATGCCGCATAAAGCAGGAGATTTCAGACAGCACCAGGCCGATCTCCGTCATATAGGCTTCCTCGTGGCTCTTGCCCAGGTCCATCCGCAGCGCCACACAGATGCGGTCCTCCCACTGCACGATGGTTTTATACAGCCTCTCCAGCTGATCCAGCCGCGTTTCAACGCCGCGGGGATTCGCGGCGTAAAAGGCCCGGCGCTGTAATTCCACCAGTTCATGAATGGTCATGAAGCAAATCCTCCAGCAGCTTCTTCGCCATTTCCTTGCCCCTGGGCCCCACCTCGCCCACCGGCCCCACGCAGGAGGGGCAGCCCTGGGGACAATCGCAGTCGGTCACCAGCGTCAGGGCATGGGTCAAAAGGATATCCCGCATACGGAAGGCTTTTTCCGCCAGCCCCACGCCGCCGGGACAGTTATCATACAAAATCAGGGTGGGCTTTTCCGTGAAGGGACACTTCACCTGATAAGAAACAGCGATATCCCGGGGCGAGCACATGAGATACAGCGGCGCTAAAATGCGGAGCAGGTTGGCGATGCCAAGCATACCGGACTGCAAATCGTCCTTTTCATATTTCTCCGCGATTTCATCCGGCACGGTGCGCCACATGGCGGTGGTGTGCATTTCCGTTTCCGGCAGGCGCACGGGACCGAAGCCCACGTTTTCATTGTTGTCGAACCGCATTTTCTTGAAGATTTTCACCAGCGCCACCACTTTGACCTCGCCCAGGGCGGCGTCCTTTTCTTCTTTTTCAATGTCCAGCAGGGAAAGGCTCACGTTCAGATCGGCGTCGGTGTAATAATCCACGTTCACCCGGCGGATGAACGCCTTGCAGGCGTCAAAGTCCAGTTCCTCCACCTGATAGGTCTGCCCCTCGTGCATGTAAATGGCGTTGGGATGCAGCAGCATGGGCGCGGTGAAACGGTCCATTTCGCCCACGATGCGGGGATGGGCTGGGTCGGTGATATCGTTGATGAGGAAATTTTCCGTCATAGCGGTGCGCAGGCTCATTTCGCTGGCGGGGAAATCCTCCGCCATCCAGTGATAGGTGTCGCCCACCTTCCTCAGGATATTCTCTTCCGTCAGGTAATCCAGCATTTCCTCCCCGCCGGCGGCGCTGCCCAGGGATTCCCCTTCCTTGAAGGGCAATTCGTACGCGGCGCATTTGAAATGATTCATCAGGATGTACAGGTTGTCCGGATTCAGCAGCGCGTTTTCCGCAGGCTGGCCGAAGAAATAGTCCGGATGGGTCACGATGAACTGGTCCAGGGCGTTGGAGGACGCCACCAGGAACGTGGCGCTGACCCCGTGACGCCGGCCCGCCCGGCCGGATTGCTGCCAGGTGCTGGCGATGGTGCCCGGATACCCGCACAGCACGCAGGCTTCCAGCGCGCCGATATCGATGCCCAGCTCCAGGGCGTTGGTGGACACCACCGCCTGGATGCTGCCGGCGCGCAGCCCCTGCTCGATTTCCCTGCGTTCATTGGGCAGGTATCCGCCGCGGTAACCGCGCACCTTTCCGGAATTGCCGATGGGATCCGAAACCAATTCTTTTAATTGGCGCGTCAGCACCTCCACCTGCAGCCTGCTCTTGGCGAAAACGATGCTCTGCACCCCGTTCCTCACCAGCATGGACGCCACCGCGCGGGTCTCGGGCAATACGCCCCTGCGGATGCCCAGCTGACGGTTCACCACCGGCGGATTATAGAAGATATAGTGCTTTTCCCCCGCGGGCGCGCCGTTATCGTCGACCAGCCTGACGGGACGGCCGATCAGCGTTTCCGCCAGTTCCTTGGGGTTCTGGATGGTGGCGCTGCAGAGGATAAAGCGCGGATGGCTGCCGTAAAACGCGCAAAGCCGCAGCAGCCTGCGCAGCACGTTTGCCAGGTTGCTGCCGAAAATGCCCCGGTAAGTATGGATCTCGTCCACGACGATGTACTGCAGGTTTTCAAACAGCTTCACCCATTTTGTGTGCTGCGGAAGGATCCCGCTGTGCAGCATGTCCGGGTTGGTGACCACCACGTGCCCCGCCTGACGGACTGCGCGGCGCGCCGCGGCCGGGGTATCGCCGTCGTAGGTATAGGTTTTGATGTCCACTCCCAGTAGCTCGATCAGCTCGTACAGCTCGCTGACCTGATCGGCGGACAGGGCTTTGGTGGGAAACAGATAAAGCGCCCGGGCGTCCGGATTCCGCAGGATCGCGGAAAGGACCGGAAGGTTATAGCAAAGCGTTTTCCCGGAGGCCGTGGGCGTCACCACCACAAAATCCTCGTTCTTTTCCGCCGCGTCAAAGCATTCCGCCTGATGGGTATACAGCCGGCTGATCCCGTGCTTAGCCAAGGCATCGGGAAGCCGGGGATCGATCCCGTCCGGCCAGGCTGCATACCGGGCGCTCCGGGGCGGCACAGTATGCCACGCGGTCACGTTCTCCATGAAATACGGGTCGTTTTTCAGCTTTTCAAGCAGCTGGGGCAAATTCACCGTCCCTGCGCCTCCTTTGTTCAGTCAAGATCATTTCTGCATTTTCAGCCGGATCCAGCGCCGGAGCCGAAGCAAATCCATCCGCCCCTGCAGCCAGGCCTGTTTCCCGAAGAACAGGAAGAAGGGCAGCAGGCTCAGCAGCACCAGCGGCTTTGCGATCCACGGCAGCGCAATGAGCTGATACACGAAATATATGCCCCAGGCCCAGCCCAGCCACTTTGCCTTCACCGGGATGAAGAAAAACAGCATGAATTCCATTTCGGGGTTCAGCACCGCATAGCTCAGCAGCAGCGAGAGGTTCAGGTACTGATTCGTTCCCACGCCCGCGATCATGCCGCCCGCAATGGCCCCCAAGGTGCCGATCAGGTAATACAGGGTGAAACGGGTGCTGCCCCAATACTGTTCCAGGGCGGTGCCCAGAAAATAATAGAAATACAGATTGAACAGGATCCAGATCAGGCTGCCCGTAGGCGGCACGAACAGAAAGGTAACCAGGCGCCACACTTCTCCTTTCAGGATCAGCGCCCGGTTGAAATACAGCAGCTGGACCGCGCTGCTCTTCAGCGGCAGATACTCCAGCACGAATACGCCCAGCATGCCGATGCACAGGTATTTCATCAGGTTTTGTATGGCAAAACGGCCCATGCGCCTTTCCAGCTGATTCAGGATCTTCATTTTTCATCTTCCCTCCCCTGCTGAAATCATACATCCGCATCCGGCGTCCGTCAAGAGCGGCGCGGCCCGGCCGCGTCTTTCTGTTTCTTTGCGAACAGCTTTCTGATCCCCCCGGCGGCCCGCTCCGGCAACCCGTCCAGAAATCGCGCCGCGGCGTTCACGGCGCGTGGGATACCGCGGCGGATAAAGCCGGTATCGGCCAAGCCGTCCAGCGCGCCAAGGCTTTTTCCCAGGATCCCGGACAGCCATTTTACGATCAGCGGACGGTACAGCATCTCCTCCAGGTCCAGCCGCTTCGGCCAGCGGTCCAGATATCTGCCGTCGTACAGCGCTCTTCGCACAAACAGCAGATATACGATCACCCCGATCCACAGGCTGACGCCCCCGCCCAGCAGATTGCCCGCGGAGAAAAACGCCACGGGCCCTTCCGGCGCTTCCCGGTTCATAAAGTCGCTGCAAAGCCGCGCAAGCGGGAGGAGCGTTTGGTTTGGAAGCATGCCGAAAACAAGCACCGGCACCGCCGTTACGATCAGCACACCGGCCGAGCGGGCCGTAAGCGGGGCGTGATGGCTCGGAGCGTCCGCTTCCTTCTTCTGCCAGAACAGGCAGATATAGAGCTTCAGCATATAGGCCGTCGTCAGCCCTGCTGCGAAAAGGAACAGCCATTCCGCGGCGCGGTAAGCGGAAAAGCCGCTTCGTTCGGCAGCTAGTTCCGCCAATCCTTCGTGGATCATGGTTTTGGAGGCGTAGCCGTTCAGCAGCGGCACGCCCATCAATCCCAGCGCGCCGATCAGGAATACGGCGTGCAGGAGGGGTTTCCCGCGGCCGTAGCCTTTCAGCTTATTCAGATCCAATGTGTGAGCGTCCATGTATACGGCCCCCGCGCAAAGGAACAGGCACAGCTTCAGCAGGGAATGGTTGATCATGTGCCCCACCGCCCCGGCAGCCGCCAGGCCGCCTTCCTTGCCCAGCAGCAGCGCGCAGGAGATGCCCACCGTGATGTATCCGATCTGGGACATGGAGGAGCAGGCCAGCGTCCGCTTCAGATTCACGGAGAATACCGCCAGCACCGCCCCCAGAGTCATGGTGACCAGGCCCAGTGCCAGCAGCACCTGCCCGAAAAGGGCGCACCCGTCCATCAGGTTCAGCCCGATCCCGATGATCCCGAATACGCCGGTTTTCGTCAGCACACCGCTGAGCAGCGCGCTGGAAGGCGCGGGAGCGACGGGATGGGCTTTGGGCAGCCAGACGTGCAGCGGGAACATGCCGGCCTTGGCGCAGAAGCCTACCAGCATCAGGCAGCCCGGCAGGATCAGCTCGGCTTTCCCGGCGTTCTGCCGCAGGGCCGCAAAGGACGCATCTCCCGCCCGGTGCGCATACAGGAACAGCCCCATCAGCGTGATCATCCCGCAGATCACCGAAACAAACAGATACGTTCCCGCCGCCCGCATGGCTTCGGGCGTTTCCTCGTGGGCCACCCAGGGATAGGACGCGATGGACATGATCTCAAAGAACAGAAACGCCGTGTACAGATCGTCCGCCAGGAACACCCCCACGGTGCCGCTCAACGTAAGCAGCGTAAAGAACGCATAGCGGTTCATATGCTCGCCGTGGGCGGAAAAATACTGCAGGGAAAACTGGCTGGCCGCGGCCCACATAAAGGACGCGATCAGCGCATAAAGCGCGCGGAAGCCATCCGTGCGAAAGCTGAGGGACGCCCCGCACAGCCCGTCCAGCTTCAGGGCTTCTCCCCCGGTTTTCCCGGATTGCACGAAAAGAAGCAGCGCGAATAGCAATTCCGCGCAGGTACACAGCCGCAGCGTTCTTTCCCGCCAGGCCGGCCGCCTTTTCCCGGCAAGCGCCGATGCCGCCGCGCCGGCAATGGGAAGCAGGATCAGCGCGCCCAATAAACACTTCGTAAAAGCCTGCATGTCCGTCTCCTCACAGCAGCGCCCGGGCCACAGCCGTCATATAGTCGATGAGCCCGCGGGAAAAGATACCCAGCAGCACCACCAGCACCGCGTACGCCGCCATGGGCGCTTTCATTTTCCATCCTGCCTCGCATAAATCGGAATGCTCCTGCACAGCGGAAAAACAGCCGTGGATCACAAATACGAACAAATATCCCGCCGTGAGCACGGCGCTGATCAGCAGCACCGCAGGCCCGATCCAGGCGCCGGGAAGGGACGTGTCCAACGCCCCCAGGGCCAGATTCCATTTGCTGATGAAGCCGCCCGTGGGCGGAATGCCAACCAGCCCCAGCGAAGCGACGGCAAAGCAGGCATAGGTCCAGGGCATGCGCCGGCCCAGGCCGTCCATTTCGTTTACGTCGATCCGCCCCGATTTATGGATGATGGCCCCGGCGCCCATGAACAGCGTGTTTTTGATAAGGGAATGAAACACGATATGCAAAAGCGCGCCCACGAAGCCCGCTTCCGTCAGGGTGCACAGGCCGAAAAGCACGTAAGAAACTTGGGAAACGGTGGAGTACGCCAGCCGCTTTTTCAGCACCGTCTGACCGTACGCCATTACGGATCCCAGCAGCACGGTGATCAGCGTCAGGATCAGCAGCGTGTACTGCACCCAGGTGCCCCGCAGCGTTTCCGCTCCGGCGATCTGATACAGGAACCGCAGCATGCCCAGCACGCCCATCTTGGTGATCACACCGGAAAGCACCGCGCTGGCGGGCGCGGGCGCCGCGGGATGGGACGTGGGCAGCCATCCGTGCATGGGAAACATGCCGGCCTTGACCCCGAAACCAAGCAGCATCACCATGCAGAACGCCAGCACCGTTCCCTGCTGATTCCCCATTTGGGAAAGCTGCAGCGCGGGCGATGAAAAATCGCCGCTGACGCCCAGAGAGGAAAGCACGATGATGCCAAGGAGCGCCGTGGACGCCCCGATTACGGAATATACCAGATACTTGACGGCCGCATGCACGGCTTCCTTGCTTTGCTGATGGATTTCCAGGGGAAGGCTCATCAGCGTCATCATTTCATAAAAGAGGTAGAAGGTGATGAGATTGCCGGAGAGCGCCAGCGCGCAGAGCACGCCCTGGGTGATGGCATAAAACAGGAAAAAGCGCGCCTGACGCTGATCATGCTCCAGGTATTCCAGGGCGTAAAGCGCGACACCCGGCCAGATTACCGCGATCAACAGCAGATAGATCCTGCTGATCCCGTCCACCCGCAGGGAAAGGGTCAGCAAGCCCGGCCCCTCCAGCAGGATCTCCCCCGGGGCTTCCATCAGCGCGTTTGCCGCAGCCAGGGCGGACCCCAGCAGCACGGTAAAGAAAAACGCACAGTGCAGCGCTTTCCCCTTCAGCTTCAAAAAATGCCAGAGCAGCGCCAGGAAAGCCGGACAGATCACGGGCATTAACAACAGCGCATTTTTCAAATCGATGTTCCTCCTGCATCTTCAAAAGCCAGAAACTATTCCGGCTTTCTTTTCCCGTTTCTTTCGTCTGATATTATACCACGGAACACCGTGTTTTCACAAGTGCGTATACAAATGCGCAAAGAAAAAGCCGCCCGCTTTTCCGGAATGCGGACGGCCCGTTGGATTTTTTTATCAGTTGGCGTTTTCCGTTTTTTCTCCCCTGCCGGCCTGCAGCAGCACGTTGAAGAAGGGGATCACGTTTTCGTCGTTCTGATTGAACACCATGATCACGGCGTACATGCCGGTATTGTTCAGCCCGGCTTTTTTCAGGAACCCGGAATAGCCGTCCAGCGGAATGCCGTACAGATGAATTTCCGTGGATTCGATCTCATTGTCCGAATTGTAGTTTACCTTGGTCACTTTCCCTTTTTCCAGATCGGCGTCTCCGGGGTCGATGGCGCCGGTTTGGATCAGGTCCTCCAGCGGCAGGAAAAAGCCGATGGACGCATACTGCTTAAAGTATTTTTCGTTCATGAAATAAATATCGCCTTGCTTCGCATACAGCCGGGTGATGAAATACTGATCCATGGAATAATCGTCCAGGATCGGGATGGTATAGGCGCATACGCTTTCCATATCGGGGACGTATTCTTGCCAAAGGGGCTCCAGGAATGGATCCAGGATCTCGGAAGAGGCTGTATTGGACATGACGTACAATTCGATTTTCTTTTCTTCCCTGATGCTGGGCTTCATTTCGCCGATAAAGGACCATACCGCCACGGCCGCAGCGATCAGCAGCGCATATTTCCATACGTTGTATGTGACGTGGGTTTTGAATTCTTCTTTGTTGATTGGCGTGTTCAGCCGCATATGAATCTGCTCCTTTGCCGTCAGAATATCGCAGAAATTCACGAAAACCGCCCGGCTGATCACCGGGCGGACGCAAGCTCAATCTGCAGGCTTCATGGTGGGGAACAAAAGCACGTCCCGGATGGAGGGCGTGGCCGTCAGCAGCATCACAAGCCTGTCCACCCCGACCCCCAGGCCGCCGGTGGGCGGCATGCCGATCTCCAGGGCGTTGAGGAAATCCTCGTCCACGCCGTGGGCTTCTTCATCGCCCTGGGCGCGCAGGGCGGCCTGGGCTTCGAAGCGCTGCCGCTGGTCAATGGGATCGTTGAGCTCGGAGAAAGCGTTCCCGTGCTCCCGGCCCAGGATGAAGATTTCAAAGCGTTCGGTATAGGCGGGGTTATTTGGCATCTTCTTGGCCAGGGGCGAAATCTCCACCGGATGGCCGTAAATGAAGGTGGGCTGCACCAGATGCTCTTCCACGAATTCGTCGAAGAACAGATTCAGGATATCGCCCTTCTGATGGCGCTTTTCATAGTGGATATGCTTTTCGTCCGCAACGGCCCGGGCTTCTTCCAGCGTTTTGATCGCATCAAAATCCACGCCGGAATACTTTTTCACCGCTTCCGCCATGCTCATGCGGGCGAAGGGCTTTTCCAGGTCGATGGTCACGTCGCCGTACTGCACCACAGCGGTGCCGTTTACCTGCCGCGCCACGTAGCGGAACATATCCTCCGTAATGTCCATCATGCCGTGGAAGTCCGTAAACGCCTGATACAGCTCCAGCATGGTGAATTCCGGATTGTGCTTGGTATCCATGCCCTCGTTGCGGAACACCCGGCCGATCTCGTACACCCGGTCGAACCCGCCCACGATGAGGCGCTTCAGGTGCAGTTCCAGCGCGATGCGCAGGTACATGTCGATATCCAGGGCGTTATGATGGGTCACGAAAGGCCGCGCGGCGGCGCCGCCCGCCTGGGTGTGCAGCACGGGGGTCTCCACCTCCATGAATCCCCGGCTCTCCAGGAAGGAGCGCAGCGCGGAAATGATCTGGCTGCGCTTGCGGAACGTGGCGCGGACTTCGGGATTCACGATCATGTCCAGATACCTTTGACGGTAGCGCAGGTCCTGGTCCGTCAGGCCGTGGAACTTTTCGGGCAGCGGCTTGAGGCATTTTGCCAGCAGCGTGATGGCATTGGTATGGACGGAGATTTCGCCCGTCTTGGTCTTGAATACCGTGCCGCGGATATAAACCACGTCGCCGATGTCCATTTCCTTGAAAGACGCGTAGGCTTCCTCCCCCACGTCGTCCCGGCGGACATAAAACTGGATCTCCCCCGCCGTATCCAGCATATGGGCGAAGGAAGCCTTGCCCATGATCCGGCGGGTAATCATCCGCCCGGCCAGGGCCACTTCCTTTCCTTCATACGCATCATAATCGGCTATGATCTGGCTGCTCTTGGTGTCCACGTCCACCTTTGTCAGCAGATAGGGGTCCCGTCCCTTCTGCCGCAGCGCTTCCAGCTTATCCCTGCGGATCTGTTCCTGTTCAGAATAGACAGGCGTATTCTGTTCCTGCGCCATGCAAATGCCCTCGCTTCACATCAAAAATTTGTCTTACAGCTTGATTTCCAGGATCTTCAGTTCATAAGGCCCGTCGGGAGCTTCCACAGTCACGGTTTCGCCGGCCTTGTGGCCCAGCAGTGCCACGCCGATGGGAGACTCGTTTGAAACCTTGTTGTTCATGGGGTCGCTTTCCCGGGCGCCTACGATGGAAAACTCTTCTTCATCCTTCTCGTCCAGGTACAGCACCCGCACCGTGGTGCCCACGTTCACGGCGTCGGTGGAGATTTCGCCGTCGATCACCACCACGTTCCTCAGCGCGGCTTCCAGCTCCTGAATATCCGCTTCCAGCTTGGCCTGCTCGTCCTTTGCCTCGTCATACTCGGCATTTTCGCTCAGATCGCCGAAGCCCCGGGCGATGTTCAGGTGCTCGGCCACTTCCGCGCGGCGCACGGTGGTCATATACCTGAGCTTCTCTTCCATTTGCTTAAGGCCCTCGGTGGAAACAACGATCTTGTTTTTTTCGTTCATTTCGCTCATTTTTCCGTCTCCTTTTTTCTTGTTCTTTTCATATCGGGGCAAAAGCCCTCGAAGATCTGCACGTCATAGGCGGATGCCAGTTTCCCGCTTTCATCGGCGCTTTTTACCGTCCAGGCGGCGGTGACGGGCCTGAACAGACGCCGGACGAAACGGAACGACGGGTTTTTCCCGCCCAGATAGCCGTAGGCGATGAAATCCGGCCGGGAAAGGAAATTCATCAGCAGATGGGCGGCCGCCCGGAATAAAAGCCCTTTGTTCCCCTGGGACCGGTACGGGTCCATGGCCAGCTGGCCCCGGATCACGCCGCGGGCGTGGAGCCTGAACCACAAAAGCATCCGCGGATCGAAGGATTCCACGCACCAAACGCCCCTGTATCCCTTCATGCGGCTGTACAGAAGCTTTGGCAGATCCCCGTTGCCCGGATCGCTTTTCATTTCGATCAGCAGCGGGGCGCGGCCGTTGACAAGGGCGCATACCGCATCCAGGGTGGGGATCCCGCAGGAGACGCCCTGCAGGCGAAGGGAAAGAATTTCGTCCAGCGTCATATCGCTGATCCGGCGATCGACACCGCACATCCTTTTCAGGCTTTCATCGTGGTGCACCACGATCCTGCGGTCCTTCGTCAAGCGGACGTCCAGTTCGATCCCGTATCCGTTCTTTACCGCTTCTTCAAAAGCGGGCAGCGAATTTTCCGGGATCTGCCCGCCGTGCAGGCCGCGGTGCGCATAATACGGAACCGGCAAGGCCGCGCGCACATGCTTTTTCGCCCTGGAGCCGGGCGCGGTGAGGAACAGATAGATAAGCAGCGCCGCGGGAATGATCAGCAGGATCATGGCCCCGATCCTTTCCGGCGCGAATCCTTCCGTCACGCCAAAGAACGCCTTCCAGGCGTTACCAGGCAATTATACTCCAAACGCCGTTGATTTGCAACCTTTCTGTCCGGCGTTTTTTTCTCTTTCCCTTTTCCGCGCATTGACCCGGCCCGCGAGGCGTGCTATAATTTCCGGGTATATATGTTTTGATGCATTGCGGGGATGGGCCCCGCTGCGGAAAGGAAACTGCCTTGTCTGAAAACAAATCGCTTCCCACCACCGGGTTTGAGAACCTGGATCTGTCCGATGAGATCATGCGCGCCGTGGCCAAAATGGGCTTCAAGGAAGCCACGCCCGTCCAGAAGGAAACCATACCCGTCATGATGGAAGGCCACGACGTGATCGCCATTGCCCCCACCGGCACGGGCAAAACCTGTGCTTTCGGCATTCCCATGCTGGAATACATTTCCCTCACCGATGCCCGCATCCAGGAATTGATCCTGGCTCCCACCCGTGAATTGGCGCTGCAGATCGGCGAGGAAATGACCAAGCTGGCGGCCTTCATTCCCGAAGTGCGCATCGCCGTGCTTTACGGCGGCCAGCCCATCTCCAAGCAGCTCAATCAGCTCAAGCGCAAGCCCCAGATCATCGTGGCGACGCCCGGCCGCATGCTGGACCATATGCAGCGCGGCACCGCGCGGCTCTCCGCCGTGCATACGCTGGTGATCGACGAAGCGGATGAAATGCTGAAAATGGGCTTTGTCAAGGACGTGTGCAAGATCATCGAGGCCATCCCGCCCCAGCGCCAGTTCGTCATGTTCTCCGCCACCACCAATCAGGATGTGCTGACCATCTCCTGGAAATACCAGCACGATCCCGTAGAGATCACCATTCCTGCCACCAATGAAAACAAGCCCAAGATCACCCAGTACGTGATCCCCACCACCCGGCAGGACAAGCAGGAGCACCTGCAGTATCTGCTGGATTCCAACGTGTATAACCGGGTGATGATCTTCACCAATACCAAGGACATGTGCCGCCGCCTGAGCGAAAAGCTGAACAAGCTGGGGTATCAGACCGAGGCGCTCCACGGGGATATCCCTCAGTCCAAGCGTAATCAGGTGATGCAGGGCTTCAAGCGGGGCAAATTCCCCATCCTGGTGTGCACCGACGTGGCCGCCCGGGGCATCGACGTATTCGACGTGGAGGCCGTGATCAATTTTGATCTGCCCACCGAAAACGAGTATTACCTGCACCGCATCGGCCGCACGGGCCGCGCCAAGCGCCACGGCGTTGCGTTCACCCTGCTGTGCTTCACCGAAAGCGTCCGGCTGGACGAGATCCTCAAGTATATGGAATCAAAGCCCACCTATCTCAAATTCGACGATATGGGCATCCTGCGCAACGGCGAAGGGGAACCGTTTTTCGAGAATATCTGAGCAAAAGAAAAGGCCTGAGATGCCAGGCCTTTTTTCTTACTGCATTTTTTCCTGTTTCACCTTGTGGTCCACCACGTGGCGGCTTTCCAATTGAGAAAAAATGTCCGCGGGCGTGATGCCCATTTCCACCATGAGCACCATCACGTGATACGCCAGGTCCGCGATTTCAAAGACGGTCTCCGCCTTGTCGCCGCCTTTGCCGGCCACGATCACTTCCGTGCACTCTTCGCCCACTTTTTTCAGGATCTTGTCGATCCCTTTCTGGAACAGATAGGTGGTATAGGAGCCTTCCTTGGGCTTTTCCTTCCTGCCCTGCAGCAGCCGGTACAGCGCTTCCATGGAAAAATCCTGGTGCGCTTCGCTCTGATACACGGGATTGAAAAAGCAGCTTTCCTCGCCCGTATGGCAGGCCGGGCCTTTTTTGATCACCTCCACCACCAGCGCGTCCATATCGCAGTCCGCCCGGATGGTGACGATCTCCTGGGTGTTTCCGGATGTTTCGCCCTTCCGCCACAGCGTTTTCCGGGAGCGGGAATAGAAGCAGGTGCGGCCTTCCTTCATGGAGATTTCCAGGGATTCCCGGTTCATGTAAGCCACCGTCAGGACCTGCTTTGAAAAGTAATCCTGCACCACCGCGGGGATAAGGCCGTTCGCGTCAAATTTCAGCTCATCGATCCTCATAATTTTTCTCCTTTCAGGATCCGCATGGGGATGCCTTCCGCCGCTAGGTATTCCTTCAGTTCCGTAAGCGGCACTTCTTTTCTGTGGAATATGGACGCGGCCAGCCCGGCGTCCACCTGGGGAACGGACTGGAAGAGCGTTTTGAAATCCTCCTTGCAGCCCGCGCCGCCGGAAGCGATGATGGGGATGGTCACCCGGGATGCGATGCCGGAAAGCAGTTCCAGGTCAAAGCCTTTCTTTACCCCGTCCGTATCCATGCTGTTGACCACCAATTCCCCCGCGCCCCGCTCCTGGCCGTCGTGAGCCCATTGCAGGGCGTCGATCCCGGTGTCTTCCCGGCCGCCCTTGGCAAAGATGTGGAAATTACCGTTCACGCGCTTTACATCCATGCTCAGCACCACGCACTGATCGCCGTACCGCTTTGCGGCCCGGTCGATGAGGGACGGGTCCCGGATCGCGCCGGAATTTACGCTCACCTTATCCGCGCCGCAGGAGAGGACGCGCTCAAAATCGCTCACGTCGTTGATGCCGCCGCCCACCGTCAGGGGAATGAACACCTGCGCGGCGGTCCGCAGCAGGATATCGGTGAAGATCCCCCGGTTTTCAAAGGAAGCCGTGATATCGTAAAACACCAGTTCGTCCGCGCCGGTATCGTTGTAATACCGCGCCATCTCCACCGGGTCGGCCACGTCCTGCACGCCCAGGAAGTTGACGCCCTTGACTACGCGGCCGTTCCGCACGTCCAGGCAGGGAATGATCCGTTTTGCGATCATGCCTCTCCCTCCTTTGCAGCCTGCAGCGCGCTGCCCACGTCGATCCGCCCGTCGTAGATCGCTTTGCCCACGATGGCGGCGTAAAGTTTCATTCCCGCCAGGGCCCGGATATCCTGCACGGTGGTGATGCCGCCGGAAGCGACGAGATTCAGCCCCGGGATCCCGGCTAACTTTTCATAGGCCGCAAAATTGGGCCCGGAAAGCAGCCCGTCCCGGGCGATATCGGTGTAGATCACGGTGTCCACGC
The DNA here is from genome assembly GCA_024681215.1 of Clostridiales bacterium. Lineage (GTDB taxonomy): Bacteria > Bacillota > Clostridia > Christensenellales > Aristaeellaceae > RUG563. The sequence continues at coordinate 13,685 of JAILBG010000046.1, forward strand.
CTCTTTCCGGCATGGAAGAAACGAAATCGTATGCGTTCAGATCCGTGACTGTCCGCCAGCCGTGAATGGCCACGAAGCCGTTTTTTGCGTCCACCCCCGCGGTGATCTGTCCGGGATACGTTTTCGCCAGCTTTTCCAGAAGGGCGGGCTGCTCCACCGCCGCCGTTCCCAGGATTACCCGGGAAACCCCGGCGTCCAGATACTTCCGGGCGCTTTCCTCGCTGCGGGCGCCGCCGCCCACTTCGATTTTCAGCCCGCTGTTTTTTGCCAGCCGTCTGATGATCTCAAAATTGACCTGTCCGCCGTCCCGGGCCGCGTCCAGGTCCACCGCATGCAGCCACTCGGCGCCGGCGCGCAGAAAGCCTTCCGCCACGACGAGAGGGTCGTCGCCGTATACGGTCTCCCGGTCGTAATCGCCTTCCGTCAGGCGCACCACCCTGCCGCCCCGCAGATCGACGGCCGGAAAAATCAGCATGCAGCCACCTCCCCGAACGCCCGCAGGATACTCAGGCCCACCGGTCCGCTTTTTTCGGGATGGAACTGCGCGCCGTATACGTTCCCCGCCTGCACCAGCCCCGGCACGTCCACGCCGTATCCGGATACGGCCTTGACGGCGTCCCCGGCGAATTTGGCATAGAACGAATGGACGTAATACACGCTGTCCCCCTCCCGGATATATCGCAGCAGCGGGCTCTCCCCCGTAAAGCGGAGCGTGTTCCATCCGATGTGCGGCACCTTCAGGGCGGCGGGAATATCGTCCTTCAGGGGGCATACCTCCCCGGGGATCAGCCCCAGGCCCTGATGCACGCCGTATTCATAGCTTTTTTCAAACAGCAGCTGCATCCCCAGGCAGATCCCCAGCACCGGCACCTCTTTTTTCGCCTGTTCCAGCAGCGCTTCGTCCATGCCCGTTTCCCTAAGCTTGTCCCTGGCGTCGCCGAAAGCGCCCACCCCGGGCAGGATCAGCGCGTCGGCGCTTTTCAAAAGATCCTTGTCCCTGGTCACCGTGTTTTCGATGCCTAAAAAGGACAGGGAATGGCTGATGGAATACAGGTTGCCCACGCCGTAATCAATGATCGCGATCATGCTTACCCCCGTTATTTACAGCGTTCCTTTGGAGGACGGCACCTGGCCCGCCCGCGCCGCGTCAACGGCCACGGCCTGCCTTAAGCACTTGCCCAGGCCCTTGAACATGGCTTCGATGATATGATGGGAATTGATCCCGGAAAGCTGATGAAAATGGATGGCGGCTTTCAGATTCCGGGCGAAGGCCAGCATGAATTCCTGCACCAGCTCCGTATCGAAGGCGCCCACCTTTTCCGCGGGGATCTGCACCTGGTAGCCCAGGGCGTCCCTGCCGGAAAGGTCCACCGCGCAGAGCACCAGGGCTTCGTCCATGGGCAGAAGAAAATTCCCGTACCGGCAGATGCCGGCCTTGTTTCCCAGCGCTTCCGTAAACGCCATGCCCAGGGCGATGCCGATATCCTCCACGGAATGATGATCGTCCACCTGGGTATCGCCCTTGCACCGGATGGCAAGATCGAAGCAGCCGTGATAAGCCATCAGCTCCAGCATGTGGTTGAGAAAGCCGATGCCGGTGTCGATGCTGGCCTTGCCCTGACCTTCCAGGATCAGCGCCACGGACACTTCGGTTTCGTTGGTTTTCCGGTCGATGGTCCCCTGCCTCATTGAAACATCTCCTTTGTCAAAGCGATCAGGACTTCCATTTGTTCTTTGCTTCCCACGGTGATGCGCAGGTAATCCCGGATCCGGGGCAGATCAAACCGCCGGATCACCACGTTCTTTTCCCGCAGCCTGCGCTGGTATTCCGCCCCCGTCATGCCTGGGGGCGAGGCGAAAAGGAAATTCGCCTTTGAATCCAGCACCGTAAAGCCGATGTCCTTCAGCTGCCGCGAGGTCCAGGCCCGGGTTTCCATGATCGCCCTGCGGCAAGCGTCAAAGTATTCCTTCTGCGAAAGCGCCGCTTCTCCTGCCGCCTGGGTCATGGAATTTACGTTGTACGGATGGAACGAATATCGGATCCGGTTCAGATCCGCGATCAGATCGGGGCTGCCCATGGCGAACCCCAGCCGGGCCCCGGCCATCTGGCGGGATTTGGAGAAGGTCTGCACCACCAGCAGATTCCCGTGATCCGGGATCAATGAAACCGCGCTTTTCGCGCCGAAATCCACGTAAGCTTCGTCCACGATCACCACGCTGTCCGGGTTCGTTTCCACGATGGAGAGGATCTCATCAAGCGTCAGCGCGATGCCGGTGGGCGCGTTGGGATTGGCGATCACGATCATGCGTCCGCAGCCCCGGTAATCCTCCGGGCGAATGCGGAAATCCCTGTCCAGCGGGATGATTTTCGCGTCGATGCCGTACAAGGCCGCCCACACCGGATAAAAGCCGTAGGTTATATCCGGAAACGCCGCGCCCTTTTCCCCGAAGGCCTGAAAGGCGAAGGCCAGCATTTCGTCCGAGCCGTTGCTCACCGCGATGCATTCCGGCGTAAGACCATAGGTTTCTGACAGCTTCCGGATCAGCCCGGAAGCGGACAGATCGTTGTACAGCCGCAGGGTTTCCGCCGCTTTTGCCGCCGCTTCAACCACCCCGGGCGCCGGCGGGAACGGGCTTTCGTTGGTGTTCAGCTTGATCAGATTCTGCATTCTGGGCTGTTCGCCCGGCACGTAAACCTCCAGGCTGTCCAGCCGTCGATTGAAAAATCTGCTCATAGGCCTTCTCCGAACCGGATGGCCACGGAATTGGCGTGCCCGTCCAGCCCCTCGCGCTTTGCGAATAAAACGATATTGTCTTTGGCCTCCTCCAGCGCTTCCCTGGTGTAATAAATGAATTGGGATTTTTTCACGAAATCATCCACGGACAGCGGCGAGGAAAACCGCGCAGTGCCGCTTGTGGGCAGCGTGTGGTTGGGCCCGGCCCAGTAATCCCCCAGCGCTTCCGGGGCGCTGCGGCCCAGGAAAACGGACCCGGCGCTTTCGATCCTGCCCAGATACCGGAAGGGATCGTCCACGCAGATTTCCAGGTGCTCCGGAGCGATCAGATTTGCGATCTCGATGCCCTTTTCCAGATCCTCCGCCACGATGATTTTCCCATTGTTATCAATGGAAATCCGTGCGATCTCCTTCCGGGGCAGCAGCGCGATCTGGCGCTCCACCTCCGATTGCACCTGATTCGCCAGGTCCATACTGTCCGTCACCAGGATGGCGGAGGCCACCTTATCATGCTCCGCCTGGGACAGCAGGTCCGCCGCCACGAAAGCTGGCTCGCTCTTTCCGTCCGCCAGCACCAGGATCTCGCTGGGCCCGGCGATCATGTCGATATCCACCGTGCCGTATACCCGGCGCTTGGCAGTGGCCACGTAGATATTGCCGGGGCCCACGATCTTGTCCACCGCCGGCACGGATTCGGTGCCGTACGCCAGGGCGGCGATGGCCTGGGCGCCGCCCGCCTTTACGATCTTCGTGACGCCCGCGATCTTCGCCGCGCAAAGGATATCCGCAGATACTTTCCCGTCCTTTCCGGGCGGCGTCGCCATCACGATCTCCTGTACGCCGGCGATCTTGGGCGGAACAGCGTCCATCAGCACCGTGGAAGAAAGGCTGGCAGTGCCGCCTGGCACGTAAATCCCCACCCGGCGCAGCGGAATGATCCGCTGGCCCAGCACTTTCCCGTCCTCTTCGCAAACGGTGAAGCTGGCCCGCTTCTGCTTTTCGTGGAAGGCCCAAATGTTTTCCTTCGCCCGGCGCAGCGTTTCCAGAAAAGCGCTGTCACAGCTGCTGAACGCCTCCTCGATCTCCTGTTCGCTGACCAGTACGCTTTCCAGCTTCACGCCGTCAAATTTTTCCGTATATTCCTTCAGGGCGCTGTCGCCGCATTCACGCACGCGGCGCAATATCGCGTCCACCTTTTCTTCAATATCGTTCCCCGCCTGGATGGGCGGCGTTTTGAAATCTTCCGGGCGAAATTCCCCGGCCTGCATGATCCGCATCATTCGTTCAGCACCTCCTGCAGCTTTTTCGTGATCTGCGCGATCACGTCGTTTTTGAACAGATAGCTCGCCCTGTTGGCGATCAGCCGCGCGCTGACGGGACAGATCTCTTCCAGTACCACCAGGTTGTTTTCCCGCAGGGTCTTTCCGGATTCCACGATATCCACGATCACGTCGGAAAGGCCCAGGATGGGAGCCAGCTCGATGGAGCCGTTGAGCTTGATGATCTCGATATCCCGGTTCATGGAAGAATAGTATTTTTTCGTCACGTTCGGGAATTTGGTGGCCACCCGAAGCACCGTTTCCCGGCTGTCCTGAAAGCTTTCCTTTCCGGCCACCGCCAGGCGGCATTTTCCGATCCCCAGATCCAGCAGCTCGTACACGTCCGGGTTCGAATCCAGCAGGATATCCTTGCCCACTACGCCGATATCCGCCGCGCCGTACTCCACGTAAATCGCCACGTCGGAGGGCTTCACCAGCAGATAGCGCACGTTTTTATCCGGGCTTTCCAGCACCAATCGGCGGTCGTTTTCGTAGATCTCCGCGCATTCATAACCGATCCTGGAAAAAAGACGCAGCACCTGATCGCCAAGCCGTCCCTTGGGCAGCGCGATGTTAAGCATGCTTTTCCGCCTCCTTCAGCCCTTTTTTCGTGAAGTGATACTTTTCCTCGGCCCGGATGCCCTCCGGCTCGCTGTTTTCCAGGCGCACCTTCTTGCCCTGGCTCATCATCTGGTCCGCGCAGGTCAGCAGCGCGTCCAGATCCGTGTCCGGATCGTAGAGGATCAGCACGTCCACGTCGTTTTCCCGGGCCGACCGGTACAGGAAGCTCAGCTCGTTCAGGTCCACCGCGAAGCCGATGGCATCCAGATCCTTGCCGAATTTCTTGAGCAGATTTCCGTAATACCCACCGCTGAGCAGCGCCCGGGGAACGCCCTCCACGAAGCCCTGGAAGATCAGCCCGCCGTAATAATCGCTGTCGCTGACCAGAGAGAAATCCAATACCAGATCCTGCTGCCAGCCCTTCGTTTCCAGAAGGCGGTAAACGTCCTCCAATTCGTCCAGGGCCGAGCGCATTTCATTGTCGGCGGGGATTTTCCGGGCGGAAAACAGCGTTGCGAAGAATTCCCCGCTTAAGGATGCCGCCTGCAGGATCATTTCCGCCGCGTCTTCCTTTGCGCCGGTTTCCTTCAGGCGCTGACGAAGCTCGTGCACCCGCTTCCCCCGGATCAGCTCCATCAGTTCCCTGCGCTGCGCCGCGTCGATGCCCGCCGCGTTCATCAGCGCGATCCAGTATCCCATATGGGAAAGCTGCATCCGGTGTCGCGGATGGATGGCGGCCAGGGTCTGCTGGGCCAGGCACATGACCTCCCAGCTGGCCCGCGCATCCAGATTTCCGATGTATTCCAGCCCCAATTGGCTGATTTCCCGATATCCGCCGCTGCGCTTGTCCAGACGGAATACGTTTTCAAGATAATAGAATTTTTCACTGGACGCCGCATTGGCGTGGGTGTTTTTCGCAATGGAAAGCGTCACGTCCGGCTTCAGCGCCAGCACCCTTCCGTCCAGATCGTGGAATGTAATGATCTGCTGGCTTTTCAAAAAATTTTTGTTTTCCAGATACAGGCCGTATTCCTCAAATTTGCTCATCCTGTATTTCCTGTATCCGTACTTTTCATACAGCGCCCGCAGCTCCAGCGTGATCCTTTCGTCTCTCCTCAGCATGTCCAGCAGGTTCTGTTCCATCGGCTGCCTCCCACATTTTTCGGTCATAACCCGGTTTCGGCATCAGTATACCATCGCTTTATTGATTTGTCAAGTTAAAGCATTAGCATATTAGTATAATAAACATTCATCAGTTTCAGCCCGCATTTTCCGCTTGACAAATACCGTGCAGGAACGGAAAATAATAGCAAAAGGGGGCAATGGCATGAAACGCGGACTGTACGCCGTTTTGGTGCTGATTCTCATTCTCCTGGCTCCGGTCTGCCCGGCCCGGGCCGAAGTCCGTCGGCATCCGATGCTGGACTGCGCGCTGACCATGCTGGAAAAAACAATCTGTTCCTGCTAAAGTACAACGAGATCACGGGGGCTGATCTGGAAGCGGTTTTCGACGAGGGGGTCCCCTACTTTTTCGGCGGTATCGCCAATGATTTCATGTTCTCCATGGCGCCCCGTTACCGCACGTTCGCCTGCTGGATGAGCAGCGATTATTTCCAGAAAGATCAGTATTACTGCTACGGATTGGACTGCGCCGGCTTTACCCAGATGATCCTGAGCAGATGCGGCATGCCCAAGCACGATACGCTGGAAAACATGATCCTGAACTGGTGGCAGTATGAGCAGGAGGGGCATCATCTGTTCAATCAGCGGCCCGGCCATGAAATGCCCGCCTTCGATCAGCTGAAGGACACCCTGCAGGTGGGCGATTTCTTCGTCGCCCGGCATGCCGGCGCAAAATACAGGCACATCATGATGTACATCGGCACCCTGCGGGATTTCGGCTTCACCCCCGAAAACGCGCCGGAGCTGGCAGCGTACCTGGATTATCCCCTGGTGATCCACTGCGGGTTGAGCCCGGTTTACGGGGAACGCATCCGGCAGTATATGGATGCGCGGCCGGAAATCTACCAGGGCTGCCATACCACCGACGGCGGCGTGCAGGTTTCCATCCTGGGGGTCCGCCCGGAGGACGCGCCCATTCACCGCCACGTGCAGAATACGGATTACGCCTATTTCCTGCTGAGCGACGGACGCACGGTGCTGACGGTATGGGACGCGTTCAACGTTTCGTCCTACTGCTGGTTCCGCATGTAAACACCGCTCAGCTTCTCAGGGCTTTTGACTTTTCCACGGCGGCTTCCACCGCCTCCATCACCGCGCCGCGGAAGCCCCGCTTCTCCAGCGCGGCCACCCCTTCGATGGTGGTGCCGGCCGGGGATGTGACCATATCCTTGAGCTGCCCCGGGTGCATTCCCGTTTCCAGGGCCAGCTTTCCGCAGCCCAGAATGACCTGGGCGGCCATTTTCCGGGCGTCCTTTCGGGCCAGCCCGCCGCGCACGCCGGCGTCCGCCAGCGCTTCCATAAACATAAACACGAATGCGGGAGATGAGCCGCTCATTCCCGTCACGGCGTCCATCTGCCCTTCCGTCACTTCGATCATCAGGCCCATGGCCGCCAGGATCTTTCCGACGCGCGCCCATTCATCCTCCGTCACCTGTTCGCTCCTGCACGCCGCCATGACCCCCGCGCCTACCATGGCAGGGGTGTTGGGCATGACCCGGACGATGTGGGCCTCGCTGTTGCCGATCAGCCTGCGCAGCTTATTCAGATCATACCCCGCGGCGATGGATACGATCAGGGCGTCCTTTCTGATGTGCTTTGCCACAGGCGACAGCGCGCTTTCCATGTACTGCGGCTTCAGCGCCAGGATCAATAGCGGCGCTGCAGCGGCCTGCGCGTTGTCGTCCGTGACCGTGACGCCGGTTTCTTCCCGCAGCTTTTTCAGGATTTCTTCGCTCTTGTCCGCCGCGCAGATCTCATCCTGCGCAAATACCCCCGCTTTCAGCATTTGCCGCAGCATGGCGCCGCCCATATTCCCGCAGCCAATGATTCCGCATCTGATCATACCGCCGCCTCCTTCGCAGGACGTTTTATCAGGAATTACTATATAATAAACCGCATCAAAAATCAATCGAAAGCGATTGGATCCCAAAGAAAAACACACAAAAAAGCCACCCCGTACGGGATGGCTTTCTTTCTCAGCGGCGTCCGGCCTCCTTGATCTTGGCGGCCTTGCCCTGCAGATTGCGCAGATAATACAGCTTTGCCCGGCGGACCTTGCCGCGGCGGATGACCTCGATGTGATCCACGCGGGGAGAATGCAGCGGGAATGTACGTTCCACGCCGATGCCATAAGACACGCGGCGGACGGTAAAGGTTTCCCGGCTGCTGCCGTTGCGCTTCGCGATCACAGTACCCTCGAACGCCTGAAGACGTTCGCGGCTGCCTTCCACAACCTTCACGTATACGCGGAGCGTATCGCCCACGTTGAAGTCCGGCAGATCGGTACGGAGCTGCGCCTGCTCGATTGAACGGATAATTTCGCTCATTGGTTGGTGTCCTCCTTCCCTCATAGACGTTCATGCGCGGCATTTTTCAGCCCGCAGCGGACCGCCCGTCATTGCAACAGGAGCAGTATACCACATTCCGCTCCAGGATTGCAAGCTTTTTTTCACATTTTCTTTTGCGTTTTTGCATTCATGCTTCCGGATGGAGGGTTTCCTCCTCGGAAAAATCCGCCTGCGCTTCCGGCATGCGCTGACAGCAGTAGATCAGGGCGTCTTCTCCGTTGTCCTCGTAATACCGTTTCCGTACGCCAACGTATTCAAAGCCCGCCGCCCGGTACATCCGCTTTGCCGCTTCATTGCTCCTGCGCACTTCCAATGTGGCGTATACCACGCCCAGATTCGACGCGTACTGAAGCAGGCTTTCCGTCAGCGCCATTCCGATCCCCCGCCCCCTGTATTCCGGCAGCACGGCGATATTGGTCACATGGGCTTCGTCCAGAACGATCCACGCCCCGGCAAACCCGGCGATCTTCCCGTCCGTTTCCGCCACCAGATAGCGGGCGCATACGTTCACCGTCATTTCCCGGACGAAATCCTCCCGGGTCCAGGGCTTGGGAAAGGAGGCGGTTTCAACGGCGAACACGCCGTCCACGTCCGCTTCCGTCATGCGTCGGATGACAAAATCAGCCATCGTTCCGCTCCTTCAGATTCTTCTGCCTTTCCACTTGGGGCGGACGCAGGTACAACGGGCTCAGCTTCCGGAATTCAACGGCGTCCTGCCGACGTTCCCATGCCAGCGCCGCCGCCGATGCCGGGCGTAGATACGCAAGGTGCGGCGGAGCGAACCGCGCTTTTCCCGGGAGCAGTTCCGCGATCCTTTCCCGGTGCACGGGCATCCCGTCGCCCAGGAACAGCAGCCGATCCCCCAGGGCCGAAACTTTTTCGATATATTCTTCCAGCCTGACGGGTTCATCCTGAAGCAGTCTTTCTCCCGTCCCTCCGCGGAACGCCGCGCCGTATACCTGCCCTGCCCGGGCGTCCTGGATCGGGCAGATCACGCCGTCAAACAGGATACATCCCCGGGCCATCGCTTCCAGGGCGTCCACCGCGATGCAGGGCTTATGCAGCGCATGGACAAGGCCCTTCACAGTGCTGACGCCGATACGCACGCCAGTAAAGGAGCCTGGACCTGAAACGACGGCGAAATAATCCGTGTCCTCTATCTTTAATCCCGTCTTCTCATACGCATCTTCCGTCATGGGCAGGATGGAGCGGGAATGGGTGAGCCGGTTCACCGCCATGGCTTCATAGCGGACCGCGCCGTCCTCCATCAGCGCCACTCCGGCCACTGGGCCCGACGTATCCATGCAGAAAAGGATCATTGCATCCATTCCTCCTCAAATTCAAACCCGCCCAGCGGCCGGCACGTGATTTCCCGGTCGTCCCCGCCCAGGGAACGGATCGTGATCCTGAGCGCTCTTTCGGGCAGGAATTCTTTTCCCCGTTCGCTCCATTCGATCAAAGCGATCCCGTCGCCGCCCAGCATTTCCTCAAAGCCCATTTCGGCGATTTCCGCAGCGTCCTCGATGCGGTACCAGTCAAAATGGTACAGGGGGATGCTGCCTTCGTCGTAAGCGTTCAGAATGGTAAAGGACGGGCTTGGCACGGGTCCGCTGATGCCCAGGCCCCGGGCGATGCCCCGGGCCAGCTCGCTTTTCCCGGCGCCCATTTCCCCTTCCAGCAGCACCGTGTCCCCGCTGCGCAGGCGCTTTGCCAGCCGCATGCCCAGCTTTCGGGTCTCCTGTGCGGAATGTGTGATCAAATCAATATCCTCCCCGAATCACATGATGGCGTGGGCACGGTAGTAGAACAGGCTGTAAGCGAAGCACAGAAGCGCCGCGGCAAAGAGAAGCAGTTTTCGTGCGGTTCCGTCCTTCGTTTTGGACAGGATGATATATACAGGCACGCAGCAGAGCATATACCGCCCCCCGCTGATCATCCATCCGGACAGATAGCAGAAGCCCAGATAAGCGCCGCCGTACAGCAGATACGAGATGCGTTCTTTTTTATACAGCCCCAGGAACAGGATCCCCAGCACGAGAAAGTACAGCGCGATCTGGGGCCAATAGATGATTTCCGCCAATCCAGGATACTGCTGCGCCAAGCCGTACTGCGTCCGCAGGTTTTCCCCGATCCATTTCGTGCTCTGGTACCAGGGCGCATCCGCCTCGTACCGGAGGAACTGAAAGCAGTTCCCATGGAGCGCGTAATTGATTCCAAGATAGATGCCAAAGCCCGCCGGGATCAGCAGCACCGCAAGGTCACCGGGGCGGAAACGCCGTTTCTCCGGCCCGATACGCAGCAAAAGAAGCTCGCACAGCGCCGGGAGCAGCAGCAGCATCCCCTGAATGCGGCACAGGGCCGAAAGGAAGCCCGCGACGCCCGCCCACAGGAAGCGGCGCTTCCGGATCCCGTACAGGCACAATAGCGTCGTCAGCAGGAACAGCCCTTCAGAAAATACGCCCAGCACGAACACGGAAAACGGATAAAGCGCCATCAGCAGCACTCCGTCCCAGGCGCTGCGCTGATCCGCGTCCAAAAGGATCAGTTCATACAGCACCACGGACGCGGCCCCGCTGCACACCTGCGAGATCAGAACGCCGGAAAGCGCCGGATTGCCGGTGATCCAGCCCACGCCCCGGATCAGATAGGGATACAGCGGAAAAAACACCAGATTGATGGCGTTTTCCCCGGAAGAAACGTAGCCGTTCACGGCAATATCCAGATACCGGGTGGCGTCCCCCGGCTCCGTCAGCCGGCGCACCGTCATTTCCCACAGGCCGGAAAGGGAAAACGGCTCCAGCAGCAGCACGGAGGACAAAAGCAGCATCAGATAATGGATACCAAGCGAAGAAACGAACAGGCAGATCCAGGTCCGCAGGCGGGGCGTGTTTTTTTTCATTTTTCCCGCCTCCTAACCGATCCGGCCCAAAGCGACGGCGCAGGCCATCGCCGCGGACAGGCACGCTGACAGCGCCTGGATCCAGCCGTACAGGCTGCGGCTGTAACGGATCGTACGGGCCTTCGCCCGGCATGCCGCCAGGGAAAACACGGTGCATACGATAAGCAGCGCCAGCGGCACGCCGCAGGGAAAAAAGAAAAAAACCGCGCAGGGATCGCACAAAAGAAGGAAGCAGCCGTCCTCCGCCGCCTGATCCCCGAATATCTTTTTCAGTCTTCCGTAAAAAATCAGGCACGCCGACGCCGTGCACAGGAATGAAAGCAAAAATCCGCCCAGACGGTATTGGCCGAAAACCACTTTTCCGATCCCATGGCCGGCCCAGGACATAAGGCCCGTAAGCGGCCGGGCAAATCCCGGCGTTTCCAGGCCGTCCAGCGCATCGCGCAGGTATCCGCCGCCCAGGGCGCGCAGCGCGTCTCCGGTCAGATCCCCGAATATCGTCTTCCGGCACAGCAGCATGAACAGCACGTACCCGGCGCCTGTAAAGGCCGTCCACAGGCAGATACGGATGAACGCCCGGAACGAATCTTGCTTGACCGCGCCGATCTTGCGAAGGAATGACAGGATCAGCGTCCCGATCAGCGCAAGCATCCCGGCGCTGCCCAGCACTCCTATCAATTCCGACATTCTGTTCCTCCCGTGCGCCCTATCATTCTTCTTCGCTCCCCAGCACCACTGCCGCGCCTTCCGGCCGCACATCCAGGATGAAGCAGCTCTTTTCCCCGAATACGCTCTCCATCCGGGCCACGAATTCCTCCGTCATCCCATTGGGCACCGCGTTCAGCGTGGTCCCCGCAAAGCCGCCGCCGTGCACCCGCCAGGCCCCGCGGCCCTTCAGCATGCCGGAAGCCAGTTCCAGCGCCAGCGCCATGGGCTGCACGGGCCCCGCGGGATAGACGTTCTGCAGCAGCATCCAGCTGCTTTCGCCGGATTCGATCATGTATTTCAGGATCTGATCCGCGTTTCCTTCACGAACGGCGGAGATCATCTGCTTTACGCGCCGGTTTTCATCATAGAAATGCATGGCGCGCAGGACGGCGCGCTCTCCGGCGGTTTTTCTGATTTCGTTGATTGCCTGCATCATCTGCTCCGGCCTTACTTCCCGGAGCACCTGTTTTCCGAAATGCGCCGCCACCGCTTCCATTTCGCTGCGGATGGACGCGTATTCCGCCGTCAGGTTGTCATGGCTGCCGCCTGTGTTGACCACCACCAGGGAATAGCCCGCCTCCTGAAAGGAGAAGGACAGCGGCGTGACCGCAGGCTCATTCCGAAAATCAATGGCCACCAGTCCGCCGGTGGAGCAGGCCATCTGATCCATCAGCCCGGAGGGCTTGCCGAAGTACTCGTTTTCCGCATACTGGGAAATCTTCGCCCGCAGGGTGCTGTCCATGGTAAAGCCGTTGTACAGCGCGTCAAGAACGGCGCATACCATTACCTCGTACGCCGCGGAGGAGGACAGCCCGCTGCCTCCCAGCACGTCGCTGGTCACCACGGCGCTGAAGCCGCCCAGCCGGAATCCGTTGTCCCGCATGCCCCGGGCCACGCCCCGCACCAGCGCCGCGGACGTGCCCGCTTCTTCGGGCTTTTTCTCCAGATCGTCTAAATCGATTTCGACGGCCGGATATCCCCGGCTGTAGAGGATCGCTTTTAGATCCGCCCGGGGCGACACGCAGGCGATACAGTCCAGATTCACGGCCGCCGCCATCACCAATCCCCGGTTATGATCCGTATGATTGCCGATGATCTCCGTTCTTCCGGGAGCGCTGACGAGGAACAAAGCCGCGTCATCCTCCCCAAAGGCTTCCTGGTGGCTTTTGACCAGCGCGGTATAGCGGGAAATCTGCCGCGTCATTTCCCCGTCCCGCCTGCCGTAAAGCCGCGCGAACCTTTCCATGGCCTTCTGGCTTCTGACTTTGGAAAGCAGATCGGAATAGCTGCTCATTCTTTCCCTCCCCGGTTTTCATCCAGGACGTCCTGCCAGAAGGACAGGAATTCCTCAAGCCCCAGTTCTTTCAGATGCTTTTCAAATGCTTCAAAGGATTCGTCGCTGATTTCATCCTCGCCCAGCACCCACCGGGCCAGCTGCTCGTCCACGTAAAAGCCGATGGCGTTCTGCAAAGGAGCAATGCGCTGCGCCTGTTCTTCCGTCAGGCTGTAATACGGAAAGGGCATGCGCGTATACGCATTGAAGGCTTCCTGCTCGCTGAGCACCTTGACCAGATCGCCTTCCCCGCCGTACTTCTTTTCAAATTCTGTGGCCAGCGTGCCGGGAGCCGTTGCGCCGCCGGTGATCAGCGTAAGGGCGGAATAATAGCTGCTGTTCTGCGCGGCGGCTTCCGTCAATCGCCAGGTGCCGTCCCCGTCGAAAACGTAATCTTCATTTTCTTTGCCGACGTTTGCAAGAACGGCCCCTTCTTCCGAGTACAGCCGGTCCACCCAGCGGATCATTTTTTCCGGGTCTTTGCAGGCGCAGGTCACGGCGAAGGTTCCCCGCAGGAGCGGGCCGGAAAAATCGCGGTAAACCCTTTCCCCGTTATATTCCAGGGGCAGCATGATGCCGTATTCCTTCAGCGCCCATTCCGTCCTGTATATGTCGGTGATTTCCGGGGTAATGATCATGCCGTATCTCCGGGTGGCATTGCTGTCCGTAACGGTCCTGGACTGCTGCACGAAGCCGTTTTTGTCCAGCAGGCGGTTTTCATACAGGTCCCTGCACCAGGCAACGAAATCCCGGTAGTTCTCTTCCAGCGGCATGAAGCACACTTTGCCGTCCCGGGCGAAAATATTGTAGTCGTTGGCGATCAGCCCGTAGGCATGTGCCAGGAATTTGAGATCGAAGGGGCCCTGAAAGGTGAGGGGGATCTCGTCGGCTCGCCCGTTTTTATTGGGATCGCGCTCCAGGAACGCGGAGAGCACCGTTTTCATTTCCGCGGCGTTTGTGGGCGCCTGCAGGTTCAGGCTTTTCAGCCAGGTGGTATTGATCCAGATGCAGTTCTGCATGGGCAGGGAATTGATGAACGGAAGCGCGGCGATGCTTCCGTCCGGCAGCGTGATCGCATGAATCAGCTCCGGATCGCTTTGCAGGATCGCCCACAGGTTCGGCGCGTTCTCCTCATTCAGGTAGGGCTTCAGGTCGATCAGCACGCCCGCATCCCGCAGACGGATGCACTCCTCGGTGGTCAGCATGGCCTTGAAAAGAACGTCCGGAAGCTCTCCGTCCGCTTTCATGGATGCTTTCTCTTTTGCCCATTCCTCCAGGTTCGTGTACTGCCGGTATTCAAAACGTACTCCGGTCCATTCTTCCATCCGGGCAAAAAACTGATTGCCGCTCCACTTTCTGTACTGGGTATTATCGTAGCCGGCCATCACATAAGCGTCCGTATCGGCTGCCTGGGCGCGCATGCAGCCCAAAAACGCCATCAGCAAAGCTGCCGCCAGGCAGAGAAATCTCAATTTCCGCACATCCGGTCCTCCTTTCACGCAACAGCATGATTATACAGGATTTTTTTCCTTTTGAACACCCCCAATTTCTTCAGCCGTGGAAATGAACCTCTGCCGCAAAAAGCACATACCATGAAAACAGCGCAGTGCGCAAGGAGGGATTCAACATGCGATTACTGATTCAGGGGGATTCCGGACGGGATGCGGCGCTTCGCCGTCTGGCCCCGCAGCGCGGCCATACGCTGCCGTCCCACGGCCCCTGGGATGCGGTGCTCCTGCCGCTTCCCCATTCTAAGATCAGCGAAGACGCCGCCGATCTTCTGCCCCGGGGGCAAATCGTCGTCTGCGGCCGCACGGATGCGGCGTTCGACTGCCTTGCCGCCAGGCGCGGCTGGCGGCTTATCCGGATCCTGGAGGATCCCGAATTCCTGGAAAAGAATGCGACGCTGACCGCGGAAGGCGCCGTTCACGCCGCCATGAGCGCCGTTCCTTTCGCGCTGCAGGATGCAGAATGCCTGGTCATCGGCTACGGAAGGATCGGAAAAGCGCTGACGAAATTCCTGCGCGGCTTGGACGTTTGCGTGACCGTTGCCGCCCGCAGGCCGGAAAGCCGCGCCCAGGCGGGAGAAAACAGCATTCCCATGACCGGGATCAGCCGCGCGCTGCCCGGGTGCCGCATCGTATTCAATACCGTTCCCGTAACGGTTCTGACTTCGGCGCAGCTGTCGCTGCTCCCTCCCGGCTCCCTGTATGTGGAGCTGGCCAGCGCCCCCTACGGGATCGCGCCGGGGGAAGCGGAAAAAAGCGGCGTATGCTATCTGCTGGAAAGCGGCCTGCCCGGCAGATACTGCCCCGAATCCGCCGCAGTTCTTCTGCTTTCCTGCATTGAAAGGAAGGTGAGCTGCCCATGAGCGTTACCCGCGTGGGCTTTGCCCTCACCGGTTCATTCTGCACCTTCACCCGGGTGTTACATGTGATCCGCACTCTGAAAGAATCGGGATACGATATCACCCCGATCCTTTCCTTCACATCCGCCCGGGAGGACACGCGGTTCCATCCCCGGGACGAGGTCTGGCGGACCCTGCAGGAGATCACGGGGAAAACGCCGCTGTCCACGCTGCCGGAAGTGGAGCCCATCGGCCCCAAAAAGCTGCTGGACGCCTATATCATTGCGCCCATGAGCGGCGCGTCCATGGGCAAATTCGCCCACGGCATTTTCGATACGCCCGCCCTGCTGGGCGCAAAATCTCATCTGCGCAACGCAAGGCCGGTGCTGGTGGCGCCCTCCACCAACGACGGATTGAGCACGGCGGCGGAGAACATCGGGAAGATTCTGGCTATGCGAAACGTTTATATGGTGCCCTTCGGTCAGGATGATCCCGCAGGAAAGCCCCGTTCCCTGGTGGCGGATTTTGAAAGAATCCCGGAGGCCCTCGCCGCCGCTTTGGCGGGAGCGCAGATGCAGCCCATCCTGCTGGGCAGCTTGAAAAAAGACGGGAAATGAGATATACTGGAGAAGTGGAGGTATTCACCATGAAACACCTGAGCATCGCTCTTGCCTGTCTGCTCGTTTTCTTCGCCGTGATTTCTCCCGCATCGGCGGAAGCCGCTCTGCCTGCAGGCCTTTCCGTCGCGGTGAATGTGCATGAAGAAACGGGCCCGGCGGTGATCCCCGATCCTGATGATCCTGAAATCATGCATGAGTGCTTCGTGCGCTATCCCGAATTCGTGTCGGATGATCCGGCCTTGGCCCCGTCCCTGGAAAAGATCAACCGCGCGATCCTGGAAAAAGCCCGCATACAGGATTACGTGAATCTGCTGCCCGCCTTTCAGATGGGAAGCGTGGGGCTGCGGATGAATTACAGGCTCACCATGACCGGATTTGTGGATGCCGAAGCAAAAAATATCGAGGGCTTTGACCGCTACGTTTCCATCCTGTTCAGCGCGGAGGGGAAAATGCTGCGGGGCCGGCCGGGGCAGATCTATTACCCCATGACCTTCGATCTCCTCACCGGCGAGGAAGTGACCTTCGATCAGCTTTTTTTCGATCCGGAGGGGGCGAAGGCCTTCATCGAAACCTATCTGGAAGAGAACGTGGAGCCTGCGCTTTCCACTTATCTGGAAAACAATCAGCTTTTTCCCGTTCCCTTCGACCGCTTCTGGCTGGATCAGCTGAACCATATTTCCATCCTTTACGAAGCGGACCAGCTTTCCTTCCTCTCCGGCCGTTCCGGCGCCGTCAGCTTCCGCTACTGCGAACTGGAGGATTATCTGGATCTGACGGAGGATGGGATCCTGGCCCATATGCCTTACCGGACCTTCCAATCCAGGATCGACGATGTCCAGCGGCAGGATAACCTGCTGTATCTCCTTTCCTCCGGCCATCTGGGCCTGACCGATCGATCCACTTATCTCTTGGGCAGCCCGCTTTCCTGGGTGCTCAAGGAATACCCTCCCGCCGCCGATCCCGGCTATTATCCCGGCGGCGCGTGCTATGAACCGGAGGACGCCGATTACCGCGGCACGCTGCTGCTGAGCGATGAGGAGGAAAAGGTTTATACCGGTCTGCTGACCAGCCGTTTCGAGTACGGCGATCTGAAAACCGGCTTT
The DNA here is from genome assembly GCA_024681215.1 of Clostridiales bacterium. Lineage (GTDB taxonomy): Bacteria > Bacillota > Clostridia > Christensenellales > Aristaeellaceae > RUG563. Next base: position 30,840 of record JAILBG010000046.1, read on the forward strand.
ACCTCCCTTGCCGATGCGATAAACCTGCTGGGCCGCGAGCCGGATGCCGCTTATTCCGTGGATGCGGACGCTGCCGAAATGTATCTTGTCTGCCCCGGCGAAGCCGCGGAATATCGTTTTGACCAAGCCGACACGCCCATCGTCTGCACCCTGTACGCCGATGAAAACGGCACCGTGCAGTATATCAGGCAAAGCATAAATACAGATTGAATCCGGAGTAAATGAAAGCATGAGTACAGCAACCGCCAAGAAAAACAAAGCCCAGTCCGCCCCCGCCACCACCGGCCGGGGAGCGGCGCTGTATATCGCCCTGGGCGTCGCCCTGATCACGTTGGGGATCGCCTGGCTGTTTTCACTGTATCTGAACACGGGCAGCACGGTGCTCTTCCAGCTTCGCCAGGCATTATTGGGGCTGTGCGGCATCTTCTGCCCCGGTTTTCCCGTTCTTTTGATCGCGGGCGGGGCCATGCTGCTCATTTCCACCCGGCATCGCGTTTCCCTGCGCAATTATACGATCGTTTTCTGCCTGTACATCCTGGTGCTGGTGATCTTCACCCTGCTGGGCCGCAGCGGGCAGGCCGCTTATCTGGATTACGTGGGCGTGCAGAACAGGAACAGCGGATACCCCGATCCCACCGGCTATGCTTCTTATCTGAATCACGAACTGAGAAACAACAACGCCGGCGGGCTGATCGGCATGCTGATCGCCTATCCGCTGTGGAAAATCCTGACGCAGATCGGCGCGGCGCTGCTGGTAGCTTTTTCCATTATCGTGCTTTTGTTCGTCCTGTTCCGCTTCAATCCCGGCGAAACGGTGCGCAGGTTTTCCGATTTCCGGGAAAAGCGCCGCGCCGGAAAAGCCGCCGGACAGAACGCCGCCGGGAACGCCAGGCCGGCCGCCGGCTATCGGGAAGCGGCAGCGCCCCAGGCGCCTTCCTCGCCGACAGTGCCGGACACCTATGACTATCAATCGCCTATTTACGATGCGCAGCCTGCCGGCGCGCCCATCCCCATGCAGGAGGCGGAGGACGGCTTTTATCCCGTTCAGCCCGATCTGTATGAAGAGCCTTATTCCCAGCAGCCGCCGACGCATTTCGCCCCTTCGGCCGCGCCTGCGACCTATGAACAGACCGTCCGTCAGGAAAAGCCTTCCTTCCTGGACCGCATCCGCAGCGCCATGAACAGCGAGCAGCAAAAGACGCCTGCGCCCGCCGCAAAGCCCGCCGCGGAGCCACGGCAGACAAATGCCCAACCTACAAAGCCCCTTCAGCGCCCGGCTCCGACACCGGTATTGCCTGCGCCTGCCGCAAAGCCTGTCGCAAAGCCCGTGGCTCCCGTGCAGCCTGTTTCCCAGGCGCTGGACGATATGGAGGACGATCTTCCCTGGGATGAAAACGAAAAGCAGCCGGCCAAGCCTGTTCGCAGGCTGGCGGAAAACAAGGCGGGGCAGGTCCCCCCGCAGTTGATCCAGGAAATCGCGCGTCCCGCCGCGGCGCCCGTCGCCGCGCCCAAGCCCGCTTCTTCCGATTCCTGGGCCGAGAAGGTCCGGCAGAAAACAAAGGAAATCAATAATAAGCCGCTGGCCGAGCATAAAACCGTAAGCAGCCAGCCAAAACCGGTCTATACCGATCCCGTCATGCCCATCACGGAGGAAAGGATCCCCATTAAGCCCGTATCCGAAACCAAACATACCCTGCCCGGCGCCAAGCTGGACGGCACCTCCGCGCCCACGGTGAAGCAAGGCTCCATGGGCTTAAACGTTCCTTATCAGGCCCCGCCCATCCGGCTGCTGAAGGAGCCTAGGCACATTCCGCAGGCGGACGCCGGACAGGAGGACGAACGCCGGGCCCAGGTGATCGAAACCACGCTGCATTCCTTCGGGGTGGATTCCGAAGTGAAGCAGATCATGCACGGCCCCGCCATCACCCGGTTCGCCATCCAGATCGCCCCGGGGGTGAAGGTGAGCCGCGTATCCAATACGGCGGATAACCTGGCTCTGGAATTAAAGACCCAGCACGTCCGCGTGGAAGCGCCCATCCAGGGCACCAATTACATCGGCATCGAGGTGCCCAACCAGGTGGTCAGCCCCGTATTCCTCCGGGAAGTGCTGGACAGCCCGGAAATGCAGAACAACCCCTCTCCCCTTCTGGTGGCCCTGGGCAAGGATATCGCCGGCTCCCCGGTGCTGTGCGATCTGAGCAAGATGCCGCATCTGCTGATCGCAGGCGCCACCGGCAGCGGCAAATCCGTCTGCATCAATTCCATCGTCTGCTCCCTGCTGTACCGTACCTCGCCGGATCAGGTGCGCCTGATCATGGTGGACCCCAAGCAGGTGGAGCTCAGCGTTTACAACGGCATCCCGCATCTGCTGGTGCCGGTGGTTTCCGATCCCCGGAAAGCGGCGGGGGCGCTTTCCTGGGTGGTGCAGGAAATGCTGGAACGCTACGGCAAATTCAGCGCCCAGAACGTGCGGAATCTGGCGGGCTACAACAAAGTCAATCAGGGCACGGATCAGGTGCTGCCCAATATCGTGGTGATCATCGACGAAATGGCGGATCTGATGGAGGTTTGCCGCAAGGACGTGGAAGAATCCATCCGCCGCCTGGCCGCCCTGGCCCGGGCCGCCGGCATTTATATGGTGCTGGCCACCCAGCGGCCTTCCGTGGACGTTATTACCGGCGTCATCAAGAACAATATCCCCAGCCGCATCGCCTTCGCCGTTTCCTCCGGCACGGACAGCCGCACCATCATTGATATCAACGGCGCTGAAAAGCTGATGGGCAAGGGCGATATGCTCTATAAGCCCACCGGCACCTCCCCCATCCGCGTGCAGGGCTGCTTCGTCAGCGACGACGAGGTGAACGCCGTTACGGAATACATCGCCAGTCGGTATCAGACCAATTACGATCCGAACATCGCCGATCACCTGGAGAACGTGGGCAAAGAAAACGCCGCCGACGAGATCGGCGGCCTGGACGACGCGCCCGGCGGCAATGGCGGCGGCGACGGCTCCTTCGGCGATCTGCTGCGGCAGGCCATCGAAATGGCCGTGGAGGACGGCCAGACGTCCACCAGCATGCTCCAGCGCCGTCTGCGGGTGGGCTACGCCCGGGCAGGCCGGCTGATCGACGAAATGGAGAAGCGCGGCGTCATCAGCCATTCGGAGGGCTCCAAGCCCCGCAAAACCCTGATCACCCGGGAAGAATACTACGATCAGTACGCCGGGGAAGCATAAACCGCCATATCAGCAAAAAAGCCGGGGCCTTCAATCCGCCCCGGCTTTGTTCATGCCCGGTTTCTTTTTCAGATGCCTCATCACCGCCGTGGCGCAGACCCCCGTCAACGCGCCGCAGATCATGCCGGCGATCATCAGCATCGCCATATAGAACAGCAGCTGCTTCGTCTGAAACAGCAGCATGGCCACGGCCACCTGGGCCACGTTGTGGGATACGCCCCCCACAATGCTGACGGTGACGGGGTGGATGCCCTTGACCCTGGAAAGCAGCGTCATGGCCGCCAGGCTCACAACGCCGCCGGCCATGGCGTACATCATGCCGGAAAACCCGCTGAACAGCAGCCCCGACAGCGTGACCTTGAGCACCATCAGGATCCATGCGGTGGGCAGATCCAGCATGTAAACGGCAAAAATGAGCACGCCGTTGGAAAGCCCCAGCTTGATCCCCGGGATACCGGTGACGGCGGGAATCTGGCTTTCCACATAACCCAGCACCAGCATCATGGCGATCAGCAGCCCCGATAAAGCGACGCGCTGCGCCAGCGCGTCCGCCCTGCGTCTGCCCATGCTTCCTCCTTGATGCGTTCAATCCGGCCTTTTGCCGGATCAGTTTTCCGTTCGCCGGCTGTATTCCTGCACCACGGCGCGCACTTCGTCCTCCGCGTCCAGGAACGCCTGGGCCACGTTGGGATCGAAATGCGTGCCCATGCCTTCCCGGATGATGCCCATGGACTTTTCCACCGAATAGCCTTCCTTATAGCTCCGTTTGGAAACCAGCGCGTCGAACACGTCGGCCACCGCCATGATCCGGGCGGACAGGGGAATCTGATCGCCCTTGACCTGCTGGGGATAACCAGTTCCGTCCCAGCGCTCATGATGGTACAGCGCCAGGTTTTCCGCTTCTTTGAGGAAGGTATCCCCGTCGTCGTTGGCCAGGGCCGCCTTGGCGATGATTTTTTTCCCTTCTACGGTGTGCAGCTTCATTTTTTCAAATTCTTCGTCCGTCAGCTTTCCGGGCTTATTGAGCAGCACGTCCGAAATCCTGATCTTGCCCACGTCGTGCAGCGGGGCGGAATGGATCATGTTCCGGATGAATTCATCCGTCAGCTGATCGGTGTAGATGCCCTTTTCCCGCAGCCTGCGCATGATGATGGACGCATATTCCGCGGTGCATTTCACGTGATGGCCCGTATATTTGTCGCGGCTTTCCACCATGTCCGCCAGCACCGTGATCAGATTATCCTGCATCCGGGCGATGGTTTCGCTTTTGTTGTGCACGTCGGCAATATAGCGGACCGTATCCGAGGACATTTTTGTGATGGCGCTGTACAGGTTTTCGATCTCGTCGCCCGTATGAATGTTCAGATCTTCCAGCCTTTTCACGCTTTCTTCCCGGCCGGTGCTGCTGTCATAAGCAAAGCCGCTGGCAGCGATGGCCATGGAATTGATGGGCAGGATGATGCGGTATTCCGCCAGCCAGAAGCCCAGCGTCAGGATCACCACGAAAAACGCCACGAAAAGAGAAACGGCCTTGGCAAGGAAGCTGTATTCATCGGTTTTCATCTGCTGCATGGAAAGATCCACGCACGCATAGCATACGCATTCGCCTTCGCTGTTTTTCACGGGCCTGTATACGGAAAGCAGCCAGCCGTATTCCTCGTTGGAAACGATTGGATCGATCTCCTCTCCCCGGAGCAGGGCAGGCACGTAAGGCAGGAACGCTGTGCTGAATTCTTCCTTCTGGTCGGCTGAAGTTGCGTCCACATCCGGATCAAACACCACGTAGCAGCCGTCTTCCCGGATCTGGTAAACGTACACATACACGATATCCTCGGAACTTTCCCGGATCTCCCGCATCCGTTGGATGGTATCCGCATAGCCCGGCGCATTGGCGCCGTCCTTCATGTATTCATCCACTCTGTCCGCATCGAAGCTGCCCTCGATGAGCCCGGTGACGCCGCGGCCCATTTCGGATTGGCTCTGCATCATGGATTCCCGGAAGATTTTGTGGGAGATCCCGATGGTCACAAGCGCGATCAGCACCATGATCACGCAGACCAGCGACATGATCTTTCCCCGCAGGGACACTCCCCTCGTTTTCATCCTGCGGGCGCTCCGCCTGTCGTCCCCGTGCAGCGGGGTCTGCTGCCAGGCGCGCAGCTTGAAGCGCGGAAGCAGTTTTTCCGGAATGAACTGCGCGATCAGCGAAGCGATGATGCAAACGATGCTTTTATCAAAAACGTCCAGCAGGAAATCCCCGCACAGCTGGGCAGCAAATGGGCTGAACGCCCCCGTGTCATACAGCTTCTGCGCGATGGGCCCGCCGAGCCCCTGGCCGAATTCCATGCCGTATAAAAACCAGGTAAGCACGCTGCCCAGGGCGCCGCCGATGAGCGCGAAAACAAGCACGGACGCCGCCGACGTAAGCGGTTTTTGGAACCAGCCCTTCCGCTTGAACGCCGTGGCGCTTACCGCGATCATCACCGTCAGCACGCCGTAATAGACCGTATCGTGGCTGATAATACCGTTGATCAGGTTGGTCAGATAGCCCACGATGATGCCGGGCACATAGCCGCCCAGAGAAGCGGTCAAGAGGGTGCCGACGTTGTCGAGATACAGCGGAAGATCAAACAGCAGCGCGGCCTGCGCCCCGACAAAATTCAGCGCGATCCCAACAGCGCAGAGCAACAGGCTGTATTTCAGATTGCTTTTTGGTTTTTTTTGTCTTTGCAAAACCGCCTGCTGCATGGATCGGTCCCCTTTCCTGCGTTATAAAAGAGGTTATTGCGGAAAATAACGTTTTTATTTCGCCTTGAAATGCATCAGCTTCTGTCCAAACCGATACATGCCGATCAGGATCAGCTGGCCCAGCCGCCCCGGCAGGCACGTCATTCGGCCCAGCGGGTTCCGCCGCAGGGCGCGGTAAAGCTCCGGATCATAATTCCGGATGGTATCCCACAGATCCTTGTTCATGGCCCGGCTGACATCATCGTTCTGAATGAATTGCAGGGAACTGGTGGTAAACAGCTGCCCGCAGCAATTATTGATCATATGCTGTTTCAGATGCTTCGGCAGCTTATTCAATTCTTCCATTTTGTAGGAAGTAATCATCTGCTTGGCGATGGAGGTCACCTGATCCAGCCGGCTCAGAATGACTTTATCGTTGACGGACTGATCGCTCCGGCCCACATAATAGCCGTACAGCGTGTGCGGATGATACAGGATCCGTTTGGTATGCGCCAGCGGCCGGTAAATATAAATATTATCGTCGTAGAAAATGTGCTCCGGCAGCTTGAGGCCGATATCCCGGAGGAATTGGGTCCTGTAAATCAGGCAGTGAATAATGAACTGGTTCCAGATATGGAAGGGCCGCGTTTCCTCCCAGGTGACCGCGGTATCCGGCTTCATCCTTCCCCGGTAGCTGACGGTGAATACGTTTTCCCTGTCCGGATTGTCGTACACGTAATCGTGCATGATCATATCCGGCGCCTGATCCGACCCGGCTATCCCCCGCAGCAGGTCCATGAGCCCGGGCATGTTTTCCTTGATCACCCGGTCGTCGGAATCCAGCACCTTGAAAAACAGCCCGGTGCCGTTCTGGATGCCGTAATTGATGGCGGAGCCGTGCCCGCCGTTTTCCTGATGATGGGCGAACACCACGCCGGGATGCTCTTTGGCCAGCCGGTCGGCGATTTCGCCCGTGGCATCCTTGGAGCCGTCGTTGACGATCAGGATCTCCATTTCCTCCCCGCCGGAAAGCAGGGAGTCCACCGCCCGCTCCATATACGCCGCCGAGTTATAGCAGGGCACAACGCAAGTCAGCAGTTTCATACCGTACTCCTCATTCATGATCCGTTTTCTGAACGTATGCGGTGCGAAAAGCCGACGGATCGGCTTTTCATGCCGGAAAACCCGCTTTGAACCACGTTTCCTATTATATTCGCATAAGCCCGATAAATCAAGTGAACGCGGCGTTTTCTCCGTGGAATCGCCGCCGTCGGCTCTTTATGCCGCCTTGCCCGTTTCGTTGTTCCGCGGGCAGACAGCATTTTTATGGATCGGCCTGCGCATTCTCTTCTTCGGCCTCGGGAACGGAATCCGCAAAGGGGATATAGGCATTCGTTTTGGCCATTTCGGCGATGGCTTCATAATGCGGGTCCATCACCTGGGGGTTGTTTGAAATGTAGCGCCAGCCGTTCTGCGTGGGCTCCCCGTCGAAAACGATCTTGGTGTCCGGCAGGGCGTTCTGCAGTTCTTCCCGTTCCGCCGCCGTCATTTCCCTGGCGCACATCCCCGAGATCCACAGCCGTTTCAACTGCTTTATTTCCATCAGAGGCCGCCAGTCACGGACCTTGTTGTTGGCCAGGTTCAGATCCATCAGGTTCGGAAGCTTGGTCAGCGGCGTGATGTCCGTGAACGCGCAGGTGAACAGCTCCAGGTATTCCAGCTCCCGGAGCTCGGAAAGGGGCTCAATATTCTTCAGGTTCGGGTTTTCGCCTAAGATCAGCACCCGCAGGTGCGGCATGTTCAAAAGGAAGGAAAGGTCAGTTAAGTCGTTATGCCCCAGGTCCAGCGCCTTGAGATTTGTGCAGTACTTCATCAGCACGAAATCATTGTTGCCGTGGTTGGGGCATACGCCGTGGAGGGTGGAAAAGTATTCCGCGTCGGTGCGGACGATGTGCTTGTCCTTGTATTTCATCAGCTGCAGCGTCCAGCCGAAGGCAACGCCCGGCAGGGCTTCTTCCAGCTTCTGCACGCCGTAGCGGTCGATCTGCGTGGCAAACATATCCACCCTTTGCAGATTGGGGAATTCCTTGAGAAAGGAAATGAATCCGCCGAATTCCTTTTCCCCCACCGCACGGTCGCCCAAATCGATATACGCGGCGTTTCTGTCAAACGATACGCCGCCGAAAGCGACGGTCTCGCCCCACGCGGCGCAGCACGGCAGAATCAGGGCCAGGCATAATGCTAAAATTCGTTTCATGGATGAATCCTTTCCGCTATTCCGTTCATACCGGGTGTTTACGCATATAAATGCGCTGCAGCCTCTATCAGTATAATCGAAACGGCCGGTAAAATCAAGTAAAGGGCCCGATTCCTCAGCGTATGTCCTCCTCCGCAGGATCGCCGAAAATCTGTTTTTGCAGCCGCATTCCCGTGGGCGTCGCCGCCAGGCCGCCCCGGGCCGTTTCCTTTAGGGATCCGGCCATGCTGTCCCCCACGCTGCGCATGGCGTCCAGGCATTCGTCCGCCGGGATCTTCGCTTCGATCCCCGCCAGCGCCAGATCCGCGCTGGAAAATGCGATCATCAGGCCCGATACGTTCCGCTTGATGCAGGGGATCTCAACCAGCCCGGCCACCGGATCGCACACAAGCCCCAACTGATTGGCAATGGCAATGGCGACGGCGTCCGCGCACCGGGCCGGGGCACCGCCCATCAGCTCCACCAGCGCCGCAGCGGCCATGGCGGAGGCGCTGCCGCATTCCGCCTGGCAACCGCCCTGAGCGCCGGAAATGCCAGCGCGGTGGGCGATGACCATGCCGACCGCGCCGGCGGTAAACATGGACATGACGATATCGTGCAGATCAAAGCCCCTGTCCTCCCACAGGGATACCAGGCAGCCGGGCAGTATGCCGCAGCTGCCCGCCGTGGGTGCCGCCACGATCCGGCCCATGGAAGCGTTGCAGCCCGCTACCGCCAGGGCGCGGGACACGGCCCGGCTCATGAACGATCCGCACAGGCCGCCCTTTTCTTCCGCATAAACCTTCATTTTATGGCCTTCTCCGCCGGTCAGGCCGGACATCGACGTTTGATCCTCCCTCTGCCCCGTTTTTACTGCTTCCGCCATGACCATAAAGTCCATTTCCATTTTTTCATACAGCTCCAGCGGCGTCTTTTCCATGGCTTCCGCCTGATCGGCGAGCACCGCTTCGCTGATTTTTATATTTCTGCTTTCCGCTTCCCGGACCAGTTCCCCGATGGATTCATATTTCAGCATATCCCGATCCCTCCCTCAGATCCTGCGGATCAGAATGGCGTTGGTTACATGTTCGATCTTCCGGATCTCTGAAATCAGCTCCTCCGGCGGCTGGCCGTCGATCTCGATGGTCATGATGGCTTCGCCGCCTTTCTTCTGCCGGGACAAATGAAAATTAGAAATATTCAGGTCCGCGTATTCGAAATGCATCAGCTGGGTCACGGCGGCGATGACGCCGGGCTTGTCCCGATGCATCACCAGAATGGTGCTGTTTTCGCCGGTGATGCTCACCTGCATGCCGTTGATCTGCGTGACCAGGATGTTCCCGCCCCCCACGCTGGCGCCCTGCATGACGCCCTCCTCGCCGCTTTCCAGAAAATAGCGGATGCGCGCCGTGTTGGGATGCGCGTCCCGGATATCTTCCCGGATGAATGAAAACCCGATCCCCCGTTCCTTGGCAATGTCCAATGCATCCCGTATTTCCGGGGAATAGCTGTGGAATCCCATGATCCCGGCAAGCAGCGCCCGGTCCGTTCCGTGGCCCTTGAAGGTCCTGGCGAAGGAGCCGGACAGCGTGATTTCCACTTTGGCAAGCACCCTGCCGTCTATCAGCTTGTTCGCCACCCGCCCCAGGCGCACCGCCCCCGCGGTATGGGAGCTGGACGGCCCGATCATGACCGGGCCGATGATATCAAATACGTTCATGCTTTTCTCCGTCTTAGTTTTTTATTCCCGGGAGCCGGCGGCATTCCGCGTGTCCCGCCGTTGCTTATTATGCGCTTTTTCCCCGGGCTGATTATCCTTCCCGGCCATTATATCAAATCCGTACCGCCCGATCAATTCCTCCGCAAAAAAAGGACTGACTGTCCGGGAAAAACAGTCAGCCCTTTCCGGCACGCGCCGGGAGCGTCAAAGCTCGAAGAAAACAAGCTCGCTCATGGTGTCCTCGCCGAAGATATCGTTGAACACAAAGCAGAAAACCATGTTCATGGGCTCATCTTCGTCATACAGGTCTTCATAAGTCACCGTCATGCCTTCCCGCCAGATGATGGGATCGCCCTCGTACTCGGATTCCTGCAGCTCCTCATCATCCTCCTCCGCATAATATAGATCATAGATCGGGATGATTTCATCGCCGGGCTGCAGCCGGGTGACGGAGCGGATCGGAAGGCCGTTGTCATCGTAACCGGCGTTCGCGCCGATGATCCTGCCTTCCGTGCCGCCGGCCGGGAAAACCACCACCAGATAAGTGTACTGGCCATTCAGCTTCACCGGGATCAGGCTGCGCCGGCTGTGCTCGTTATTCGTTTGATCGTACATGGGAACGATCTGACCGTCCAGCGTAGGCCAAGACCCGTCAAACAGGCTGCATACCGCGCCGGTCTTCCAGTTGATGAGGTTATTCTGCATGGTGCCCAGGTCCACGTAGCATTCCATTTCATCATCGCTCAGATCGATCAGGAGCATGCCCTCCACATAATCCAGATACTGAAGGTCTTCCTGCGAAAGGACTGCCGTGAAGCCATGATCGGTATCGGTGACGGTGATTTCATCGACGTCGGTTTCCTCGTAGCATTCCTCTTCCTCATCCCAGGACCAGCCGCTGAAGGACGAAAACATGGGAACGAAACTTTCCGAAAAACCGGAAGACGAAGCGATCTGGCTGGTGCCCTGGGCGGAAAAATGATAGCTTTCTCCCTGCAGCATGGAGGAATAATCGTTGACAAAGCCCACCCAGTTCGGGATGATCCCGGAAATATTCATTCCGTCCTTGTATTCGTCAAAATCATCCGTCGTATCCTGGGGAATCAGAATGGAAAGTCCGCTGCAATCATCCAGGTTGTCCGTCTGGGCGCAGGCAACCACCACGCCGGATAGACATTTTTTCGCTTCGGCGGCGTTCTTAGGATCGAACTGCGCAAACGCATCCAGCGCCGCGCCCAGATCCACCATGTCCCAGCTGCCGTCGTCGAAGGAGCCGAAGGTGTACAGGCGGCTGCGTCCCCGGCGGACAGCGGAAAGATTCCCTTCCCGGATCTGGCTGGTCATTACGGCGGCAAACCGTTCCATGCTGTTCTGCAGCGCGCCGAAACCGGAAAGAGAAACGGCGCTGAGGGTCAGATAATCGTCCGGCTCGTTGGCCAGCCCGTCCTCCATGAAGGTATCGATGATGGCCTTGCACAGGTCTTCATTGGACATGGACGGGTCCTCCGCCAGCATATCCATCCAGCCGGTATAATACCATCCGGTCCCCGGCTCCAGTTCTTCGCTGGCAACGAAATAGCCGATGGGATGGCTGGCGAGCATGGCGGCCATTTCATAGGTGGCCATCATGCAGGCGTCGCAGCCGAAAATGTCGATGGAATAGCCCGGGACCACGCTACGCACGTTCTGCAGCGCGTCGCTGATCTCCACGATGCTCAGCCCGTCGTCATCCGCCGTTTCATCAAAGCAGATGCCGCCTTCCGATCCGCATCCGTGATCCCACAGGATCAGCACGGTCCTGTCCGCCGGGTATTCCGTCAGGCCGTACCGGATGAACCTTGCCAGCGTATCCGCGCTGCCCATGGATCCGCGGCCCCAGTTTTCCAATTCCTCAATGTACCCGTCCCGGATGGACATGAAATTCAGCGCGCCGCCCTCAAGATCGTCGATATCCCAGTCAGACGATCCGCCGGCCAGCACCAGCAGGTTCACGTTTTCGCCCATATCCACGTCCGCCATCTCGTACAGATCCTCGCAGGCCGCATCCTGCATGTCCGATCCGCACAGATAGATCATGATGGTGGAAGTCGTTTCTTTTGCAAACGCATTGCAGCTCATCGCAAGAAGCGCGATCAGCGCCAGGAAACAGATCGCTGTTTTTTTCATGGGCAGGATCCTTTCTTTTTTCATGGTTTTTTGTCAATTCCCTGTTTGCCGGTGCATCCTGATACTGCGTTTGATGCATCTGATCCGACCGGCACGGCGCTTTTTTCACGCTGAAAAAAACCGTTCACGCTGCGGATCATCCCGTCGGAATAATTATACATCATCCCTTTGTTTTCGACAAGATGATAGATGTTTTTATGCGGTTCTGAAACCGTTTTACAGTGTCCTTCCGTTTTTGGACGTAACATACGGCCCGGCGGCGTCCATCCGCTTTTTCGGATGATCGCCGGACCGGGCCGTACGTTCACGTTTCTATAGCCGTGTAAGTGTTTTCTCTTATTCAGTCATTATTCCCACTCTTCAAGACCTAACGCGTTTCGTATAATTTCTATGCGTCATCGTCCAGTCTGTTGCTCTGATTCTCTGTGGTCTTCCTATTCCTCTGCCTCTACGGCCTCCGGCTATCATTTTGTTATCAGGGTGATAACAGGGAGGCTGGCTGCTGCGGCGGATGGGATTATTCCGCATAGCTATTATACTGCAATAACAGAGCAGCAGCAAGAGGTTCGATCACGTGTCTGCATTCCCGATATCGCCACCTTCTGACCCGTCATGCGAACGTGAAGAACTGCTCACTCGTTTGTCTTCCACTGCCGTCAGCAGCATTTCGGCCACTTCTGCATCGAGCAGCCGGATCATATCATCCTCTTCCCGGGTCCGTGAGAGGAGATTTGCACTGCCGTACCAGACGATCCGGCGGTCGATCACTGCGAAATGCTCATGGAGCTGAGGAGATTCTGATATCCATATCCCATGACTCTTCAGCATTTGAATCAGCAATGCGGCCGTTTCCTGCTGGGCTTCGGGGTATTGGCCTGCAGCCAGCGTGCAGACTGAAACACGCACATTGCGTTCATATAGAGCCGGCAGCAGGTCCAGCATCCACTGTACACGTTCCCGGTTGAGTCCGGGGCTTGCAATGATCAGTTCCTTCCTGACACTCGTTATGTCCTGCTCGAAGAATTCCTGGATCTCCCGTTCTCCAAAGATCCCATGGGTATCATCCTGGACCATATCGGGCTGTTCAGAGACGGAATAGCCGATCTTCCTGTAGGCCCGGAGCCTTTTCCGGAACATCTGCTCCAGCACCCGCACATGACTGTCCACATAATCATAGATAGTGATCATCGTC
>JAILBG010000051.1:0-2686 GCA_024681215.1 Clostridiales bacterium
GGGCGCATGGTGGGGCCCACGTCCACGGCGGTGGGCGCGGCGCTGCTCCAGGCCATCGTGTGCCGGGTGGAGGAAATCGCCCGGGAACGGGGGCGGGATATCGAATACTTCGCCTCCAGCAACATCGACGGCGGCGACGCCATCAACGCCGCGTTTCTGCAAAAGTACAAAGGCCGCATTCCGGCCCTGTAAGGAGATGAGCAAATGCGCGCGGGATTCGGGAAAGTGGAAATCACCCCGCCTTTAGGGGTGGAACTGGCGGGCTATGGCTATTATCTGCACCGCACGGCGGACCGGGTGCTGGACCCGCTTTTTGTGCGGGCGGCGGCCTTTGAGCAGGCGGGAGAGCGGTATATCCTGGTTTCCTGCGATTGCCTGGGCCTGAGCCGGGATATGGTGCGGGACGCGGAAAACGCTTTGAAGCGGGACCGTGCTCTTTCCCCCGATCACCTGATTTTTGTCAGCATCCACACCCACACCGGCCCGGCCATGAAGTACCACGGGGGCTGCGGCGAAACGGACCCCGCTTATACCTCCACGGTGGCGGACAAAATCGCCGCCGCCTGCCGCGCCGCCCTGGACGATCTGGCGGAAATCACGGAATTACGTTTTTTTCAAAGCGCGATCAGCCATCCCTGGGCCTATAACCGGGCCTGCGCGGACAATCCGGTGGATGATCAGACGCGCTTTTTCCGCATCGGCAGGCAGAACGCCCCGCCCATGGTCCTGGCTTCCTACGCCTGTCACGCGGTATGCCGGGGCAATATCCGGGCCATTTCCGCCGACTATCCCGGCAGGGTATGCGCGAATTTCGAGGAAATGGGCTGTCAGGCCCTGTATCTGAACGGCCTGTGCGGCGATATCGACCCCATCCGCTGCGGAAAGGACGAACGCCCCGCCCGGCTGGCGGGCTTCGCCGCGGCGATTTGCGAAGGGCTGCGCGGCGAGGGCGTATCCCTGCCCCCCACGGTGCGCGGCGGTCAGGCGGAAGCCCGCCTGCGCCTTCAGTCCTTAACGCCGGAGGATATACGCCGCCTGGCCGATCAGGCCAACGAACAAGAAACCGATCCGCCGGGGGGCGGCCGGGTCGCCCGGGCCTGGGAGCGGGAAATGCTGGAAAGCTATGACGCCGCAAAAACGGAAGAAGCGTTCCACGTCCGCTATCTGCTTTTGGGCGGCGTGCCCATCGCCGCGCTGCCCTTCGAGGGCTACACCCTCACCGGCATGCTGATCCGGCAGGCGCTGAAGGATCCCCGCGCCCTGGTTTTAGGCTGCGCGGAAGAAATGTTAGGCTATCTGCCCACCATGGATGATTACGACCGAGGCTCCTACGCCTCCCGGGACGCCTTTTACCTCTACCGCCGCATCCCCACCCTGCGGGGCGAGGCGGAACGGCTGGGCCGGGACCTGGGCGAAAAGCTGGCCGGAGCCATGAAAGGGGAGCAAAAATCATGACCGACGCGCTGCATTGTTTTGTGGATCAGGATCTGCTGGTGCGCGTGCGGCGGGAGCTGCACATGCACCCTGAGCTGGGCTGGGATCTGGACCGCACCACGGCCCTGGTGCGCCGGGAGCTGGACGCTGTCGGCATTCCCTATGAGTTTGAAAAATACGGGCGGAACACCATCGTGGCGACGGTGAACCCGGAAAAGACGGGCTTCACCATCGGCATCCGGGGGGATATGGACGCCCTGCCCATTCAGGAAAAGAACGAGGATAAGCCTTACCGCTCTCAGAATCCCGGCGTGATGCACGCCTGCGGCCACGATACCCACACCGCCATGCTCATCGGAGCCTGCAAGGCCCTGTACGCCATCCGGGATCAGCTGACCTGCCGGGTGCGGCTGATTTTCCAGCCCAGCGAGGAAACCCGGCCCAGCGGCGCCCGCACCATGTGCGAACACGGCGTGATGGACGATATCGACTGCATCATCATGTGCCACGTGAACTGCAACGATCCCACGCCGCGGCCCTCCTGCCGCGCGGGCATCACCAACGCTTCCACCGCCCGCTTCAAAATCGTCACCAAGGGCCGGGCCGTGCATGTGGCCTCCCCCCACCGGGGCGTCGACGCCCTGGCCATGGCGGTGAAGATTTACGACGGCATCCAGCTGATGCTTTCCCGGGAAACCGACCCCTTTGACACCGTGGTTTTTTCCGTCTGCACCATGCACGCGGGAACCACCATCTCCGCCAACGCCGACCGCTGCGAAATGTCCGGCAGCGTGCGTTGCTTTCGGGAAAGCACCATGGCCTGGGCCAGAGAGCGGGTGGCGCGCCTGGTCAAAACCGTGTGCGAGGACATGCGGGGGGACTATGAACTGGAATTTTCCGACGATCCCCTGCCCCCGGCTTACAATGACGCCCACCTGTACGAAGCCTTTGTGAAAAGCGCCGAAAAAGTGGGCGGGCCGGGCTTCTGCCTGCCCCTGGAGCCGTCCCCCGGCGGAGAGGATTTTGCCTATTACGAACAGAAAAAGCCCGGCCTGCTTTTCGGCCTGGGCCTGCGCAGCGATGAAAAGGGCTTCAACAAGCCCGCCCACACCTGCGACTGGGACGTGGACGAGAGCGGCATGGAAACCGGCGTGCGGCTGTTTATTCAGTTCGTGCTCGATCATATGAACGGCGTGCCGGGGCTGGGAACGTAGTTTTTTGCTCGCCGCCGGCAAAATCCCCGCCGCGGACG
>JAILBG010000056.1:0-11086 GCA_024681215.1 Clostridiales bacterium
TGAGGTCCCGGGATTCCCGGGGCAGGCAGGCCAGCAGGTCGCGCACGGTGTCGATGCCGGCCTCGTGGAAGGCCTTGAGGCGCGCCGGGCCGATGCCCTTGATGCTGGATAGCGCCGGTTCAGACATGGTTCATTCACTCCTCGCAGGGAACTGCACGTTAAGGATAGCATAAAAAACGCGCCTCCGTCAAGCGCGGCGGAGGCGCGGGGATATGGATGAGGTTTACTTCCGGCCCGTCAGCTCCAGGGCCTGCATTTGCGCCTTCACGCACAGCTCCGCCGCCTTGAAGGCATGCGCCTGGGTCATGGCGTTCTCGGTGCGGTTCAGGCAGTCCAGGATCAGCTGGCCGAAGAAGGGATAACCGGTAACGCCCACGGCGTTCACATAGGTTTCGCCCTTCCCGTTGGCCAGAAACACGTGGCCGCCGCAGGGCTGATCGGAAGCCAGATTCACGTACTTGCGCACCTCGATGAAGCCCTCGGTGCCCAGGATGAACAGCCTCCCGTCGCCCCAGGTGCGCAGCCCGTCCGGGGTGAACCAATCCACCCGGAAATAGTGGGTGGCCCCGTTCTTGCCCACCAGCATGCAGTCGCCGAAATCCTCCAGCTCGGGATATTCCGGATGATTATAATTGCCCACGCGGCTGGCGGTCACCGCGGCGTCCTCCTCCCCGGCGTAGGTGAGGAACTGCTCGATCTGATGGCTGCCGATATCGCACAGGATGCCGCCGTATTTTTCCCTTTCAAAGAACCAGGCGGGGCGGCCCGGAGCGCCCAGACGGTGAGGGCCGAAGCCGTTCACGGCGATCACCCTGCCGATCTCTCCCTGCTCCACCATATACCCCGCCAAAAGCGAGCCTTCGTCGTGGAGCCGCTCGGCGTAATAGACCATGTATTTTTTTCCGGTCTCCGCCGTCTTTTTCCGGGCGGCGGCCAGCTGGTCCAGGGTGGTGAAGGGCGCCTTGTCGGTGAAGTAATCCTTCCCCGCGTCCATGGCGCGCAGGCCCAGGGCGCAGCGCTCGCTGGTGACGGCGGCGCCGGCGATGAGATGGGTTTCCCCGTCGGAGAGGGCTTCCTCCTCGCTGCGGGCGGGCCGGGCCTGGGGGAAGGCCCGGAGGAACGACGCCACCTTGGCGGGGTCCGGATCCCACACGTATTTGAGGGTGCCGCCCGCTTCGGTGAGGCCGTTGCACATGCCGTAGATGTGGCCGTGATCCAGCCGCACGGCGGAGAATACGAATTCGCCGGGCTTCACCACCGGCCGGGGCTTTCCCTTGGGGGCGTAATTCATGCCGTCGGATACGTTCATTTGCTTTCCTTCCTTCCGAAACCGCCGAAGCTGATCTCTCCGTCGAATTCCTGCACGGACGCCGTCTTCTCGTGGAAGTGGGGCATGGCTGCGCGGATGCCCGCGACGGTGTATAATGGATCGTCCGTCCGCAGGGGCAGCTCCGCCGGGGCGTGCTGGGCGCCGGCCTTGTAGATGGCGGTAATCAGCTCGATGGTGCGGCGGCCATCCTCCCCGGTGATGGCCACGTCCGTGCCGTTTTCCAGGGCCGAAAGCACGTTTTCCAACTGGCCCACGTGCATTTCCCAGGGCAGGGGCGGCAGGGAGGAGAGGAAATCCTCCGCCTGCTTCTCAAAGGCGGGATCGGACTGCGGGATCGGGAAGCCGTTGGGCTGGGGCTGGGAAGCGAACACCTCCCAGGGTGCGGCGATCTTGGCCTTTTCGCACTGGAACACCAGGCGCTGGTCCTCCCCGTGGTGCACCACAGAAGCCGTCACCGTGGCCAGCGCGCCGGGATACTCCAGCACGGAGACGCTCAGATCCTCCACCTCGGCGTTGTCGTGGGCGGTGTTCGCCAGCACGCTGGTGACCCGCTTGGGCAGGCCCATCATCCACCCCAGCATGTCGATGTGGTGCACGGCGTGGTTCAGTGTGCAGCCGCCGCCCTCCTTTTCCCAGGTGCCCCGCCACC
Organism: Clostridiales bacterium; assembly: GCA_024681215.1. Taxonomy (GTDB): domain Bacteria; phylum Bacillota; class Clostridia; order Christensenellales; family Aristaeellaceae; genus RUG563. Next base: position 1,980 of record JAILBG010000056.1, read on the forward strand.
ACAGGTCGTAGTAGCTGTGGCCCCGGAACCAAAGGGAGTCGATCTGGGCGTGGCGCACGGGCCCGGCGATGCCGCTGTCCAGCAGGGCCTTCAGATCCCTGATGGGCTTGCGGAAACGGTTCTGAGCGATGATGGAGAGCTTTTTCCCGCTTTCGTCCCGGGCGCGGAGCATCTGATCGCACTCCTCCAGGGACGCGGCCATGGGCTTTTCGCACACCACGTTTTTCCCGCTGCGCAGGGCGTTGATGCTGATTTCGGCGTGGACGAAGGGCGGGGTGCACACGTCCACCAGGTCGATCTCCATTCCCAGCATGTCCCGGTGGTCCTCAAACACCTCCGCGTCCAGGCCGTACTGCTCCTTCACCCGCTGGGCCTTGCCAGGCACGATATCCACCAGCGCGGCGATGCGGCAGCGCTCCGGGAATTTGAGGTACGCCTGGATGTGGGCGTGGGAGATGCCGCCGGTGCCAACGATCGCGATTCGGATCATCCTGTCATCTTCCTTTCTTCCTGCCTCGGCGGCCCGAGGGCCGTCCGCAGGTTCTTCTCATCTGCTGCGCTTAGTATACCATGCCTATCTTCCCGGTTTCCACACAGAAAATGCTCATTTTTGTGCGAATCCTGCACTTTCTTTCCCCCAGGCGCTGAAAGGAGCAAACCGACATGGATCCATCCATCAGCCAGAGAAACGCGGCGCTCACCACCATGGAAAAAGGCCGGGTGTACGAGGCGTTCTATTCCCGGTCCGAACGGAAGGAAATCACGGAATACCATTGCCATGATTTCTATGAATTCTATATGCACGTCCACGGCGGGCAGTATTTCGGGCTGGACAACAGCCTGTATCTGCTCAAGCCGTACCAGATATTCATTATCCCGCCTTTTTCCATGCACGGCCTTTCCAGCGTCACGGAGCTGAGGAATTACGAGCGGGCGTACCTCAACCTTTCCCTGGAATCTCTCAGGACCCTGGGCTGCGGGAAGATCGATCTGGACGGCTTTTTCCGCAGCTACACGTCCCGGGGCCTGTACACCTTCCAGCTCAGCTCCGCCGAGGCGGAAACCTGCGCCGATCAGCTCCGCAGGCTGCAGGCCGCCGACCAGGAGGATCCCCTGGAGCAATTCACCTGCTGCGGCATCCTGATCGACTTCCTCAATACCCTCTGCCACGGCATCCGCCAGAGCCAGGACGTGACGGGCAGCGTGATCTCCAACAGCGTCATCCAGGACGTGCTCACCTATATCAACAGCAATTATACTCAGCCCCTGCGCATCGATCAGCTGGCCAAGCAGTTCGGCATCAGCGTCAGCTATCTGAGCCACGAATTCACCAAATTCACCAACCGCAGCGTGTATGACTATATCCTGTACCGCCGGGTGATGCTGGCTCGCCAGATGATGCAGACCGATCTGAGCCTGAACGCCATCGCGTATCAGTGCGGCTTCAACGATTATTCCAATTTCCTGCGGATATTCAACAAGCTGGTGGGCACGTCGCCCAGCCAGTTCCGCAAGCAGATCAAGCGCTTTCAGCCCGCCCCGTGATCCTTGGGCGATGCGCGCTTCCCCGGCGGACAGACGGCTTTCGCCTGCGTCCGCTGTTTTTTTGTGGAAAAATTTTGCGTTTTCATCTGGCGTTTGAGGCGCGGATACTGTATAATAGATCCCAGAAAGAAATGATATGTCAAGCGCCGGCGCGCCGCCGGAAGGCGGCGGCCGCATAAGAAGGAGGATCGCGCCATGCTGGGTATTCTCAAAACCCACCCCGAACTGCGCCCCTATGAGAGCGATTTGAAGCTGCGGATGGATCTGTACAGGGCCAAGAAGCGCCAGCTGCTGCCCCGGGGAAAAACGCTGAACAGCTTTGCCAACGCCCACAAATATTTCGGGTTTCACCGCCTGAAGGACGGCTGGGTGTACCGGGAATGGGCGCCGGGGGCGGATCAGGTGTTCCTGACGGGGGATTTCAATGACTGGCACTGGATCGACACGCCCCTGGAGCGGCGGGAAAACGGCTGCTGGGAGGTGTTCCTGCCGGGGGAGACCCTGCGCCACGACAGCAAGGTCATGACCATCGTGAAGAACGGCGATCATCTTTCCCAGCATCTGCCCCTCTATACCCGCCGGGCGGTGCAGGACTGGCAGAACGGCAGCTGGTGCTGCGAGGTGCAGGACGATACGGAGAAATATCCCTGGACGGACAAGGATTTTGTCCTGGACGAGCCGCCGCTGATCTACGAGGCCCACGTGGGCATGGCCACGGAGGAATACCGCACCGCCACCTACACCGAATTTGCGGATAACGTGCTGCCCCACGTGAAGGAGGGCGGGTACAACACGGTGCAGCTCATGGCCATCATGGAGCATCCCTTCTACGCCTCCTTCGGCTATCAGGTGAGCAATTTCTACGCTCCCTCCTCCCGCTTCGGCACGCCGGACGAGCTGCGCTACCTGATCAACAAGGCCCACGAAATGGGCATCCGGGTGCTGCTGGACGTGGTGCACTCCCACGCCTGCCCCAACACCCTGGAGGGCATCAACCTCTTCGACGGCACCTCCTACCAGTTCTTCCACGAGGGCGGAAGGGGCGATCACAGCGCCTGGGGCACCAAGTGCTTCAATTACGACAAGCCCGAGGTGCTGCATTTCCTGCTGAGCAATCTGAAATACTGGATGGAGGAATTCCACTTCGACGGCTTCCGCTTCGACGGCGTCACCTCCATGCTGTACCACGATCACGGCCTGGGGGTGGCCTTCTCCTCGCTGGATACCTATTTCACCATGAATACCGACGTGGAATCCGTCACTTACCTGCAATTGGCCAACGAGCTGATCCGCCAGGTGAACCCCCGGGCGCTCACCATCGCCGAGGACATGAGCGGCATGCCCGGCATGTGCGAGCCGGTGAAGGACGGCGGCATCGGGTTCGATTACCGGCTGGGCATGGGGCTGCCGGATCTGTGGATCCGCCTGGCGAAGGATTACAGGGATGAGGACTGGCGGCTGGATATGATCTGGAAGGAGCTCACCTTCCGCAACGCCCCCACCATCGCCTATGTGGAAAGCCACGACCAGGCCCTGGTGGGCGACAAGACGATGATTTTCCGCTTTGCCGACGCCGCCATGTACGATCAGATGGAGAAGGACACCCACACCCTGGTCATCGACCGGGCCATCGCGCTGCATAAAATGATCCGTCTGCTCACCCTGGCCGCCGGCGGCACCGGGTATCTCAACTTCATGGGCAACGAATTCGGCCATCCCGAATGGATCGATTTTCCCCGGCCCGGCAACAACAACAGCTATCATTACTGCCGCCGCCAGTGGAGCCTGATGAAGAACCCCGATCTGAAATACCAGTACCTGAACAAGTTCGACCAGGATATGATTAGGACCGCCCGGGACGCGCATCTGTTCAGCGAGGCCTATCCCGAGCTGCGGTGGATCCACGAGGATCAGCATGTGATCGCCTTCGAGCGGGCGGGGCTGCTGTTCGTATTCAATTTTGATCCTGTGAACAGCTATACCGATTATCCCATCCCCGTCAGCCAGGCGAAGGAGTACCAGGTGCTCTTCTCCACCGACGATTACTGGTACGGCGGCTTCGGCCGGGTGCATCACGACCGGGTCAGCGCCCTGGATCCCGAGCTGGAAGGCCCCCACGTGCGGCTGTACCTGCCTTCCCGCACCGCCACGGTGCTCAAGGCCGTGGAAGACTGAGAAAGGAGCCATGCCATGCAGTATTATGTGAACGCCGCCGCTTCCCGGGACGGGAACGGCAGCCGGGAAATGCCCTTCCGCCGCATCGGCGACGCGGCGAAAATCGCCCGGCCCGGAGACGAGATCATCGTGGCCCCCGGCGTCTACCGGGAGTATGTGAACCCCCGGAATGCCGGCACGGAGGACAAGCGCATCGTATACCGCAGCGAAAAGATCCGGGGCGCGGTGATCACCGGCGCGGAGATCCTGACCGGCTGGAAACAATACGAAGGAAACGTATGGGTGAACCGGGTCGGCAACGGCGTGTTCGGGGCGTACAATCCCTATACCACCTTTGTCTGCGGCGACTGGTATTTCGCGCCCACGGTGCGCCACACGGGGGCGGTGTTCCTCAACGACCGGATGATGTATGAAACCGTCACCCTGGAGGAATGCCTGGCGGGCCAGCCCGATCCCTGCGCCTGGAATCAGGAGGACGCCCGGTATCTGTGGTACACCGAGCAGGACGGGAACGAAACCGTGCTCTACGCCAACTTCCAGGGCCGCGATCCCAACGCCGAAAAGGTGGAGATCACCGTGCGGCGCAACTGCTTCATGCCGGAAAAGACCCGGGTGGGCTATATCACCGTCAGCGGCTTCAAAATCGACAAGGCGGCCACCACCTGGGCGCCGCCTGCCGCTTACCAGGACGGCATGATCGGCCCCCACTGGAGCCGGGGCTGGATCATCGAGGACTGCGAGATCAGCAACAGCAAATGCTGCGGCATTTCCCTGGGCAAATACCGGGATGAGGAAAACGACATGTATTTCTACCATAAGCATGTCAAATCCCCCACCCAGATGGAGCGGGACGCCGTGTGCCGGGGCCAGTATCACGGATGGCTGAAGGAAAAAGTGGGCGGCCATATCATTCGCCGCTGCGAGGTGCACCACTGCGAGCAGACGGGCATCGTGGGCCGCATGGGCGGCGTGTTTTCCACCATCGAGGACTGCCACATCCACGATATCTGCAATTCCCAGCAGCTGGGCGGCGCGGAAACCGCGGGCATCAAGCTGCACGCCGCTATCGACGTCACCATCCGCCGCAACCATATCCACCACTGCATCATGGGCGTGTGGTGCGACTGGCAGGCCCAGGGCGCGCGGATCAGCCAGAACCTGATGCACGATAACACGCCCCCCGCGGGCCGGCCCCATGCCCAGGGCGCCATGTTCTCCACCGACGTGTTCATCGAGGTGGGCCACGGCCCCACCCTGATCGACAACAACCTGCTTCTGTCCCCGGTGAGCATCACCATCCCCAGCGAGGGCATCGCCGTGGTGCACAACCTGGTGCTGGGCAGCTTCTCCCTGATCAATTCCGGGGTGGACAGCATCGTTAACGGCCAGCGGGAGCCCCGGTACACCCCCTATCACATCCGCCACCGCACGGAAGTGGCCGGGTTCATGACCATCCTTCACGGGGACGACCGGATCTATAACAATATTTTCATTCAGCACTATCCCGTCACCGATAAGAAGCGCAAGCCCACGGACGCGGCTTACGAGGTCGTGGGTACCGCGCCCTTCGATATCTTCCCCACCTACGACGAATGGATCAGCCATTTCATGATGGACCGGGAGCCGGACATGGGCGCCCTGGCGCCGTATCACTTCGGCCACCTCCCCGTGTGGGTGGAGGGCAACGCCTATTTCGCCGGGGCCACCGTCTGCAAGCATGAACGGCACAGCCTGGTGAACCGCCGGGCACGGCCCAAGGTGGAGCTTGTGGAAAAGGACGGCAGGTACGTCCTGAAAACCAACGTGTATTCCTATATCAAGGACTTTGCCGACGGCATCGTTACCAGCGATATCCTGGGCCGCGCCTTCGAGCCGGAGCAGCGCTTTGAAAACCCCGACGGCAGCGCCATCACCTTTGACAGCGATTACCTGGGCGCCCACCGGGGTCTCTCCGCCCTGCCCGGGTCCTTTGCGGAGGCGTCCGGGGAATACGAAGTGTTCTGAAAAAACGCGCAGTTTCCTTTCTCCCCTCCGCGTCGGCGGAGGGGAATTTATATTTATACATATTACAGAATATTTCTGCAACCAGAATCAAATAAATGCAAAAGCACGGTTGACAAAACAGCAATTTGATTGTATAATACATGCGTATTTATTCATTCGGAGGTGTTCCCATGTCGCTGAAAGGCCGGCATTTTCTCAAACTGTTGGATTTTACCCCGGAGGAGATCGGGCAGCTGCTGGATCTCGCGGCGGAACTGAAGCAAAAAAAGAAAGCGGGGATCCCGCATCGGCTGTGCGAGGGAAAGAACGTGGCGCTGATTTTTGAAAAGACCAGCACCCGCACCCGCTGCGCCTTCGAGGTGGCGGCGGCGGACCTGGGCATGCACCCCACGTATCTGGATCCCGCGGGTTCCCAGATCGGGAAAAAGGAAAGCATCGCGGACACCGCCCGGGTGCTGGGGCGGATGTACGACGGCATCGAATACCGGGGCTTCGGCCAGGAGATCGTGGACACCCTGGCGAAATATGCCGGAGTGCCCGTCTGGAACGGCCTCACCAACGAATTCCATCCCACCCAGATCCTGGCGGATTTCCTGACGATCCGGGAGCATTTCGGCGCTTTGAAGGGCAGAAAGCTGGTGTATATGGGGGATGCCCGGTACAACATGGGGAATTCCCTGATGGTGGGCTGCGCGAAAATGGGGCTGCATTTCGTGGCCTGCGCCCCGGAAAAATACTTTCCGGACCCGGCGCTGATCGCGGAATGTCAGGCCATCGCCGCGGAAACCGGGGCGACGCTGAAATTTGATCCCGATCCCGCCTCCGCCGTGCGGGGAGCGGACGTGATCTATACCGACGTGTGGGTTTCCATGGGCGAGCCGGACGCGGTCTGGGCCGAGCGGATCAACGATCTGAAGCCCTACCAGGTGACGGAGCGGCTGATGGCCGCCGCCGGGGAACAGTGCCGCTTCATGCACTGCCTGCCCTCCTTCCATGATCTGAACACCGGGATCGGCGAGAAGATCCACGAAAAATACGGCCTCACAGCCATGGAAGTGACGGACGAGGTGTTTGAAGGGCCCCAGTCCATCGTATTTGACGAAGCGGAAAACCGCATGCACACCATCAAGGCCGTCATGGCGGCCACCCTGGCGTGATCGGCCTGCGATTGGCCCCGCCGCAAAATTTTACCGGATTTTTTGCTTTTACCCCTTTACAAATCGCCTGTGTCATGATAAAATAACTTTCGCGTCCGGGAAATGCCGGGCAGCGAAACGGGGCATTAGCGCAGTTGGTAGCGCACAACACTGGCAGTGTTGGGGTCAGGAGTTCGAGTCTCCTATGCTCCATGGAGCCCGGAAGCCTTGTAAATCAAGGCTTCCGGGTTTTCCTTTTGCAGCATGGAGGAGCGTTTTTTGGGGTTTTTGGCACAAAATTGGCACAAAACCCGATTTCTCATGGCCTGGAAAGCCTTACGGTAATCATTACTCAGGCTCCTTTCCCATAAAATATAATTTTAATATCTGTTTTGAGGTGACAAAAGATGGCGATTTTGAAATGCAAAATGTGCGGCGGGGACATCCTGCTGAGGGAAACGGCGTAGATTTCACGTTATTCGATTCCAAAGTGTATGAGAGCGAAAAAGACAAAGGTTTCCCGCTGACAACGCTTGTGGATTAATTCAGATGATTGCGGACCAGAATAATCGTCTATCGCAACAAAATATTATTTCATCAGTTCATACTGCTCAGGAATCCATTTTGCACTTTGCTTCCGCCAAATATGAAAACGTCACCCAGGAAACGAGACTTCGGGCTTTGCCCGTATGAGCTCGTGTTGTCCTGGGCGGCGTTTTTGTGTGTGAATGCTTTTATATTCCGGTGTGTCAGCCCTTCATTCCGGCGTGTCAGCCCTTCACGGCCCCGGCGGCCACGCCTTTGATGATGTGCTTCTGGCAGGCCAGATAGAAAATAATGATGGGCAGGAGGCTCAGCATGATCAGCGCCATCGTCGCGCCCAGGTCCACCCGGCCGTAGCTGCCCTGCAGATACTGAATGTGGATGGGGATCGTCTTGTACTTGGTCTGGTCCAGCACCAGGTAGGGCAGAAGATAGTCGTTCCACACCCACATGATTTCCAGCACGCCCACGGAAATGAGGGTGGGCTTCATCATGGGGAAAACCACGCTGAAAAAGGTGCGAATGGGGGTGCAGCCGTCAATAGCGGCGGCCTCCTCGATGTCGATGGGAATGGATTTGACGAAGCCCACAAACATGAACACTGCCAGCCCAGCCCCAAATCCCAGATAAATCACCGGGATTGTCCAGGGCGTGTCCAGGTGGACTTCCCTGGCGGTATTGGCCAAGGTGAACATCACCATCTGGAAGGGAACCACCATGGAAAACACGCACAGGTAATAGACCACCCTGGAAAACAGATCGTTCACCCGGGAAATATACCACGCGGCCATGGAAGTGCAAAACAGGATCAGCGCGGTGGACACGATGGTGATGTACACGCTGTATCCGGCGGAATAATAGAAGGGATAGTTGCCGAAGGTCATGCCGTTTATGTAGTTGCTGAAGCCCACATAACTCTCCTTGTTCGGCAGGGCGAACACCTCGGAATTGACGAAGCCGTTTTCCTTAAAGGAATTGTACAGCACGATGATGATGGGCATCATCCAGATCAGGCTGATAATGGCAAACAGCACCGTCAGGATGATTTTTCCCGACGTCTGCTTTTCCCGGGGGGTGGGGCTGCCTTTGATTTTCAAAGCCTGCTGCGTCATTGCTGCACCTCTTTTCTGCGGGTGGCTCTCAGCTGGATCAGGGCCAGGGCCGTGACCAGGATGAAGAACAGCACGGCCTTGGCCTGGGCTACGCCGCGCTGATTGGCGGTGGAGAAGGTCTTGGCGATGTTCAGCGCCAGCATTTCCGTCTGCCCGATGCCACGGCGCACGGGAGCGCCGTTGGTGAGCACCATATTCTGGTCGTAGAGCTTAAAGCCGTTGGTGAGGGAGAGGAAGGTGCAGATGGTGATGGAGGGCATCACGTTAGGCAGGATGATGTGCCACAGGGTCCTGGGCCCGTTGGCCCCGTCGATGCGGGCGGCTTCCAGCATGTCTTCCGGCACGGCCTGCAAGCCGGCGATGTAAATGATCATCATGTAGCCCACCTGCTGCCAGCACAGCACCACGATCAGGCCCCAGAAGCCGTAATTGGCCTGGATGGACATGCTGACGGGCAGCACGGAATCAATGATGGTTTTCCAGATGTAGCCCAGCACAATGCCGCCGATCAGGTTCGGTACGAAAAAAACGCCACGGAACAAGTTGCTGCCCCGGATGCTGCGCGTCAGCGCGAAGGCGACGAAGAAAGCCA
>JAILBG010000117.1:0-11909 GCA_024681215.1 Clostridiales bacterium
ATCGCCAGCGAGAATTTTGTGTCCCCCGCGGTGATGGCCGCGATGGGCACCTGTCTGACCAACAAATATGCGGAAGGGTATCCGGGCAAGCGGTATTATGGCGGCTGCGAGTATGTGGACATCGTGGAAGATCTGGCTCGGGACAGGGCTTGCAAGCTCTTTGGCGCCGAGCATGCCAATGTGCAGCCCCACAGCGGCGCCCAGGCCAACATGGCCGTTTACTTCGCCATGCTTAAGCCCGGGGACACCGTGATGGGCATGAGCCTGTCCAATGGCGGCCACCTGACCCACGGCAGCCCGGTGAACATGTCCGGCTCCTATTTCAACTTTGTCCCCTACGGCGTTTCCTCCGAAACGGAAATGATCGACTATGACGAGGTACGCCGCCTGGCGAAGGAATGCTCTCCGAAGATGATTGTGGCCGGCGCTTCGGCTTATCCGCGGGTCATCGATTTCAAAACCCTGCGGGAGATCGCCGATGAGGTGGGCGCTCTGCTGATGGTGGATATGGCCCATATCGCGGGCCTGGTGGCGGCGGGAGAACATCCCAGCCCGGTGCCCTTCGCCGACTTTGTGACCACCACCACCCATAAGACCCTTCGCGGTCCCCGGGGCGGTATGATTCTGTGCCGGGAGGAATACGCGAAGGCCATCGACAAGGCCATCTTGCCCGGCACCCAGGGCGGCCCGCTGGAACACATTATCGCCGCGAAGGCCGTGTGCTTCGGCGAGGCGTTGCAGGAGGAATTCCGCACCTATCAGCATCAGATCATTCTGAACGCCAAGGCCATGGAGCGCGATTTCCGGGAGGAAGGAGTGCGCATGGTTTCCGGCGGAACGGACAATCACCTGCTGCTGCTGGACTTCACCGGCACAGAGATGACCGGCAAGATGATGGAAGCCCTGCTGGAAGAAGCGAATATCACCGTGAATAAGAACACCGTGCCCAACGAGACGCGCAGCCCATTTGTGACCAGCGGGATCCGGGTGGGTACCCCGGCGGCCACCTCCCGGGGGCTGAAGGAAAAGGAAATGACCCAGGTCGCCGCCTGGATCGCCCAGGTACTTCGGGAAGGAGAAGCGGCCGTGCCGCAGGTGAAGATCCAGGTGGAAGCCATGATGGCCTCCTATCCCCTGTATTGCTGAACCCGATTGCTTTCCGACCGCCGCGTTTGCGGCGGTTTTTTCATGCGTTTTTTGGGAAAACATCGTCCGAAAAAAACGATCGTAAAAAAACCTGTATATTTTGTGCCGTAAGGGGTAGCGCGATTTCAAAAAGTGTGATAGAATGTAAAAACAGGATGAGCTGTACAATTGTTCGAAGGATCCTTGACGGACTGAAAGATGAGGAAAAGAAGCCCGTAAAGGTTTTCTGTCTTCCGAAAATATGCTGATTTGATGAAAGGAGGTTCACGGTGAGCGCAAGGGCAAAGGAAAAGGAAGCCAGCAGGCTACGGATCGTTTCACTTGGTGGCGTGGACGAGATCGGCAAAAATATGTATGTCTTCGAGTATGAAGACGATATTATCATCGTTGACTGCGGCAGTGTGTTTCCCAAGGAAGATATGCTGGGTGTGGATCTCGTGATTCCGGATATTACCTATCTGCTGGGCAAGAAAGACCATATCCGGGGCTTTCTGTTTACCCACGGACATGAGGATCACATCGGCGCGACCCCCTATATCCTGCGTCAGATTCCCGCCCCTGTTTTCGGGACGAAGCTGACCATGGCCCTGGTGGATCTGAAACTGAAGGAATACCGGGTGGAGGGCGTGCCGATGCACGTGATCCAGCCCAGGGACGTGGTCCAGCTGGGCCAGTTTACCTGCCAGTTTATTCACGTGAGCCACTCGATTGCCGGCGCCTGCGCGATTGCGATCACCTGCCCGGCGGGCACGGTGATCTGCAGCGGGGACTTCAAGGTGGACTATACCCCCATCGATGGGCAGATCACCGACCTGCAGACCTTTGCCCACTACGGCGAGCAGGGGGTGCTGGCCTTCCTGTGCGAATCCACCAATGTGGAGCGCCCGGGCTATACGATGAGCGAGCTGAAGGTGGGCGAAACCTTCGAAAAAATGTTTGCCCAGGCCACGGGCCGGGTGATCGTGGCCATGTTTGCCAGCAATATCCACCGGATGCAGATGATCATCGATAACGCGATTCGCCACGGGCGGAGAGTGTGCTTTATCGGGCGCAGCATGGTGAACGTAAGCCGGGTGGCCATGAGCATCGGGGAGCTGAGAATTCCCGAAGGCTGGCTGATCGACATGGATGTGCTGGACGACTATCCGGACGACGAGATTCTGGTAATGACCACCGGCAGCCAGGGCGAGCCCATGGCGGGGCTGACCCGGATGGCCTATGCGGAGCACCGGAAGCTGCAGATTCGCCAGAGCGATATGGTGATCATCTCGGCCACGCCGATCCCCGGCAATGAGCGGTTCATCTCCCGGGTGATTAACCAGCTGTACCGGCTGGGCGCCCAGGTGGTGTACAGCGCCATGGCGGAGGTGCATGTCTCCGGGCATGCCTGCAAGGAAGAGCTGAAGCTGCTGCACGCGCTGATCCGGCCGAAATATTTTATCCCGGTGCACGGCGAATACCGGATGATGTGGCAGCATGCCATTCTGGCCGAGAGCATGGGCGTGCCCAGCCAGAATATCGTGATTCCCGAGCTGGGCCAGGTGATCGAAATGAACCAGGAGGTGCTGGCCCTGGGCGAGCAGATCCCGGTGGGCGGTGTGCTGGTGGACGGGCTTGGCGTCGGCGACGTTGGGAATGTGGTGCTGCGGGACCGGAAACACCTGAGCCAGGACGGGCTGGTGATCGTGGTTGTCGCCATCGACCGGGACGAGGGAAAAGTGGTTTCCGGCCCGGATATCGTCTCCCGGGGCTTCATCTATGTGAAGGAAAACGAGGATATCATCGACAGGACGCAGGAACTGGTGCGGGAAATCCTGGATACCAACAGTCTGGACGGGGAACACTGGCCGGATCTGAAGAACACCATCAAGGACGAGGTGCACCGGTTTATCTTCGACAAGATCAAGCGGAACCCGATGATCCTTCCCATTATTCTGGACATCTGAGGGAAGGGCAGGTTGCGGGAAGCCGGACAAAACGCTATAATAACGGTCAGGCGGGAAGCAAAATCCCTGTCTGACCGTTATTCATTCTGTAAGGAGGAACCCCATGGACTATTCATCCACTTACCGGCTGGCCCAGGATATCCGGGACAGTGAGGAGTATAAGACCTATCACGAGCTGAAGAAAGTCGTCATGGCGGATGAAACCACCGCCGCGCTGATTCGGGAATATCGGAAGCTGCAGATGACCATTCAGATGTCCGCGCTGAGCGGAAGAACCCCGGAGCTTGAGGATCAGCAGCGCTTTTCCGGTATTTCAACGCTGCTGTTTTCCAAGCAGGAGGTCAGCCAGTTTCTGATGGCGGAAATGAGGATGCAGCAGACCCTGGCCGATATTCTCAAGATCGTGAGCGAGGCCGCGGATGTGGAAATGGCGGTTCCGGAAATAGAGGGCTGAGCGTTGAACAGGGATCGGGATTATACCTACCGCAGTATGCGGGACGAGCGGGAGTACGGCCTGTACTGGTACAGCGGGCTGTGGCACGTGCTGCGCCCGCTATTGGTGGGCCTGGCGGTGTTCGTGATGGTAGCGGGCATCGGCATCACCGTATGGAACAGGCTGTACGGCAGTTTTTTCGCGCCGGTGGACGCGGGAGACGAGACGGAGTACGCCTTTGAGATCAGCAGCGGACAGAGTTTGAGCCGGGTAGCGAACAATCTGGAATCCGCCGGGCTGATCCGCAGCCACACCGTGTTCAAATATTACTGCGACTTTGCCGGCATGGGGCAGAAAATCCAGGTGGGGACCTATGGGCTGAAAAAGAACATGCCCATGACGGAAATCGCGGAGAAGCTGACCATGGGCGACGGGAATCCCCTGGTGCGGAATATCACGCTGATCCCCGGCGAGTCGGTGGAGGACTTTGCCGCCCGGCTGGTGCGCACCGAGGTGCTGAAAAGCTCGGACACCTTCCTGCAGCTGTGCCGCAGTGGCGAGGCATTCCGGGATTACTATTATATCGATGATGTGTTTGCCTCCGGTACAGCGGGAAAACGGAAATACGTGCTGGAGGGATATCTGGCGCCGAATACCTATGAATTCTATGTCACCGCCACGGAGGAGGAAATTATCCGGCGGATGCTGAGCCAGACCGAGGCGGCCTTCCCCGCGGAGCTGCAGGAACTGGCCACGGAGCAGGGCATGACCATGGATCAGGTGCTGACGTTGGCCAGCATGATCGAAAAGGAAGCCAAGGAAGCGGACTTCCTGAAGGTCAGCGCGGTGTTTCATAACCGGCTGGCCGCCGGGATGAAGCTGGAGAGCGACGTGACCGTGCACTATGTGACCGGCGTGCGCAGGATGGCGCTGGAAGACCGAGATCTTGCGGTCAGCAGTCCCTACAATACCTATCAGGTGACCGGCCTTCCCGTGGGCCCCATCTGCAATCCCTCGCAAAAGGCGATCGAGGCGGCGCTGAATCCGGATGCTTCCATGGTGGCGGAAAAGTACCTGTATTTCTGCGCAAAGGAGCCGGAGAGCGGCGAACTGTATTTCTCCAGAACCCTGGAGGAGCATGATCGGGCGGTGAAACAGTATCTCCCGGCCTGGCAGAAATATGACGCGGACAGGGGGATCCAGTGATGAAACGGCTGGAACTCCTTGCCCCGGCCGGCAGCCTGGAGGCCCTGAAGGCCGCCCTGCATTTCGGGGCGGACGCTGTGTATGGCGGGATGAAGCGCTTTGGCCTGCGGGCCTTCGCCGGGAATTTTGACCCGGAGGCGCTTTCGGAGGCGGTGCGCCTCACCCACGGCGCCGGAAAGCAATTTTATGTGACGCTGAACAGCTTTCCCTTTGACGACGAACTGGAAGATTTCGTCGCCGCCGCCCGGCAGGCCCTGGCTTGCGGGGTGGACGCGGCTATCGTGGCGGACCTGGGAGCCATCCGCCTGCTGCGGCGGGAGGTGCCGGAGCTTCCGCTCCATGTGAGCACCCAGGCTAATACCGTGAATCTGCCCGCGGTGGAAATGTACCGGGAGCTGGGCTGCCGGCGGGTGATCCTGGCCCGGGAGATGAGCCTGGACCGGATCCGTGCGCTTCGGGCAAAGGCGCCGGAGGATATTCAGCTGGAAACCTTTGTGCACGGCGCCAGCTGCATGGCCTATTCAGGCCGGTGCATGCTCTCCGCCGCGCTCACCGGGCGCAGCGCCAACCGCGGCGCCTGTGCCCAGCCCTGCCGCTGGGAATACGCGGTGATGGAAAAAAAGCGTCCCGGGGAGTATTACCCGGTGGCGGAAGACGGGCGGGGCACCTATCTTTTCTCTGCCCGGGATCTGTGCCTGATGCCGCTGCTGCCCGATCTCTGCGAGGCGGGGATCTCCAGCCTGAAGATCGAAGGACGCATGAAAACGGAATACTATGTGGCGGTGGTCACCGGGGCCTATCGCCGGGGGCTGGATCTCCTGGCGGAGGGGAAGGAAGCCTTTGAGGCTGCGCTGTCGCAGCTGATGGAGGAGCTGAAAACCGCCAGCCACCGGGAAAGCGACACCGGCTTTCTGCTGGGCGCGCCGGAGAAGCCCGGCGGAGCGGAGGGCTTTTATCAGAGCCGGGAATATCTGGCCCGGGTGCTGGAGGAGGAGGGCGACGACGGCCGGGCTCGGCTCCTGCTGAAGAACCGGTTCTTCGCCGGAGACGCCCTGGAGCTGATGACCGCCTCCGGCGTGCGCAAGGTGGTGGCGGCCCCCTTTCTCCGGGAGAAGACCGGTGAAATCCTGGATACCCTCGGCATCGCGGGGGAAACGATCCGCATGCCCCTCCCTGGGGCCCGGACGGGGGATCTTCTGCGGGGCCCGGTCCGCAATCACCGGCAGGAGGGATAGACAGAGGAGCGTCAGGAGACCATGGCAAAAAAACTGAAACGGTATGACTTATACGAGGGAGACGATGAATATATTGCCGCCCCTCTGCCCGGGAAAAAGCCCCTGGGCCGGGACGAAGGCCTGCAGGAACGGGATGCCTATGACCGGCGGCAGGAGGAGCGGGAAACCAGAAGGAGATATTTCGCTTCCAACGAGGAAAACGACGGCCTTGGCGCGCCGTCCACCCTTTTTGACGACTTTGACCGCTTTGAGTCCCCGCTGCCCGAACGGGACCGGCGGCCCGCCTACCGCAGACGGGAAAAGCATCGGGGCGCCTGGGCGGCGGTGGCGGTGGTCTGTTTGCTGTTGCTGGCGGGGCTGGGGCTGGCGGTGCTGCCCCAGCTGACGGGGCTGCGGTACCGTTTTCTGCCCAATCTGGCCTTTGTTAACGGCAACCTGATCCGGCTGGACGCGGAGCGGCAGGAGAACTTTGATCAGTGCAGAGAGCTGATCTATACCGATACCATCTATCAGGGCGTCTATATCGACGATCTGCAGGTGGGGGGCATGACCCGGGAGCAGGCGGTCCGAGCGGTGAGCAGTCTGCATGAGCAGGTGAACACCAGCTTTGATATCGTGGTCACCGTGGGCAATGAAAGCTGGCACGTGAACAGCGAACGCGTGCCGGTTTCCCGGAACATAGAGGAGACGGTGGAAAAAGCCTGGGCCAGCGGGAGATCCAATCGCCCCGGGCTGTCGGGCGGGGCTGCGACCCCCTTCCAGGAGCGGATCAACCAGGCTTCGGCTCTCCGGTCATCCCCGGCGATCTTCGCCACGGTGCAGGATTATGATCACGCGGCGCTGCGGACCCTGACCGACGGAATCGTGAATTATGTCAACCGGGATCCGGTGAACAGCACGGTGCAGTCCTTTGACTTTAACACCACCACCTTCACATTCACGGAGGACCGCCCCGGCGCCCGGCTGGACGCGGATCAGCTCTATGCCACCGTGTCGGAGCTGCTGGATGACGGGGTGACCCAGAAGGAAGTGCGGGTGACGCCGGAAAAGATCCTGGCCGAGGTGACCAAAGCCGAGCTCATGAACCGCTTCGGCCTGATCTCCGCCTATACGACCTCCACCACCAATAACAATAACCGCAATACCAATATTCAGCTGAGCGCCAATGCCATCAGCGGCACCACCGTGCTGCCCGGGGAAACCTTCTCCTTTAACCGGACCACGGGGGAGCGCACGGCGGCCAAGGGATATAAAGAAGCCCCGGCCATCGCCGGGGGACAGAGCCGGGACGAGGTGGGCGGAGGCGTCTGCCAGACCAGCTCCACCCTGTTCAACGCGGTGGCCCGGGCGGATCTGGAGATCGTGGAGCGCAATCCCCACGCCTGGCCCTCCAGCTATATTGAGAAGGGGCTCGACGCCACGGTGAACTGGCCGGGGCTGGACTTTCAGTTCAAAAACAACACGGACTGGCCGATCTTCATCATCGCGTCATACAACAAGCGCAAGGTGACCGTCAACATTTACGGCATGAGCCTGGGCTCGGACGTGCGGATCGATCTGGAGAGCGAGCTGGTGCGTACGATTCCCCAGCCCGAAGGCACGAATTACGTGATCAACACCAGCCTCGCTCCGGGGGAGAGCAAAAAGACCGTCACCGGCCGCAAGGGGTATGAGGTGAATACCTGGAAGGTCTGGTATCAGGGAAACCGGGAAACCCGGCGGGAACTCCTGTTCAAGACCACCTATAAAGCCTATCAGGAAACCGTCGAATACAACCCGCAATAAGGGAACGCAGCCCTTCTGATCCTTCGCGCCGAAATTACAGCGTCACATAGGCCAGCGTCAGCTCAAAGGTGTTGCGCAGGCCGTCGATATGGGTTCGCTCATAGCCGTGGCTGTTGGCGGTGCCGGGTCCGATGGCCCCGTGGCGGATATCATGGCCGGCCAGCACGCTGCCGTCCCCGTCGGAGCCGTAGTGGGGCGTGAAGATGTCCGTCACATAATCCGCCCCGGCAGCCTTCGCGGCCTCGCGCAGGTCCCGCACCATGCCGCTGTGATAGGGGAAGCGGCTGTCCTTGACGAAGATGGAGACCTTCCGCTCGTCGGAATTCTGCTCCGGCCCGGTGGGGGCGATGTCCAGGGCCAGCACGTCCCGCACGCCTTCCGGCAGCCAGGCGGTGCCGTGGCCGATCTCCTCATAGCAGGCGAAATAGGCGATGACCTTTCGATTCAGCGGGAGCTTTTCCTCCCGCAGGGTCTTCATCAGGTGAAAGAGCACCGCCGCGCAGGCCTTGTCGTCCACAAAGCGGCTCTTGAGATACCCGCCGGAATAGGCGAAGCGGGGCTCCAGGGCGATATAATCCCCGGTTTCGATCCCGAGCTTCCGGGTTTCTTCCGCGGAGTGTACCGGCTGATCCAGCACAACGCAGACGTTTGTGCGGAAATCGCCGAGCGCCTTCCGCAGCTCGTCCTCCGTGACGTGGATGGAGTTGGGCGTGCGGCAGACGGAGCCGGTATAGACCTGCCCCTCGGCGGTGTAGATCCGCACGTTTTCCGTCACACAGTAGAAGGGATACAGCCCGCCCACCGGGCAGACGTTCAGCGTACCGTCGGCGTTCACATGCCGGACCATGAGGCCGATATCGTCCAGGTGGGCGGTGATCACCAGGGGATTGCCCTCGCCCCCCAGGTCGGCCAGCACGCCGCCTTTGTGGGTAAACACCGGCTCATATCCCAGCTCCCGGATGAGGGCGGCGGCTTCCTCCTGGATGGCCTGATATTGCCCGGTGGTGGAGTCCACGGCCAGCAGCCGGCGGAAGTAGTTCAGGGTACAGTTTTCATCAAAATAGCTCATATGTTTCACTCCTTATGAAAGGGATGGAATGATTTTACCCTGCTTTCGTCCCGATTGCAAGGAATCTGCAGTGCATTCTCAAAAGGGATTGCAAAGCCTTCGGGACTATGATATAATCCCTTCCGGGCCGGAGTGGCGGAATGGCAGACGCGGCGGATTCAAAATCCGTTGCCCTCAAAAGCGTGCGGGTTCAAGTCCCGCCTCCGGCACGCCCTTGTGAAACAGCGTTCACGGGGTTTTTTCTTTATCGTTACGATTTTCGGGGAAAAGGAGAGAAGCGCGATGGAAACGAGACCCTATGTGGACTGGAAACTGATGAACGATTTTATGGTGGACGTATTCAAGGCCTACGGCGTGCCGGAGGAGGACGCCGCCATCTGCGCGGACGTGCTCCTGGAGTCCGACCGGCGGGGGATCGAGAGCCATGGCTGCAACCGCTTTAAGCCCATTTATCTGGACCGGATTGAAAACGGGACCCTGCTGCCGGTGACAAAGATCGATATCCTGAAGGAAACTCCCACCACCGTGCTGATGGATGCCAATAACGGCATGGGCATGGTAGCCAGCTACCGCATGATGGAAAAGCTGATCGAGAAGGCGAAGACCTACGGCATGGCCGGCGGCGCCATCTGCAACTCCACCCACTACGGCATCGCGGGTTACTGGACCACGATGGCGGAAAAAGCCGGTATGATCGGCATCTCCGGCACTAACGCCCGCCCCTCCGTGGCGCCGACCTGGGGCGTGGAACCCATGATGGGCACCAACCCCCTGACCTTCACCATGCCCACGGACGAGCCCTTCCCCTTCAACTTCGACTGTGCCACCTCCATCGTCCAGAACGGCAAGATCGAATTCTACGAGCGCTCCGGCAAGCCCACCCCGGCGGGACTGGTGGTGACCCCCGACGGCGGCACCATGACCGACTCCGGCGCGATTTTGCGGGAGATGCGGGCCGGCAACTGCGCCCTGCTGCCTTTGGGCGGGCTGGGGGAGGAGACCGGCGGCTACAAGGGCTACGGCTTCACCACCATTGTGGAGATCCTCTCCGCGGCCCTGGCCGGGGGGCCGTATATGAAGGCCCTCAGCGGCAAGAACCCCGACGGCAGCAAGAAACTCTTCCGGCTGGGTCACTTTTTCTTCGTCATCAACCCGGAATTTTTTATGGGCCTGGACACCTTCCGGCACACGGCGGGGGGCATTCTGCGGGACCTGCGGGCAGCCCAAAAGGCCCCCGGGGCCGCACGCATCTACACCGCCGGGGAGAAGGAGTATCTGGCCTGGCAGGAGCGGCGGGACAAAGGCGTGCCCGTGGGCGAGAGCATCCAGAAGGAACTCTGCGCCCTGCGGGACCGCTTCGCCCTGCCCTATCGCTTCCCCTTTGAAGCGTGAGGTGCCGGGCCATGAAGCAGTACGCCGTCGCCCTGGACCAGGGCACCACCAGCTCCCGCTGCATCGTCTTTGACCGGGAGCAGAACATCCTGGGCCTGAGCCAGAAGGAGTTTGCCCAGCACTACCCCCAGCCCGGCTGGGTGGAGCACGACCCGATGGAGATCTACGCCAGCCAGTACGCCGTCTTCGTGGAGGCCCTGGCCAAGACCGGCATCGACCCCCGGGACATCGCCGGCATCGGCATCACCAACCAGCGGGAGACCACGATTTTGTGGGACAAAACCACGGGCCGCCCGGTGTACAACGCCATCGTCTGGCAGTGCCGACGCACCGCCGCGCTGTGCGAGGAACTGAAACAGGACGCGGCCTTCTCTGCCTACGTCCGGGAACACACGGGCCTGCTGATCGACGCCTATTTCTCCGCCACGAAGATCAAGTGGGTGCTGGACACGGTGCCCGGGGCCAGGGAGAAGGCCGAGCGCGGGGAGCTGCTGTTTGGGACCGTGGACAGCTGGCTGATCTGGAAGCTCACCGGCGGGCGCGTCCATGTCACCGACTATACCAACGCCAGCCGGACCATGCTCTACGACATCGATGCCCTGCGCTGGGATGAGACCATCTGCAAGCGGCTGGATATCCCGATGTGCATCCTCCCGGAAGTGCGCCCGTGCAGCGAGGTCTACGGGACCGTGAACGTCCACGGGGCGGAGGTGCCCATCTCCGGCATCGCCGGGGACCAGCAGGCGGCCCTCTTCGGCCAGACCTGCTTCCGGGCCGGAGACGCCAAGAACACCTATGGCACCGGCTGCTTTTTGCTGATGAACACCGGCAGCCAGCGTTTCCAGAGCCGGAACGGGCTGCTCAGCACCATCGCCGTGGGCCTGGACGGGGAAGTCCAGTACGCCCTGGAGGGCAGCGTCTTCATCGGCGGCGCGGTGATCCAGTGGCTCCGGGACGAGCTGCACCTGATCCACGACGCGGCCGATACGGAGTATTTCGCCCGGAAAGCCAAAGACAACGCCGGGGTCTATGTAGTCCCCGCCTTCACCGGCCTGGGGGCGCCGCACTGGGACATGTACGCCCGGGGGGCGATCCTGGGCCTGACCCGGGGCGCGGGGCGCAACCACATCATCCGCGCAGCGCTGGAGAGCATCGCCTACCAGAGCGCGGACGTGCTGCGGGCCATGGAGGAGGACACGGGCA
Organism: Clostridiales bacterium; assembly: GCA_024681215.1. Lineage (GTDB taxonomy): Bacteria > Bacillota > Clostridia > Christensenellales > Aristaeellaceae > RUG563. The sequence continues at coordinate 11,416 of JAILBG010000117.1, forward strand.
TGTGCCTGAACGTCCTCCGGGCCGACGGCGGGGCCAGCGCCAACGCCTTTCTGATGCAGTTCCAGGCGGACATCATGGGCCGCACCATCGTTCGCCCCATGATCCGGGAGACCACCGCCCTGGGGGCGGCCTATCTGGCGGGCCTGGCCACCGGCCTCTGGCGGGACCGGGACGACATCCGCAGCCAGTGGACCCTGGACCGCCGCTACGAGCCCGCCATGGACCCGGCGGAGCGGGAGCGCCTGTTGCAAGGCTGGGGCCGCGCCGTGGAACGGGCAAAGCACTGGGCCGACTGAGGCCCCGCAAAACGCATCCGAACGCCGCTCCCCCCGCGCAAACCCTGCGCAGGGCGAAGGGCGTTCGGATTCTTCGCATTTTTCGTCATAAAATTACAAATTAACGCAGATTCATCCAGTGGTAAAAAGCTCCGAAAACTTATATGATAAATATCAGTTAATTTTTTGAAAGAAAAACAGAAATGGGAGCTACGCGCC
>JAILBG010000122.1:0-15674 GCA_024681215.1 Clostridiales bacterium
CCGTGGTCTATGAGGACGGCCGGCCCGTTGCGGTGGATACCGTCGTCATTTCCACCCAGCACGACGAAACCGTCACCCAGGAGCAGATCCGGGAGAGTATGATCGAAAACGTGGTGAAGGCCGTGATCCCGGCGGAGTGGCTGACGGCGGAAACCAAGTATTACGTCAACCCCACCGGCCGGTTCGTGCTGGGCGGGCCCGCGGGGGATTCCGGCCTCACCGGGCGGAAGATCATCGTGGATACCTACGGCGGCTACGCCCCCCACGGCGGCGGCGCGTTCTCCGGCAAGGACCCCACGAAGGTGGATAGGTCCGCCGCCTACGCCGCCCGCCACGCCGCCAAGAACGTGGTGGCCGCCGGCCTGGCGCGGCAGTGCGAGATCGCCCTGGCCTACGCCATCGGCGTGGCCCGGCCCGTGTCCTTCCAGGTGAACACCCGGGGCACCGGCGTGATCCCGGATGCGGAGATCGGAAAACTGGTGGAAAAGGTGTTCGACATGCGGCCCGACGCCATCATCAGCCGCCTGGACCTGCGCCGGCCCATCTACCGCCAGACCGCCGCCTACGGCCATTTCGGCCGTACGGACGTGGACCTGCCCTGGGAACGGCTGGATAAGGTGGACGAACTGAAGGCGGCGTGGAAGGAACTGGGATAACACCGCTTTTCGGAAAAAACAAAAGGGACGGCGTTGGCCGTTCCTTTTTTGTGTGAGAAAACCCATGCAAGCCAATATATTTCAAAAAAGTTTTGAAAAAGTTAAAAAAATATTAAGAAAATGCGTGCATTTTATGAAAAGGTGTGCTATACTGGGAGAGTGAGGCGGAATGAAAGGGAGAAAACCGCCTGTTTGGAGGGATGCCGATGCTGTCCAAAACCCAGGCGCAGGGCCGGCTTTTTGCGGCCCCCGGCCCGGAGAAGCGGCTGAACGCGGCCATGCGGGCCTGCATTTCCTGGGCCGCCATCGAAGAGCACGACAAGGTGCTGGACATGAACTGCGGCGGCGGTGCTTTGCTGCGGCATCTGGATATGCGTTACCGGCTGACCCTGTGCGGTATGAGCGAAACGCCGGAGAGCGCCCGGGCGGCCCGGGAGCAGCTGGCGGACGCGGACGTGATCTTCGCCCGGCAGGAGGATATCCCCTGGCGGGACGATACCTTCGATATCGTGATGCTTTCCTCCGCCCTGAAGGGGGATGCAGCCCGGGTGCTGCGGGAGGTGTTCCGGGTGCTGCGCTCCGGCGGGCAGTTCGTGATGGCGTCCCCGCTGTTTTCTCCCCGGGGGGAGGGCGTCCTCAGCCGAAGGGAGCAGATGCGCCTGATGCTGGACGCGGGGTTTGGCGAGGTGTCCTTCCGGGCCAACGGCTTAAGCGGCGCCATCGTGGGCTGGAAGCCGGGCCGCGCGGCGTCGTGACGGCAAAAAAGAGGCATAATTTTCGATTTGTATGCATAAAAAATCAGAAAAAGAGGGTCCTGGCGGGGCTGCGGGCTTGAAAAAGCAGGCTTGATGTGTTAAGATTCCCAGGAACTTCTTTTTTGTTTCCCCAAGAGAAGGATTTTTCCGGAAAAGAAAGAGGGTTGACGGGCATGAAGCCTTACAGAGAAATGACGCCGGAGGAACTGACGGCGGAAATGGCGGAGCTGAAGGTCCAGTACAAAAAGATCCAGGCCCTGGGCATGAACCTGAATATGAGCCGGGGCATCCCCTGCCAGGAGCAGCTGGATCTGTCCATGCAGATGATGGACGTATTGGATTCCTCCTCCGATCTGACCTGCGAGGACGGCACGGACTGCCGCAATTACGGCCAGCTGACGGGCATCGAGGAGGCCCGGGAGCTGCTGGGCGACATGATGGAAAACAACCCCAAGGATATCATCATTTACGGCAACTCCTCCCTGAACGTGATGTTCGATACCATCAGCCGGGCCTGGACCCACGGCATCATGGGCAATCCCCCCTGGTGCCGGCTGCCGGAGGTGAAATTCCTCTGCCCGGTGCCGGGCTACGACCGGCATTTCGCCATCACCGAGTATTTCGGCATCAAAATGATCCCCGTGAACATGACCCCCACCGGCCCGGACATGGACACGGTGGAAAAGCTGGTGCGGGAAGACGAGAGCATCAAGGGCATCTGGTGCGTGCCCAAGTATTCCAATCCCCAGGGCATTTCCTATTCCGACGAAACGGTGCGCCGCTTCGCCCGGCTGGAGCCCGCGGCCCCGGATTTCCGCATCTTCTGGGACAACGCCTACGGCATGCACCACCTCTACGACCACAAGCAGGATTACCTGATCGAGATCCTGGCGGAGTGCAAGCGGGCGGGCAACCCGGACATGGTGTATAAATTTGCCTCCACCTCCAAGATCACCTTCCCCGGCAGCGGCATCGCCGCCCTGGCCACCAGCCCCAACAACATGGTGGATTTCATCGAGGATCTCAAACGCCAGACCCTGGGGCACGACAAGGTGAACCAGCTGCGCCACGTGCGCTTCTTCGGCAATATTCACGGCATGGTGGAGCACATGCGCAAACACGCCGAGATCATCCGGCCCAAGTTCGAGCTGGTGGAAGCCATTTTTGAAAAGAACCTGGAGGGCCTGGAGATCGGCACCTGGACCAAGCCCCTGGGCGGCTATTTCATCATGTTCGATTCCCTGCCCGGCTGCGCCAAGGACATCGTGGCCCGGTGCAAGAAGGCCGGCGTGATCATGACCAACGCCGGGGCCACCTGGCCCTACGGCCTGGACCCCAACGATTCCAACATCCGCATCGCGCCTACCTATCCCAGCCTGGCGGACCTGACCACCGCCATGGAGCTGTTCACCCTGTGCGTGCGCTATTCCAGCGCGAAAAAGATCCTGGCGGAAAAGCAAAAGGCATAACTCTGCGCCGCAGGACGCCCCCGATTGTTCCGGGGGCGTCTTTTTTGTTTTCCAATGCTGGGCAAATGTGATTTTTTATGGTATGATACCGGCAGGAGCGGCCGTCCCGCCGGAAGGGCGGCGTCACGCAAGAAGGAGGAAGCACCATGGCTTATTTCCGCATCGAATATTATTCCGCCGCGCTGCGGCGGCAGACGTCCTTTGAAATGCTGATCCCCAACGACGTGAGGAAGGATATCCAGCGCCCGGAAAACCCTTACGAAAAGCGGTCCATGAAAACCCTGTTCCTGCTCCACGGCTATACCGGGAAGGCGGGCAACTGGGTGCCGGTCCACCTGACGGAGAAATACAATTTCGCCATCGTGATGCCCTCGGCGGAAAATTCCTTCTACCTGGACGGGGAGGCCACCGGCCGGGCCTATGAAACCATGGTGGCCAAGGAGCTGGTGTCTTACGTGCGCAAAACCTTCGGCCTGGCGAAAAGGGCGGAGGATACCTTCATCGCCGGCATGTCCATGGGCGGCTTCGGCGCGCTGCACACGGGCCTGGCCCATCCCAACGTATTCGGGAAGATCGGGGCGCTGTCCTCGGCGCTGATCGTGCATGAGATCGCCCAGATGAAGCCGGGGCAGGGAAACACCGTGGCCAATTACGAATATTACCGGGAGTGCTTCGGCGAGCCTTCCACCGTCCTCAAACGCCGCTGCAACCCCGAGGTGCTGGCGCTGCGGCTGAAGAAAGCCGGCAAAAGGATCCCGGAGATCTACATGTGCTGCGGCACAGAGGATTTCCTGCTGGAGAACAACCGGGAATTCCACCGCTTCCTCACCGACGCCGGCATCGAACATATCTACCGCGAAGGGCCGGGCCGGCACGACATGGTATTCTGGGACGAGCATATCGTGAAGATCGTGGACTGGATGTTCGCGTAAGGACCGGGAGGGGAAAAAATGTTAAAGCGGATCGCGGCGCTGCTGCTGGCGGCCGTTCTTTGCCTGGGAGGGATGACGGCCATGGGAGAAAGCCTGTATTTCGGAAAAGACGCGGGGGAGGCCTGGTATCAGGATTTGCTGCGGGACGCGCAGATGCGCATGGGCAATAACCGGCGGCTGAAAAACGTGATCCGGCGGGCCCTGGCGGGGGAAAAAATCACCGTGGCCTTCATCGGCGGGTCCATCACCGAGGGCGCCGGGGCCGCCCAGTACAAGGAATGCTACGCTTACCGCACCTTCCATGGCTTCCGGGACCGCTTCGGCGCCGGGGATAAAACGAACGTGCGCTGCGTGAACGCCGGGGTGGGCGGCACGGCCTCCACCTTCGGCTTCATGCGCTATCAGCGGGACATCGTGGACCGGGTGGAGGACGACGACGGGCTGCCGGACCTGGTGGTGATCGAGTTCGCGGTGAACGATTACCAGGAGCCCACGAAGCACCGCTGCTACGAATCCATGGTAAAAACCATCCTGGAGCAGGAAAACGCCCCGGCGGTGATCCTTCTGTTCGCGGTGTTCGACGGGGGCTTCAATCTGCAGGACGAGATCCGCAAAATCGGCGACGCCTACGATCTGATGATGGTGTCCATCAAGGACGGGGCCTATCCCCACGTGGGGAAGGAGTGGACGAAGGAGGAATTCTTTTTCGATCAGTACCATCCCACCTCCCTGGGCCACGCGGTCATGGCGGACTGCCTGCTCGCCGCTATCGACGCGGCCTGGGCGGCGGAGGAAAGCCCCGCGGACGCGGACCTGGACGTGCCTCCAGCCTACGGCACGGATTACCGTGGGCTGATCACGGTGTATGCCGACGCGGACCACGCCGACATCCGCCTGGACCGGGGCGGCTTTTCCGGGGACGACGCCAATTCCTACCGCAATCAGCCGGTAGGACGGGTGTGCGGGGAAAATTTCTTTCACGACGCGGACTGCGGGAATGCGCCGCTGCGCTTCACCGCCGTGTTCAAAAAGCTGCTGATCGCCTGGCGGGCGGTGAACGACCCGCAGTACGGCGCGGCGGAGATCTGGGTGGACGGCAAGCTGAAAAGGACCCTCGCCGGCGGCGAAGGCAAATGGGGCCAATCCGAAGTGGTGATGATCTTCGACGCGAAAGAGGCGCTGGAGCACACGGTGGAGATCCGCATGGCCGAAGGCAGCGAGAACAAAAAATTCACCGTCACCTGCTTTGCCTACGCCCCGTAATCCATCAAAAAGGAGCTCCCTTCCATGAGCAGAACCTTTACCCCGGTGCAATTGATCGAGCAGAGCATCGTGCGCCGCTACCATGAAGAATTGTGGAGCCCCATGTGCAAGGCCGTCAAGCGCTATCAGCTGATCCGGACCGGGGACCGGATCGCCGCCTGCATTTCCGGCGGCAAGGACAGCATGCTCATGGGCAAGATGCTGCAGATGCTCCAGCGCCATTCGGAGATCCCCTTCCAGGTGGAATATCTCATCATGGATCCGGGCTACAACCCGGAAAACCGCCGCATGGCGGAGGAGAACGCCCGGAAGCTGGATCTGCCGTATACGATATTTGAAAGCGATATCTTCGAGGTGGCCAACGCCCAGGAAAAGAACCCCTGCTTCCTGTGCGCCCGGATGCGCCGGGGCTGCCTGTACGGGAAAGCGCGGGAGATGGGCTGCAATAAGATCGCCCTGGGCCACCACTTCGACGACGTGGTGGGCACCACGGTGATGGGCATGTTCTACGGGGGGCAGCTGCAGGCCATGGCCCCCAAGCTGCGGGCCAAGAATTTTCCGGGGATGGAGCTGATCCGTCCCCTGTACCTGGTCCGGGAAAGGAACATCGTGGCCTGGCAGCGGTTCAACGATCTGCATTTCCTCCAGTGCGCCTGCCGCTTCACCGAGGATTCCGGCGGCAACGGCCATCCCCAGGGGGGCGGCAAGCGGCAGGAGATCAAGGATCTGCTCCGGGAGCTGAAAAAGGTCAATCCTCACGTGGAGGACAATATTTTCGCCAGCATCCACAACCTGCAGCTGGACACCATGGTGCAATGGACCTGGCGGGGGAAAGCCGTATCCTTCCTGGACGAATACGACGGCTGGCCGGAGGACGAAGCATAAATATTCCGTTTGCCGCAGCAGCAGGCTGTTCCCTTTCGGGGACCGGCCTGTTTTCCTTGTTAGGGCAAAATGTAATACAGAGTTCCGGAAATCCACACAGGAATTTAACATGTGTCTGATATGATCAAAAATGGGAAGAGAGGCAAAGCCATGGCTCCTGCCCGGGGGGCAAGAACCGATTACGGGAGAAAAAAATGTCAGTTTTGAATGTGATTTCGCTGCTGGGCGGCGTCGGGCTGTTTCTGTACGGGATGACGGTGATGTCCACGGGGCTGAAAAACGCCGCGGGGGACAAGCTGCGCGCCATCCTGGAAAAAGTGACCGGGAACCGGATCGCCGCGGTGCTCATCGGGATCCTGGTGACCATGCTGATCCAAAGCTCCTCGGCCACGGACATGATGGTGATCGGCTTCGTGCATTCGGGGCTGATGAGCCTGGGCCAGGCCATCGGGGTCATCATGGGGGCCAACATCGGCACCACCGTCACCGCCCAGATCACCGCCTTCGACCTGACGGCCTACGCGCCGGGGCTGCTGTTCCTGGGGTGCGTGATGGCCCTGTTCGTCAAGAAGGCCACCGGGCGGCACATCGGCAGCATCCTGCTGGGCTTCGGCATGCTGTTCGTGGGCATCGGCGTGATGAAAACGGCCATCGCGCCGCTTTCCAAAAGCGAGGAATTCAAGCAGGCGCTGTCCGCCCTGTCGCATCCGGCGGCGGCGGTGCTCTTCGGGGTGCTTTTCACCGCCCTTCTGCAAAGCTCCTCGTCTTCCGTGGTCATATTCCAGGCCTTCGCCGTGGAGGGCCTGCTGGATTACCGGCAGTGCGTGTATCTGGTGATCGGCGCGGCCATCGGCTCCGTGACGCCCAACCTGCTGGCGTCCCTCACCACGGGGCGCAGCGGCAAGCGCACGGCGTTGCTGAACCTGTATTTCAATCTGCTGCGGGCGGCGCTGTTGCTGCTGCTGACCACCCTGCTCCCGGGAGTGCTGGAATGGATCAAAAACCTCTCTCCCAACGACGTGGCCCGTCAGGTGGCCAACACCCACACCCTCTTCGCGGTGGCGTCGGTGCTGGTGATGCTGCCGGGGGCCCCCCTCATCGTGAAGCTGGCGGAGCGCACCGTGCCCCTGCGGGCGGAGGAAAAGCGGGAGAAGGAAGAGCATCGCCTGGTGTACTTGACCAATGTGGAGAAGATGGTACCCTCGGTGGCGCTGCGCCAGGCCATGCTGGAGGTGGACCGCATGGGCGAAATAGCCCGGGACAACCTGGCCACGGCCATCCGGTATTTCTTTGATCCCGCCCACGAGGAATGGTACAGCCAGGTATTGGAGCGGGAAAAAACCGTGGATTACCTGGACCACGCCATCAGCGACAAGCTGGTCACCATGCGCAGCCTGCAGCTGGCGGACCACGATGTATTCCGCCTTTCCCGGATCATCCGCGTGGTATCCAATTTCGAGCGGATCAGCGACCATGCGGAGAACGTGGTGGAGTTCGCCCTGCGCATGCAGACGGCGAAGGCCACCATCTCGGATGCCGGGCTGGCGGAGCTGAAGGTGATGGCGGACACCGTGATGGAGTGCTTGGACGTATCCATGGAGATCTTCGAGAAAGAAAAGTTTTCCCTGCTGCCCCACGCCGAGGCGCTGGAACAGCGGGTGGACGATATGCAGGAGCAGTTCATCCAGAACCACGTGGACCGGCTCATGTCCACGGCGTGCAACCCCCTGGGCGGCGTGATTTTTACCGACATGTGCACGGATCTGGAGCGCTGCTCCGACCAGGCCATCAACATCGCCACCGCCCTGTACGACGGGCACAGGGAAAGAGAATAAAGCCGGATAAAAAGAGGCTGCTGCACATTTTTCCGGGTGCAGCAGCCTTTTTTATGTCTTATGTCAGAGGAGCGCGGAGAGGGAGGGGATCCGCCGGCAGTTTTCCGGCAGGGGACCGGACAGGGGCGGGGACTGGGCGGTCTGCAGGTACAGGCTGTCCATGCCGAAGCGCGCCGCGCCCCGGCAGTCGCTTTCGTCGTCGTTGCCGATCATCACGGCGCGGCCGGGCGCTGCCCCGCAGTCCAAAAGCGAAGCGAAAAACGCCGGGGAAGGCTTTCTGACCCCGAAATCGGAGGAGATCAGGATGCGGTCGAACATTCCGTCAATGCCCAGGAAGCGAAGCTCCGGCACGGTGAAGGCGCTTTGGGCGTTGGTGAGCAGGATCACCCGTTTTCCCGCTGCCCGCAGCGCGGCGAGCAGCTCCTTCGCCCCGGGGTACAGCCGCAGCCGCCTGAGGGACAGCGCCCGGAAGTGCCGGGCCGTTTCCTCGGTTTCCCGCTGGCTCATCCGGACGCCGCGCAGGCTGCCAAGACGGCGGAACACCTGGTGGATGTCCGCCTCCGCAGGGCCCTCCAGGCCCTTTTTCCGCAGCGCCGCTTCTTTTTCCGCCAGGCTTTCGGCGCACAGCCGCCGCCAGGCTTCCTTCAGTTCCTTCGGGGCCCATTGGGCGCCCCGCAGACGCAGATCCCAGGAAAACGCCGCCCACAGCCGGGGGCTTTCCTCGTCCGTCCATATGTCCGCCAGGGTGCCGTACAGATCGAACACGTAAGTGTCGTACGGAAAATCGCTCATATTACTCCGCGGGAATGACGATGGCCGCGATGATGTAGGCGATAAATCCGCCGCCGAACATAAAGGACAGCGCCACGAACCCCAGACGGATCAGGGTGGGGTCCACGTTGAAGTATTCGCCGATGCCGCCGCATACGCCGGCGACGATTTTATTTGACCTGCTCCTGTACAGCTTTTTCATGTTGGTTTCCTCCTTCGGTGATGTGGTGGCGCCGGCGCTTTCCGCTGCCGACGGGAACAGTATAGCGCCCGCCCGGCGGGAACACAAGGAAAAATCCATAAGAAAATCATTAAAAACAAATGAGAAAACCGGCGGGGGAAGGCCGCCGTCGTGTTGCTTTCACAGGCCGGATGCGGTATAATCATTACATCTGTGCCGTATGGCCGTACGGAGGGGCGCCGGATGAAGAAGCTGTTCGTTTATCTGAAGGAATATCGGCGGGAAAGCGTGCTGGGCCCGCTGTTCAAGCTGCTGGAAGCGGGGTTCGAGCTGATCGTGCCCCTGGTGTTGGCCGCCATCATCGACCGGGGCATCCGGGGGCAGGATCAGGGGTACGTGATCCGGATGTGCCTGGTGCTGGTGGCGCTGGGGCTGGTGGGGCTGCTGTGCTCCGTGACGGCCCAGTATTTCGCGGCGAAGGCCTCCGTGGGGTTCGTCACCAAGCTGCGCAGCGCCCTCTACCGCCACATCCAGGGCTTTTCTTATCAGACCCTGGACCGGGCGGGCACCTCCACCCTGATCACCCGCATGACCAGCGATATGAACCAGGTGCAGACTGGGCTGAATCTGGCGCTGCGGCTGCTGCTCAGGTCGCCCTTCGTGGTGTTCGGGGCCATGACCATGGCCTTTACCATCGACGCCCGGGCGGCGCTGTGGTTCGCGGCGGCCATTCCCGCGCTGTCGCTGGTGGTGTTCGGCATCATGCTGGTGAGCATCCCGCTGTACCGGAAGGTGCAGGGCCTTCTGGACCGGGTGCTGGGGGCCACCCGGGAAAACCTGACGGGGGTCAGGGTGCTGCGCGCCTTCGGCAAGGAGGACGCGGAAACAGAGGATTTCCGGCAGAAGAACGAAGCCCACACCGCCATGCAGAAATACGTGGGCCGCATTTCCGCCCTGATGAACCCCGTCACCTACGTGATCGTCAATCTGGCCATCCTTTTCCTCATCCGCACCGGCGCGCTCCGGGTGGAGGCGGGGATCATCGGCCAGGGCGCGGTGGTGGCGCTGTACAATTACATGAGCCAGATCCTGGTGGAACTGATCAAGCTGGCCAATCTGATCATCAGCATCACAAAGTCCGTGGCCTGCGGAAAACGGATCCAGAGCGTCATGGAGATCCCCGCCGGGGAGGAAGCGGCGCAGGGCCTGCCGGCGGGGGATCCCCGCTTCCGGGTGCAGCTGATCCACGCGGGGCTGCGCTATACCGAGGGGGCGGAGGAAGCGCTGACGGACGTGAGCCTTTCCGTCCTGCCGGGAGAGACCGTGGGGGTCATCGGCGGCACGGGCAGCGGGAAAACCACCCTGGTGAACCTGATCCCCCGGTTTTACGAGGCCACGGAAGGCCGGGTGCTGGTGGACGGAAGGGACGTGCGGGCCTGGGACGCGCCGGCCCTGCGGCAGCGGATCGGCGTGGTGCCGCAGAAGGCGGTGCTGTTCAAGGGCACCGTCCGGGAAAACCTGCGCTGGGGCAACGCGGAGGCCACGGACGGGGAGATCATGGCCGCGGTGCGCATCGCCCAGGCGGAGGACGTGATCGCCTCCAAGGGCGGGCTGGACGCGGAGATCGAGCAGGCCGGGCGCAATCTGTCCGGCGGGCAGCGCCAGCGGCTCACCATCGCCCGGGCGCTGGTAAAAAAGCCGGAGATCCTGATCCTGGACGATTCCTCCTCCGCCCTGGATTTCGCCACTGACGCCGCGCTGCGCCGGGCCCTGCGGGAAATGGAGGAGCGGCCCACGGTGTTCATCGTGTCCCAGCGCACTTCCTCCATCCGGCACGCGGATCAGATCGTGGTGCTGGACGACGGCCGGGCGGTGGGCATCGGGCGGCACGAGGAGCTGCTGGAAAGCTGCCAGGTGTACCGGGAGATCTACGAATCCCAGTTCAAAAAGGAGGCGGCGCAGGCATGAGCGGAAAACAGAAAGCGCAGCGCGGCACGCTGAAAAAAGTGCTGGCTTATCTGAAGCCTTACCGGATGCTGGTGGCCCTGTCCGTGCTGCTGTCCGCGGTGACGGTGGCGCTGACGCTGTACGTGCCGGTGCTCATCGGCCGGGCCATCGACGGCATCCTGGGGCCGGGACAGGTGGATTTCGGGCGGATCCTGCCGCTGCTGGTGCGCATCGGGGTCATCGTGGCGGCCACCGCTGCGGTGCAGTGGATCGTGAACACGCTGAACAACCATGTCGCCTTCCAGGTGGTGCGGGACGTGCGCGACCGGGCGTTCCGGCACTTGCAGGTGCTGCCCCTGAGCTACCTGGATACCCAGCCCGTGGGCGGGGTGGTGAGCCGGGTGATCGCGGACGTGGACCAGTTCGCGGACGGCCTGCTGCTGGGATTCAGCCAGCTGTTCACCGGCGCCGTCACCATCCTGGGCACCCTGGGCTTCATGGTGGCCATCCGGCCGGGCATCGCCGCCCTGGTGGTGCTGCTCACGCCCCTCAGCTTCGTGGTGGCCCGGTTCATCGCCACCCATTCCTACGATTTTTTCCGCAGCCAGAGCGAAGCCCGGGGAGAGCAGACGGCCTACATCGACGAAATGCTGGGGAATCAGAAGGTGGTGAAGGCCTTCGTCCGGGAGGAGGAGAACGCCCGGCGGTTCGACGAGATCAACGGGCGGCTGGCGAAATGCTCCCTGAAGGCGATCTTTTATTCCTCCCTCACCAATCCCTGCACCCGGTTCGTCAATAACGTGGTATACGCCGCGGTGGCGCTCGCCGGGGCGCTTTTGTGCATCGCCACGGCGGGGGCGGCTGTTCCCTTCACGGTGGGCAGCCTCAGCGCCCTGCTTTCCTACGCCAATCAGTACACGAAGCCCTTTAACGAGATCAGCGGCGTGGTGACGGAGCTGCAGAACGCCCTGGCCTGCGCCGACCGGATCTTTTCCCTCATCGGCCAGCCCGCCCAGCAGCCGGACGATCTGTCCGCCCGGGTGCTGACCGAAGCGGAGGGGCGCGTGGAGCTTTCGGACGTGGCCTTCGCCTATACCCCGGACAAGCCTCTGATCGAAAAGCTGAACCTCTCCGTCCGCCCGGGCCAGCGCATCGCCATCGTGGGCCCCACGGGCTGCGGGAAAACCACCCTCATCAACCTGCTGATGCGGTTTTACGATGTGGATCAAGGCGGCATTTCCGTGGAGGGCACCGATATCCGGCATATCACCCGCCGCAGCCTCCGGGCCAATTACGGCATGGTGCTGCAGGAAACCTGGCTCAAGGCCGGCACCGTGCGGGACAATCTGAAAATGGGCAAGCCCGGCGCCACGGACGAAGAAATGATCGCCGCGGCGAAGTCCGCCCACGCCCACAGCTTCATCAAGCGCCTGCCCCAGGGGTACGATACCGTGATCGGCGAGGACGGGGGCCAGCTTTCCCAGGGGCAGAAGCAGCTGCTCTGCATCGCCCGGATCATGCTGTGCCTGCCGCCCATGCTGATCCTGGACGAAGCCACCTCCTCCATCGACACCCGCACGGAAATACGCATCCAGAAGGCCTTCGACACCATGATGCGGGGCCGCACCACCTTTATCGTGGCCCACCGGCTGAGCACCATCCGGGAAGCGGATGTGATCCTGGTGATGCGGGACGGGCACATCGTGGAGCAAGGGAATCACGAAGCGCTGCTGGCCCGGGACGGGTTTTACGCAAAGCTGTACAACAGCCAGTTCGCCGCCTGACGGCGGAAAGGAGAGCTTCCCATGCCCAATCCCATCCTGCCCCTGTGGGAGCATATCCCCGACGGGGAGCCCCGGCTGTTCGGCGGCCGGGTGTATCTGTACGGCTCCCACGACCGGCCTTTTTCCGATTCCTTCTGCGACAGCCGCTTGAAGGTGTGGAGCGCCGACGCGGGCGAATTGAGCCATTGGCGCTGCCACGGGGACATTTTCCTCAGCCGGCCCCGGGAGGGGCGGGACGCGGACGTTCAGTGGCTGGAGAACGGCATGCTCTACGCCCCGGACGCGCTGAAGATCGGGGACAGGTATTATCTGTTCGTGTACGTATTTTACGGCCGGGGCTGCGTGGCGGCGAGCGACCGGCCCGAGGGGCCGTTCCGGGTGCTGTCCCCCTATACCTGGGGGGAGGAGGAGCAGTTTCCCCGGGGCGTGTGCGAAAACGGCGTGCTGGTAGACCCCGGGGTGCTGCTGGACGACGACGGGAAGCTGTACGTTTACGGTGGGTTTGAAAAATCCTGGATGGCGCAGCTGAACCCGGAAAAGCCCTGGCAGGTGATCCCCGGCACCTACCGGGAGAACGTGATCCCCGCGGAGGAGCCCTTCTGCTTCTACGAGGCGGCCTCCCCCCGGAAGATCGGGAGCACCTATTACCTGGTGTATTCCCCCCGTCGGGGCAGCCGCCTGTGCTACGCCACCGCCTCCTCCCCGGAGGGGCCGTTCGCCTACCGGGGCGTCATCGTGGACAACGGCGAGGGATACCCCGGAGGGAACAACCACGGGGGGCTCGTGCAGATCAACGGGCAGTGGTATATTTTCTATCACCGCATGACCAACGGCAGCGTGTTTTCCCGCCAGGCCTGCGCGGAAAGGATCACGATCCTGCCGGACGGCTCCATCCCCCAGGCGGAAATGACCTCCCTGGGCTTCGATGCCGCGCTGAATCCCTACGAGCCCGTATCGGCCCACTGGGCCTGCGTGCTCAGGGGCGGCATGGTGAAATATCTGGATCCGCTGCACACCGTGCTGGCGGATCTGAAGGACGGCAGCGTCGCAGGCTATAAGTATTTCGATTTCGGCGCGCCGGGGGCGGATACGCCCCTGACGCTTCATATGGAGATCCGGGGCGCGGGGGAAAGCGGCTGCATCCGGGTGCTGCTGGACGATCCGGAAACCGGGGAGGAGATCGCGGCGCTGCCCTTCGCGGGGGATTCCTGCCGCCTGACGGCCCAGACGCCGCCGGTGTCGGGCCGGCACGCCCTGTACCTTTCCGTCGCGGACGGCCGCCGGCCCCCCGAATGGGCACAGGCGGACAGGAACAGGGAGCTGGTGCAGATCGAGCGGTTCGTATTTACCCGCTGAAGGCGGCGGGAAAGGAGGGCGCGTGCTGAAGCAGGCGTTTCCGTGGAAGGATTTTCTCAAAAAAGTGGCCGTGATCGCGGTGCCGGTGGCGCTGCAGAACCTTTTGACCACCACGGGGTCCATGGTGGATACCATGATGATCGCCTCCCTGGGGAAAACCGAGGTGGGGGCGGTGGGGCTGTGCGCCCAGTTTTCCTCCCTCATGTTCAGCGGGTACTGGGGGTTCGTGGGCGGCGGCATGCTGTTTTTTTCCCAGTATTGGGGCGCGAAGGACGACGAGGGCATCAACCGTTCCTACGGCGTGACGCTGACGTGCATGATGACGGTGGCGCTTCTGTTCTGCCTGATGGCCACGGCGTTCCCCGAGAAAGTGATGCAGCTGTACACCGATAAGAAAGCGATCCAGGAGATCGGGGCGGAATACCTGCGGATCGTGGGCTGGGGCTATCCGCTGACGGTGTTTTCCATGGCCATGTCGGCGCTTTTGCGCTGCACGGACCGGGTGCGTATCCCGCTGTACGGGTCCTTCGCGGCGGTGCTGGCCAACGTATTCCTCAACTGGGTGCTGATCTTCGGCCATCTGGGCGTTCCGCCCATGCGGGTGCAGGGCGCGGCGCTGGCCACGGTAATCGCCCAGGGGATCGGCGCGGCGGTGGTGATGGTGCTGGCGCGCAAAAGCGGGCACAGGTATCTGCTGGCGGTGCGGCGGCATTTCCGGTGGAGCCGCGCCTTCGTGGGGGCGTACCTGAAAAAATGCTTCCCCATCCTCCTGAACGAGGTGCTCATCGGCGTGGGCAATATGGTGATCAACGTGGTGCTGGGCCGGCAGCCCGAGGAGGCCATCGCCGCCCTGGCGGTGTTCCGCACGCTGGAGGGCTTGATCATCGGCTTCTTCGCCGGATTCTCCAACGCCGCCTCCATCCTGGTGGGCAAGGAGGTCGGCGCAGGGAATATCGATGTGGCGTACCGCCGTGCCTGGCGGCTGGTGTATCTGTGTCAGGGGTTCATCGCGTTTGTGGGCGTGATGCTGATTGTGCTGCATACGCCCATTCTGAACATGATGGGCATGAATGGCGACAGCTTTTCCATCGCGTTCGGGATGATTGCCATCTTCGCGGTGGTGGCTGTCATCCGCATGGGTAACTGGGCGCAGAACGACACCTTCCGCGCCGCGGGCGACGCTTCCTTCGGCACCATCCTTGAAATCGTGTTCATGTGGGCGATGCTGATTCCCACCATGTGGCTGACCGGGATGGTGTGGAAGCTGCCGACGCTGCTGGTATTTGCCTGCTGTTATATGGACGAACCTATCCGGTATGTCATGATGCAGGTGCATCTGTTCCGCGGCAAGTGGATCAAGCCTGTCACGCCCGAAGGCCAACGGGCGATGGCCGGCTGGCGGCCGCCCAGGAGAAAAAACGCATGAAAAAAGAAGCCTCGGAATAGAGGCTTCTTTTTTCAGTGCCGGCGGTGGGACTCGAACCCACACGAGTGATTAGCTCAACGGATTTTGAGTCCGTCACGTCTGCCAATTCCATCACGCCGGCACGGCAATTCTTTCAAATTGCCTGATTATTATACCTGTTTTTCAGCTTCCTGTCAAGCGAAAAAACACGGCTTTTTCCGGTGGAGGAATCGCCGTGTTTCTCCGCGCTCAATGGAGATCAGCCCTGCAGTCCCCGGGCCTGGCGGTCCATATCCTCCACCACGATGTCGTGGATTTCGCCCAGGGTAGCGCAGTATTTGAGCACGTTCCAGGGTTCGTTGCTGTGGAAATGAATCTTGATCAGTTCGTCATCGCCCACCACCAGCAGACAGTCGCCGGGCAGGTTTTCGATGA
>JAILBG010000124.1:0-8883 GCA_024681215.1 Clostridiales bacterium
CCGCGGAGCGGATCACCCGCGCCCCCGGCCCGATCACCGCCCCGGGGCCGATCCAGCATTCGTCCCCGATCTCGGCAGCGGGGTCCACCCGGGCGGCGGGGTCCACCCCCGCGGGATGCGGCAGGCGCACCCGGCCCGAAAGCAGATCCTGCTGCGCTTTCAGGTACGCCCGCAGATCCCCGATATCGCACCAGTAGCCGTCCGTTTCATACCCGTATACCGGCAGCCCCGAGCGCACCAGCGCCGGGAACACATCCTTGCCGAAATCCGGCATGCCCCCTTCGGGAATGTGGGAAAAGATCTCCGGTTCCAGGATATAGATGCCGGTGTTCACCAGATCACTGACCACCTCGCCCCAGGCGGGCTTTTCCAGAAAGCGGGTGATCCGCCCCGATCCGTCCGTCACCACCACGCCGTAGGGCAAAGGGATCCCCACCCGCTTGAGCACCAGCGTGGCGACGGCCCCTTTTTACCGGTGGAAGGCCATCGCTTGGGTCAGATCGCAGTCCGTCAGCCCGTCCCCGGATAGCACGAAAAACGTATCCTTCAGCTCGTTCATGGCCATCCGCAGGCTGCCCGCCGTGCCCAGGGGAACGGTCTCCTCGTAATAGCGCAGGCTGACGCCCCATCTTTCCCCCCGGTGCAGCGTATCCCGGATGCACTTGGGCCGGTACCACAGCGTGCTCCCGATCCGGGTAATGCCGTGCTGCCGCATCAGCCGCAGGGCATAGCCCATGCACGGCTCCCCCAGCAGGGGCACCAGCGGCTTGGGCAGGCTGCACGTCAGCGGCCGCAGCCGCACCCCTTCTCCCCCCGCCATGATGATCGCCTGCAGACCCATGCGCATCGCTCCCCGATCCTGTTTTCACCCTTATCCTGCCCGTCTTTTTCCCCCGCTATGCCCCGATGGCCGCCGCCGTTTTTTGTTAACTTATTGTAAATCGTGGGCCTAAGGCCTTGCCTTTTGAGAAAAATAGTGCTATTTTATTTAAGAAAAACGCAACCGGAAGGTTAAATTACATTTTTTGGAAGGAGCCGGGAAATGGAAATCAATTGGTATCCCGGCCATATGGCCAGGGCAAAGCGGCTGCTCAGCGATCAGCTGTCCCGGGTGGACGTGGTGATCGAGCTGTGCGACGCCCGGCTGCCCCGGTCCAGCCGCAATCCGGATCTGATGCGGCTGACGGAAAAGAAGGAAAAAGTGCTGCTGCTGGGCAAAAGCGACCTGGCGGACCCGGCGCTTACAAAGCAATGGACCCGGCGCTTTCAGCAGGAGGGCGCGCGGTGCCTTGCGCTGGATATGAACCGCCAGGCGAAGGCGGCGCTGGCCCTGATCGAGCAGGCGGCCCGGGAAACCGTGGACCGGGCGGCCCAGCGGGGCATCCGGAAAACCGTGCGGGCCATGATCGTGGGAGTGCCCAACGTGGGAAAATCCACCCTCATCAACCGTCTCCACGGCGGCGCTGTGGCGAAGGTGGGCGATATGCCGGGGGTCACCCGTGCCAACCAATGGGTGAAGGTGACGCCGTATCTGGAGCTGATGGACACGCCGGGGCTGCTCTGGCCCCGGCTGGACGATCCCCTGGCCGCCCGGCGGCTGGCCTACATCGCCGCCATCCGGGACGAGGTGATCGACACCGCCCAGCTCGCCATCCAGCTGCTCACCGATCTGATCGCGGCGGCCCCCGACGCGGTGCAGACGCGCTTCAAAATCGACGATCTTTCCCTCCGCGGCCCGGAGCTGCTGGACGCGGTATGCCGCGGGCGGGGCTTCCTGATGAAGGGCGGCGTGTGCGACGCCGACCGGGCCTGCAGGATCGTGCTGGACGAATTCCGGGGCGGCAAGCTGGGCCGGATCACCCTGGAAACGCCCGGAGAGGAAAACAGCGATGAATAAACGGGAAGAAAAGCTGCAATCCCTGGTCCAAACCGACGCCCCCCTGTGGGAAAAGGGCGTCGCCTTCGCCGGCATGGACGAGGCGGGCCGCGGCCCCCTGGCGGGCAGCGTGGTGGCCGCCTGCGTGGTGATGCCCCCGGAGCCCCTGCTGCCGTGGGTGGACGACAGCAAAAAGCTCTCCCCCGCCCGGCGGGAAAAAGTCTTCGACGAGATCCTGAAAACGGCGGTGTTCGTGGGGATAGGCGAGGCGACGGCGGCGGAGATCGACGAAATCAACATCCTGGAGGCCACGAAAAACGCCATGCGCCGGGCGGCGGCGGGGGCGCCGGCCTCCCTGTTCCTCATCGACGCCGTGCAGGGCCTGGGATTGCCCGGGGAGGAGAGGGGCATCATTCATGGGGACGCGCTGTGCTATTCCATCGCGGCGGCCAGCATCGTGGCGAAGGTGACCAGGGACCGGCAGATGCCGGAACTGGACCGGCTGTACCCCGGCTACGGCTTTTCGCAGCACAAGGGCTACGGCACCGCTCAGCACATCGCGGCGCTCCGGGCTCTGGGGCCCTGCCCGGCCCACCGGCGCAGCTTCATCGGGCATTTCGTATGAGCGGATTCAGGACAGGCCTGCGGGGCGAGGGCCGCGCGGCGCTTTACCTGCGGCTGCACGGCATGCGCATCCTGGAAAGGCGCTTCCGCGTGCCCCACGGGGAAATCGACCTGATCGCCCGGGACGGGGACTGCACCGTGTTCGTGGAAGTAAAGACCCGGCCCCGGGGCGAAGCGGGGGACGGCCTGGCCGCCGTTAACGCCGAAAAGCGGCGGAGGCTGCGCTATGCGGCCAACGCCTATCTGGCCGTCCATCCGGCCGTCCGGGTGCGGTTCGACGTGATCGAGATCACTGCCGTCGGCCTGCGCCACATCAAAAACGCGTTTTAAGGAGCACGTATGGGAAAAAGCTACCGGTATCTGCTTTTCGCCGCGGCGGCGGTGATCCTGGCGGCGGCATGCCTGCTCCTGCTGCAGCCCGCCCCCGTCCGCAACGATGGCAGCGATCTGCTCCGCAACGGCGCTTTCGCGCCCAACAGCGAGGGGTTCCCCGACGGCTGGTATACCGACGAATGGCTGCATCAGGCGGGCTGCACCGAGTACGACGTGGTGCAGGAGGACGGCGTGATCGCCGCGCATATCAATAATCTCCGGGCCAACGACGCGCGCTTCGCCCAGGACGTGGCCGTTTCCCCCGATACGCTGTACTGCCTGCGGGGCTATATCAAGGCGGACGCCCAGGGCGGGCGGGGCGCCAATCTGTCCGTGGCCGGCCTGTTCGCGTTCACCGATCCCGTTTATGACACCGCCGGCGAATGGCAGGAGGTGCGCCTCTACGGCCGCACGGGGGAAGAACAGCACAGCGTCACCGTGTTCGTCCGGCTGGGCGGATACAGCGGGGAAGCGAAGGGCGAGGCCTGGTTCCGGGATGTGACGCTCTGTGCGGTCAGCGAGGTCCCCGCGGGATATCCGGTTTATTCCTGGTATGCCGCTCCCGTCGCTGAAGCGCCGGCCGGCGCGGAGAATTCGGCCGGCGGCAGCACCGGAACCGCGTTCCTGCGCCTTATGCTGATCGGCGTCGCCTATATCGTCCTCTTCGCGGTGCTGTGCAGCTTCTGCCGCGTCCGCGATCCCCTGCCGGCGCTGCGCCCCGAAAGGCGGTGGGCGCCCTGGCTGGCCTTGGGGCTGATCCTGGCCGCGGGCCTGGCGCTCCGGCTTACCATCGCCGCTTTCACGGCGGGCTACGACGTGGACGTGGGCTGCTTCACCGGCTGGGCCAACCGCATGATCGTCAAAGGGCCGGCGGATTTCTACCTGAAAGACACGCCGGATCAGACCTACGTCTGCGATTATCCCCCCGGATACCTGTGGATCCTGGGGCTGCTGGGCCTGATGGGGCAGCTGCTGGGCACCGGCGTTACGGAGTTCATGATCAAGCTGCCCCCCATCCTGGCGGACCTGGGGCTGTGCGCGCTGCTGTTCTGCGTGAGCAGGAAGCGGGTGGGGCATCTGCCCGCGCTGATGCTCACCGCGGCTTACACCTTCAATCCCCTCCTGCTCTGGACCGGCGCGGCCTGGGGCCAGGCGGACGCCCTGATGGTGCTGACGCTGTTCATGACGGTGCTCTGGGCCATCGACGGCAAATGGGCCCTGGCGCTGCCCATGTACGTCCTTTCCGTGCTGATCAAGCCCCAGTCGCTGATGTTCGGCCCCCTGGGGCTGGCGGCGCTGACGGTTTATCTGATCCGCAGCCATAAAGCCAAAACCCAGCTTCAGGCGTGGATCCAAACGAGCATCGGCCTGGGCGTCATGACCGCTCTGGCGGCGATGATCGTGCTGCCCTTCTCCGTCAAGCAGCCCTGGGACTGGCTGCTGACGCTGTACCGGGGCACCATGAACGAATACGGCTACGTCACCGTGAACGCCTGCAACCTGTATTTCCTGCTGGGGAAAAACTGGATGTCCGCGGCGGGCAGCGCCCAGGCGGGCCTGCCGGTGCTGCTGGGGGTGTTCTTCGTCGCCGTGCTGCCGCCGCTTCTGGCCTGGGGCCTGACGGGCGATCACGCCCTGAAAAGCCGTCCGGCCCGGGTGCGCTTCTGCGTCACCGCCGGCCTGATCTGCGCCCTGGTGCTGACATTGGCGGTGCTGCTGCTGACCCACAGGCTCAATTACGCGGTGCTGGGCACCGTAATGATCGTGTACTGCGTTCTGCTGTGCTGCGCGTGGTTCGCGCTGTCCGGGCAGATGGAGAACCTGCCCGTCTACGGGGCGGTGCTGCTGCTGATGCTGTTCAATACCGCCACCATGATGCACGAAAGATACCTGGTGGCCGCGGTGGCGCTGCTGCTGCTGGGCTGGGTGCTGAAAAAGGACGCAAGGCTTTTGTGGCTGGCTCTGGGCGTAACGGCGGCGGGCTTCCTGAACGTGGGGTGCGTGCTGGACCGCAATACCCGCATCGGCGGCTACAGCGGGCATCTGGACGCGCCCAACGGCGTGATCCCCATTCACAGCGACATGACGGTGCCCGAATACCTGTCCGCCGCCCTGAACAGCGCGCTTTGCGCCGCGGCGGTGGCCTTCGGCGCCGTACTGTGCAGAAACGAGGAAAGAAAACCGTTGAAAACGCAAAAAACATCCGCGTTCCCTTCCTGCTCCGCAAAGCCGTTTTCCCTGTTGGGTGCGGCGGCGATGCTGGGGATCACGGCCCTGTACGCCGTGCTGGCCTTTGCGGACCTGGGCTCCGCAAAAGCCCCCCAGACCGGCTGGGTCTGCCGGGAGCCCGGAGAAACCGTGGTGTTCGATCTGGGCCAGGAGCGCACCTTCCAGGTGCTGTATTACGCGGGCATCCAGAACAACAGCAGCTACTGGGACCAGGCCAGACAGGAAAGCGTGGAGATCCCCGGTTCCTTCACCGTGGAGGTCGGCAACGACGGCCAGGCCTGGAACATATATATGACCGGCCAGGTCTACAACGGGGACTGCTTCAAATGGAAATACCTGAGCGACACCCCCCTGACCGGCCGGTACGTCCGCCTCATTGCCGATAATTACGATCTGTCCCTCTTTGAACTGCTCTTCCGGGATCCGGAAACGAAGGAAGGCTTCTCCGCCGTTTCCGTCACCGATTCCCTGGGCAACGAAGCCGCCGCCTGCCTCAACGACGAAACGGACACCCTGGAGGGCGAGCCGGGCTGGTACAACTCCGCCTATTTCGACGAGATTTACCACGCCCGCACCGCCTACGAGCACCTGCATGGGATCTACCCCTACGAAACCACCCATCCGCCCCTGGGCAAGGTGCTGATGAGCTGGTCCATCGCCCTGTTCGGCATGACGCCCTTCGGCTGGCGCTTCGCCGGGGCACTGGCGGGGGTGCTGATGCTGCCGGGGATGTACCTGCTGGGCCGGCTGCTCACCCGCCGCAAATGGGGCGGGCTTGCGGCCACGGCGCTCATGGCGCTGGATCTGATGCACTTCACCCAGACCCGCATCGCCACCATCGACAGCTTCGTGGTGCTGTTCATCATCTGGATGACGTACTTCATGCTGCGCTGGTTCTTCCTGGATGATCCGCATCTTCCCCTGAGGAAGACGCTTCTGCCCCTGGGCATGTCCGGGCTGATGATGGGCCTGGCCATCGCCAGCAAATGGACGGGCTGCTACGCCGGGGCGGGCATGGCGATCGTATTCTTCTTCGGCGTTTTCCGCCGCGTCCGTTTGATCCGGGAAGCGAAGCGCTGCCCTGAAGAAAAGCGCACCCCCGCCCAGCAGGCCGCCGCGGAGAAAGGCGCGGGACGGCTGCTGCTTACGGTGGCCAGCTGCTTCCTGTTCTTCATCGCCGTGCCGCTGGGGATCTATTACCTTTCCTATATCCCCTATTTCGCCCCCTCCGGCGGGGTCACGGTGCAGAAGATCATCCAAGCCGCCGAGGGCATGTTTGCATACCACAGCGAGTCGGGCCGGGGCATGGAGCACTGGTTCTATTCGCCCTGGTACCAGTGGCCTATTATCGGCAAGCCCATGTGGTACGCGGCGGACACCTGGGAGCCCGCCGGATACCAGTCCACCATCATGGCCATGGGCAATCCCGCGGTGTGGTGGACGGGGCTGATCGCGCTGCTTTGCGTCCTGTGCGTCTGGGCCCGGCGGCATCTGCGATCGGACCGCACCTTTGCGCTGCGCACCCGGGAGGACGACCCCCGCTGGGCGCTGCTGCTGATCTGCTTCGCCGCCCAATACCTGCCCTGGATCCTGGTGCCCCGGGGGACGTATATTTACCATTACTTCCCCAGCGTCCCCTTCATCATCCTGTGCACCGCGCTGTGCCTGGACCGCCTGAGCGAGAAGCACCGCCGCACGGCCCTGGCGCTGCTCGTCGCGCTGCTGTGCGCGGCCGCGGCGCTGTTTATCGCCTTCTTCCCCTACGCCAGCGGCATCGCCGTGCCGCAGAAATGGCTGGATACCATGGCGTGGTTCTCCAATCCCGCTACCGATTACAAATGGCTTTGGTACTGACGAAAAAGACGGGAGGTGCGCTTTTGTGCTGGCGCAAACGCTGTGCTTCGCCCTGCAGGGGGTGGACGGATTCCCGGTGCGGGTGGAAACGGACGTGGCCGGGGGCTTCGTCAGCTCCTTTTCCCTGGTAGGGCTGCCGGACACCGCCGTCCGGGAAAGCCGCGACCGGGTCACCGGCGCGCTGCGCAATTCCGGCTTCGCCATGCCCGGCGGGAAAATCACCATCAATCTCTCCCCCGCCGATCTGCGAAAGGAAGGCGCGGCCTTTGATCTTCCCATCGCCGTTTCCCTGCTGGCGGCCAGCCGCCAATCGCCCCTCCGGGATCTGGACCGGGTGCTTTTGCTGGGCGAGCTTTCCCTGGACGGGGCGCTGCGCCCGGTGCGGGGCGTGCTGTCGCTGGTGATCGCCGCCCGGCAGGCGGGCATCACCCAGGCCGTGATCCCCGCGGACAACGCGGCGGAGGTGCAGTCCCTGACCGGGATGCTGATCTATCCCGCCCGCAGCCTTTTCGACGTGGTGGAGCATCTGACCGGCAAAGCGCCCCTTCCCGCACAGATCCAGACCCGCTATGAAGACCAGCTCACCGACAGCCAGCCGCTGATGGACCTTTCCCTGGTGAAAGGCCAGCAGGGCGCCCGGCGCGCCCTGGAAATCGCCGCGGCCGGCGGGCATAATCTGCTTTTCGTGGGAAGCCCCGGCAGCGGGAAAACCATGATGGCCCGGTGCCTGCCCGGCATCCTGCCCCGGATGACCTTCGAGGAAGCCTGCGAAAGCACCCGCATCCATTCGGCGGCGGGGCTGCTGCGGCCGGGCCAGGGGCTGCTCACCGAGCGCCCCTTCCGCGCCCCGCATCACGCCGTGTCCGCCCCCGCCCTGGTGGGCGGCGGCAGCGACGCAAGGCCCGGGGAAATCTCCCTGGCTCACAACGGCGTGCTGTTCCTGGACGAGCTGCCCGAATACGCCCCCAACGTGCTGGAGGCGCTGCGCCAGCCCCTGGAGGACGGCATCGTTACCGTGTCCCGGGTGAAGGCCCGGGCGCAGTACCCTTCCCGGTGCATGCTGGTGGCGGGCATGAACCCCTGTCCCTGCGGCTATTACGGCAGCCGGGTGCGGCAGTGCCGCTGCGGGGAATACGCCATCCGGAAATACCTGAGCCACATCTCCGGCCCGCTTCTGGACCGGATCGACCTGCAGGTGGAGGTAGACGCGGTGCCGGTGAACGAGATCCAGTCCGCCGCCCCCGCCGAATCCTCCGCCGCCGTCCGTGCCCGGGTGCAGCAGACCCGGGACCGGCAGCAAAAGCGCCTGGCCGCCCACGGCTTCCGCTGCAACGCGGAAATGGACGCAGCGGCCCTGAAGGAGCTGTGTCCCCTGACCCCGGAGGCCCAGCAGCTGCTTTCCGCCGCGGTGGAGCGCATGGGCATGAGCATGCGGGGCTACACCCGCATCGTCAAGGTGGCCCGCACCATTGCGGATCTGGCCGGGGAAAGCGAAATCGCCCCCGCCCATATCGCCGAGGCCGTGCAGTACCGCGCCCTGGACAGCAAATATTGGGGGACCTGAAATGGAATTCACGAAAGACAGGCTGGCCCGCATCTGGCTGCAGTGCGCGCCCATGGGCGTGTGGAACCGGCTGCGGGAATGGAAAGAGCAGCTGGGCGGCGCGGAGCAGGTATGGGACGTGTTCTCCCCGGATTTTTATGGGATGCTGGGGGATCAGGCCTACGCTCAGCTGGCGGACAGCCGGGCAAACGGCTGCCGGGAGATCCTGTATCAGCTGGATTCGCTGAAGATCCGGCCGCTGT
Source organism: Clostridiales bacterium (assembly GCA_024681215.1). Lineage (GTDB taxonomy): Bacteria > Bacillota > Clostridia > Christensenellales > Aristaeellaceae > RUG563. The sequence goes on from JAILBG010000124.1 coordinate 8,762, forward strand.
TTCTGGGGGATGGGGATTACCCCGCCGCCCTTGCCCGGATCCCCGATCCGCCGGACGTGCTCTTCTGCCAGGGGCGGCTGCCCCCGGAGGGCCCCGCCGCCGCGGTGGTGGGCGCCCGCAGC
>JAILBG010000127.1:0-48809 GCA_024681215.1 Clostridiales bacterium
GCGCGGACTGGTTCGCTTCCATGGGCACCGAAAAGAGCAAGGGCACCAAGGTGTTCGCCCTGGGCGGCAAGATCAACAATACGGGCCTGGTGGAAGTGCCCATGGGCACGCCCCTGCGCACCATCATTTACGATATCGGCGGCGGCATCCCCAACGGCAAGAAGTTCAAGGCCGTGCAGACCGGCGGTCCCTCCGGCGGCTGCCTGCCCGCGGAGCTGCTGGATACCCCCGTGGATTACGACAACCTGATCGCCGCTGGCTCCATGATGGGCTCCGGCGGTATGATCGTCATGGACGAGGACAACTGCATGGTGGATATCGCCCGGTTCTTCCTGGATTTCACCGTGGATGAAAGCTGCGGCAAGTGCGCTCCCTGCCGGATCGGCACCCGCCGTATGCTGGAGATCCTGCAGCGCATCGTCAACGGCAAAGGCGAGGAAGGCGATATCGAAAAGCTGGAAAACCTGGCCAACACCATCAAGGCTACCGCCCTGTGCGGCCTGGGCCAGACCGCGCCCAACCCGGTCCTGTCCACCATCAAATTCTTCCGTCACGAATACGAAGCCCATATCCGGGACAAGAAGTGCCCCGCGCATCACTGCCAGGCCCTGCTGAGCTATGTGATCGATCCTGCCAAGTGCCGCGGCTGCACCGCCTGCGCCCGGGTCTGCCCCGGCGGCGCCATCTCCGGCGAGGTGAAGCAGCCCCACGTCATCGATCCCGCCAAGTGCCTCAAGTGCGGCGCCTGCATGGAGAAGTGCCGCTTCGGCGCCATCTCGAAAGTCTGATTCGTGCGAGCAAGGAGGAAAAACGAAATGGAACAGATGATCAACCTTACGATTGATAATGTCAAGGTTTCCGTCCCTGCCGGCACGTCCGTCCTGGAGGCCGCCAAGCAGGCCGGGATCAATATCCCCACCCTTTGTTACCTGAAGGATATCAACGCCATCGGCGCCTGCCGCATGTGCGTGGTCAACGCCGGCGGGCGCGCGCTGCAGGCCGCCTGCGTGCTGCCCGTCAGCGAAGGCATGAACGTGCAGACCAACACCCCCCAGATCCGCCAGTACCGCAGGAACCTGCTGGAGCTGGTGCTCTCCGCCCACGAGCAGAAGTGCCTTTCCTGCATCCGTTCCACCAACTGCGAACTGCAGAAGCTGTGCCGCGAGCTGGGCGTTGAAAACGGCGACAAATACGCCGGCAAGCAGAACAAGTACGACATCGACGACGTGAGCCCCTCCATCGTCCGCGACAACAACAAGTGCATCCTGTGCCGCCGCTGCGTGGCCGTGTGCGCCAAGGTGCAGAACGTGGGCGTCATCGGGCCGGTGAACCGCGGCTTCGCCACCGCCATCGAATCCCCCTGGAACCTGAAGCTCAGCGATATGCCCTGCATCAACTGCGGCCAGTGCATCACCGCCTGCCCCGTGGGCGCGCTGTATGAAAAGGATGAAACCAAGAAGGTCTGGGATCTGCTGGCGGACAATACCAAGCACGTGGTGGTGCAGCCCGCGCCCGCCGTGCGCGCCGCCCTGGGCGAGGAATTCGGCCTTCCCATGGGCACCTCCGTTACCGGCAAAATGGCGGCCGCTCTGCGCCGCATGGGCTTCAACAAGGTGTTCGACACCGATTTCGGCGCGGACCTGACCATCCTGGAGGAAGCCACCGAGCTGGTGGGCCGGGTGAAGAACGGCGGCGTGCTGCCCATGATCACCTCCTGCTCCCCCGGCTGGATCAAGTTCTGCGAAACCTACTATCCGGACTTCATCCCCAATCTGAGCAGCTGCAAATCTCCCCATGAGATGCTGGGCGCCATCATCAAGAGCTACTACGCCGAAAAAGCCGGCATCGATCCCAAGGATATCGCCGTGGTCTCCGTGATGCCCTGCACCGCCAAGAAGTTCGAGGCGGACCGGGAAGAGCTGGCCGCCACCGGCTATCCGGATGTGGACGCCGTCATCACCACCCGCGAGCTGGCCCGGATGATCAAGGAAGCGGGCATCGACTTTGTGAACCTGCCCGACGAGGATTTCGACAGCCTGCTGGGCGAATCCACCGGCGCGGCCGTCATCTTCGGCGCCACCGGCGGCGTGATGGAAGCGGCGCTGCGCACCGCCTATGAAACCATCACCGGAGAGACCCTGGAGGATGTGAACTTCACCGCCGTCCGCGGCGTGGAAGGCATCAAGGAAGCCACCGTCCAGGTGGGCGACCTGCCTGTTTCCGTGGCCGTGGCCCATTCCACCGGCGCCGCCAGCAAACTGCTGGATATGGTGCGTTCCGGCGAAAAAAAGTACACCTTCATCGAGGTCATGGCCTGCCCCGGCGGCTGCGTCACCGGCGGCGGCCAGCCCATCGTGTCCAGCCAGGACAAGATGACCTGCGATCCCAGAGTGGAGCGCGCCAAGGCCCTCTACGGCGAGGACGCCGGCAAGCCCAAGCGCAAGAGCCACGAGAACGCCGAGCTCAAGAAACTCTACGACGAGTATCTGGGCGCGCCCAACAGCGAAAAGGCGCATCACCTGCTGCACACCCATTACATCAAGCGGGAAAAGTACGTGAAGTAATTCCCGCCCCCCGCTGCCGTGCGGTCCTTCCGCCGGCAGCGTTTTTATTCCCAAAAAGAAAGGAAGGATCCGCATGAAAAGATTGCTTTGCCTGGCGCTGCTCCTTTCCGTGGCCTTTGCCTGCGCCGCCGGCGCGGAAATGAGCGTCGACGGTGACGGCTGGTTCGACGGCGATTATCTCGGCTCCCTGGTGCTGATCGAAAACACGGGGCTTTGCTTCCGGCTGCCCGTGGGCTGGACGGACAGAACCATCAATGAAACCGAGCACGGATATGAGAATCTGGAGGCGGGACTGACCCTCTACGTCAGCGCCATTCCGGAGGACCAGCTGCACGCCTTCGCCGATTACTGCAATAACGATCCCACCGAAAACAGCGCCGCCATCATCCTCCAGCAGGACCGCGACTGGCTGTTCATCCTGGACCCCAATGCCCAAACGGCGATCGGCATTACCTGGTGCGAGGGCTTTCCCGGCGGGATGGAGCTGTGCTTCGCCCATGTCTCCACCCCGGAAAAGCTGACCCTTGTCCGCAGGATCATCAGCTCCGTCCAGTCAATTCCCTGACCTAACTTCAAAAACAAAAGCGCCGCCGGATTATTCCAGCGGCGTTTTTTGTGCGTCACGTTTTCAGAATCTTTACTTCGTACGGCGCGAATGCCGTTTCCCCCTTCACGGCTTCCCCGGTTTCCGCGTCCCTGCAGTCCGGCAGGGAAACGGCGTTTTCCCGGGGCACGGTGTTCATCACGAACAGGAACCGTCCCTTGTTCCCCGTTCTCTCCGCGCACAGAAAGCCCCGGGGCAAATCCGGGATCAGCGGCGCGATCCCCGCCTGTTGAATCAACGCTGCATAAAAATCCCGAAGGAAATCCATCCCCGTCCGGGCGGCGATGTAATAGGCCTTTCCTTTTCCCAGCGCGTTTTCCGTCAGAACAGGATAACCGCGATAAAAGTGCTCCTCGTATTCCGCCAACTTCTTTGCGCCCTCCGGGTGGATCAGCGCACAGAAATCTTTCGTTTCATAGCGCTTTCCCCGCCAGGTGAAATGATTCCGCTGCCCTTCGTCCAGGGCGTCCGTTTCCTCGTCCCAGACGCCCAATACCGCCTTCAGCTGCCCGGGAAAGCCGCCCATGAAGCACAGGTCCTCTTCGTTCACCCACCCGGAGCAGTACGTGGACACGTACACGCCGCCCGCTTCCACGAAGGCGCGCACCTTTTCCGCAAAGCCGGGCTTGAGCATATAGGTCATGGGCCCCGAAACCAGCCTGTATCCGGTGAGATCTGAGGCCTGGCCGATCACGTCCACGCCGATCCCGCAGCGGAACATCGCCCCGTGGTGGGCGATCACCGTCTGTTCATATCCCTTGTCCGGGTTCAGGCCGAACTGGGCGTCCCGCAGGATCCAGCGGTTGTCCCAGTCGAACAGGACGGCGGCCCTGTTTTCCGGCGCGCTGCCCGGTATGTCCCCCAGTGTTTTCAGCCTTTCCCCCACCCGGCATACCTCCCGGTACACCCGGTTGTCCTCTCTTTCGTCGTGGCTCACCACCGCGCCGTGGAATTTTTCACAGCTGCCCCGGCCCTTGCGGAACTGGAAATACTGCACCGTGTCCGACCCGTGAGCCACGGCCTGCATGCCCTGGAGCATCAGCAGCCCCGGGCTGCGCAGGCGGTTCACCTCCTGCCAGTTCACCGCGGATGGCGAGGATTCCATCATCATGAAGGGCCTTCCCCCGCCCACACCCCGCATCAGATCGTGATTGAAGGCGGTGTACGCCGCCACCTCGGCGTCGCGATCGTCGTTGGTCCACCGGGGATAATTGTCCCAGCTCACCCGATCCAGCAGCTTCCCCAGATCGAAATAATCAATGTTCCAGAAGATTTCCATCAGGTTGGTGGTGCAGGGAATATGGGGCGTGATGCGCCGGAGCGGCTCCGTCTCCCAGCGGTACCAATCGCAGAACTGATCGCTTTGGAACCGCCGCCAGGCGAGCTTCAGCCCGTGGCTGCACCCTTCCCCGATGGGCGACGGGCTTTCCACCTGGCCGAAGGAGGAATACCGGTGGCTCCAGAAGGTGTTCCACCATTGATCGTTCAGGGTATCGATGTTCCCGTAGCGGTCTTTCAGCCATGCCCGGAATTTTTCCTGGCACAGGGGGCAATGGCATTCCCCGCCCAGCTCGTTGGATACGTGCCACATCCCCAGGGCGGGATGATCCCTGTACCGTTCCGCCAGCAGGGTATTGATGGCACGCACCTTATCCCGGTACACCGGCGAGGACAGGCAATGGTTGTGCCGGTTCCCGAAGAGCTGCCGGCGGCGGTATCCGTCCACCCGCAGCACCTCCGGGTATTTTTCCGCCATCCAGGGGGGCCTTGCGCCGCTGGGGGTGGCCAGCACCGCCTTGATGCCGTTCTCCGCCAGCATGTCCATCACTTCGTCCAGCCATTCAAAGCGGTATACGCCCTCTTCGGGCTCCAGCATGCTCCAGGAAAAAATCCCCACGGACAGGGTGTTGATCCCCGCCTGCCGGGCCAGCTCCATGTCCTTTTTCCAGACCGTGTCCTTCTCCCGGATCCACTGCTCCGGATTGTAATCCCCGCCGTAAAGGAAGGCGGGCATATCCCGCATGACGGGCGGATACTGGGCCATTGCGTTTTCTCCTTTGTATATTATTCGTCGCTGAAGGGACATTCCGCCGTAAAGCGCATCCTTTCGCCGGTGGCGGGATGGGTGAATTCCAGGGAATAGGCGTGGAGCATGAGCCTGTCCGCCTTGGGCATGTTCCTGTGGCCGTACAGCGGGTCCCCCAGCACCGGATGGCCGATGGAGGCCATATGCACCCGGATCTGGTGGGTGCGGCCCGTTACGATGTGCACGTCCAGCAGCGTCCTGTCCGGGTATTCCCGCAGTACCTTCCATTCCGTCCTGGCCCAGCGCCCGTTTTCGTCCACCGCCATTTTTTTGCGGTCCGTCCTGCTGCGGCCGATGGGCTTTTCGATCACGCCTTCGCTTTCCCGCATCCTGCCGGATACGACGGCGCGGTAATGCTTTTCCATTTGCCTGTCCGCCAGCTGCCGGGACAGGGCCTCGTGGGTCTTATCGTCCTTCGCCGCCAGCATGAGCCCGCTGGTGTCCTTGTCCAGCCGGTGCACGATGCCGGGGCGCATTTCCCCGCCGATGCCGCTGAGGCGGTCCAGATGATACAGCAGCGCGTTCACCAGCGTGCCGTCCCCGTTGCCCGCCGCCGGATGCACCACCATGCCGCAGGGCTTCACCACCACCGCCAGATGCGCGTCCTGATAGAGGATCTCCAGGGGGATATCCTGGGCCTCGGCCCGGGCGGGCTTTGCCTCCGGCACGTCCAGGGTGATTTCGCTCCCCGCCGGGGCTTTGAACGAGGGCTTATTCTCCGTCCTGCCGTCCACCGCCGCCCGGCCGTCCCGGATCAGCGCCGCCGCCCGGCTGCGGCTGATTTCCCCGTCCCGGGACAGCTCCACGTCCAGCCTGTCCCCGCGTCCTTCGTACGTCCGCTTCATTTTTTGCTCCAATCCCGCGGCCGGAACAGCAGGCTGACGGCGCAGAGGATCACCCCCGTCACCACCGCCACGTCCGCCGCGTTGAAAACGTAAAAGTCCACGAACAATAGTTCGAACATATCCCGCACGGACCCCAGCGCCAGCCTGTCCCACAGATTGCCCAGCGCGCCCCCGGCGATCAGCGAAAGGCCGAACCGCCCCATGCCCGTCACCCGGGTGCCCCGCAGCAAAAAAACGCACAGCGCTGCCAGCGCCAGGGACACCCCGGCGATGAGCAGCGCATTCCCCTGCATAAGCCCCAGCGCCATGCCGGTGTTCCGGGCGGGCTGCAAAGCGATCACCCCGGGAATCAGCACCGCTTCCGTGTCCGATAAAAACGTTTTGACCGCCCAGTCGGCCGCCAGCGCCGCCAGCCCCGGGCAGATCCACGCCATCCATTTCTTCATCCGTTTCTCATCCGTTTCACTGCAGCCGAAGCTGCACCAGTTCTACCACCCGGGCCACGAAATCGCTGATCCCGGGCAGGTTCCTCTGGGCCAGGTCCTGCAGGATATACACCGCCGCCGCGCCCAGCAGCGCGAAGCCCACCATGGTGCCCAGGCCCCGGGCCACCCCCTGCAGGAACGCATCCCGCAGCCGGGCGCGCCTGTCCGTCTCATAGCGCACGTATTCATCCAGCCGCAGCCTTTCCGCGGCGGCGATGAAGCGCTCCATCCTGTCCTGCATCCCGCGTTCCTCCCGGGATTATTGTGCCCCGGGCCCGCTTCATTATAACAGGCGTTCCCCGCCCTTGCAAGCCGAACCCGCGCCGGGCCGCGGGAATATGATATTTTTGTACGGCAGTATTTGACATACAGAAAAAAAACAGGTAAAATAATGATTTGAGATCAACGAGGAGTGACGACCGATGATTGTGACGAAATTTGGCGGAAGTTCCCTGGCCGACGCCGGCCAGTTCAGGAAAGTAAAGCAAATCATGGAAATGGATCACGAGCGCAAGTACGCGGTGCCCAGCGCCCCCGGCAAGCGCGGATCCGGCGACGATAAGGTGACAGATCTTCTCTACGCCTGCCATGCGGCGGCGGCGGAGGGCAAGCCTTTCAAGCATATCCTGGAGCGTATCCGCGCCCGGTTCGAGGAGATCCGCAGCGAGCTTAACCTCCGCGTGGATCTTGACGCGGAATTCGCCCGGATCGAAAAGGATATTGCTTCCGGCGCCTCCCGGGATTACGCCGCCAGCCGGGGCGAATACCTCAACGGCAAGCTGCTGGCCGCTTATCTGGATATGCCCTTCGTGGACGCCAAAGACGCGGTGCGCTTCGACCGGGACGGGCGGCTCATGGAAGAGGAAACCAACGCGCTGCTGAGCGAAAAGCTGCGCAACCTGGCCCGGGCCGTGGTGCCCGGCTTTTACGGCGCGGACCCCGACGGCAATATCCGCACCTTCTCCCGGGGCGGCAGCGACGTTTCCGGCGCGCTGGTGGCCCGGGCGGTGAACGCCGATATCTACGAGAACTGGACCGACGTGACCGGCTTCCGCATGGCAGACCCCCGCATCGTTCCCGACGCCCAGTATATCTCCACTCTTACCTACCGTGAGCTGCGGGAGCTTTCCTACATGGGCGCCAGCGTGCTGCACGAGGACGCCGTGTTCCCCGTGCGCAAAGCAGGCATCCCCACCAATATCCGCAATACCAACGATCCCAAGCACCCCGGCACCATGATCCGCGCCAACGCCGGCCAGGACAACGCCCACATCATCACCGGCATCGCCGGGCACAAGGGCTTTTCCATCGTATCCGTGGAAAAGGACATGATGAACGCGGAATTGGGCTTCGGCCGCCGGGTGCTGCAGGCCTTCGAGGAATACGGCATCAGCTTTGAGCACCTGCCCACCGGCATCGACACCATGTGCGTGGTGGTGCACGAAAAAGAATTGGCCCCCCACAAGGACGAGGTGCTCGCCCGCATCCGGGAGCTGGTCCAGCCGGACACCATCACCGTCTCCGATCACCTGGCTCTGATCGCCACCGTGGGCCGCGGCATGGTCCGCGCCTTCGGCACCGCCGCCCGGCTGTTCACCGCCATTTCCTCCCAGGGCATTTCCATCCGCACCATCGACCAGGGCTCCAGTGAGCTCAACATCATCGTGGGCGTGGACGAGGACGATTTCGAGGTCGCCGTCCGGGCCATCTACGACGCCTTTGTGCGCATGTGATTTATCTTTTCGACCCTTACCGGCACGGATCGCTTTGATCCGTGCCGTTTTTTGCGTGTTTTCCGTTTTTTCTATGCTCCCGGTTTTCTCCCGTCCGCGCCTTGACGAATTGGCATGGGATTGATATAATAACTACATATGGGCATATCCAATTATTTATTTATGGAGGGGTAAAACGATGAACTTTCAGGGAAAAGCAGTGCTGGTTTATTTGGAGGAAGACAACATCCAGCGCGCTTACTTCCGCGTCCGCCCGCTGATGACGCAGGACGGTCCTGTTGGGCCCATGGAAAAGGATTTTCCGGATGAGGGCTGCCTGCGCATCGTGCCGGACCGCAACGAACAGCACACCTTTAAGGACCGTATGCGCTCCCTGTGCGGGCTGTGCGTGGTGGATCTGCGCTTCTTCCAGCCCGACGCCAACAAGATCCGCACCAACAAGAACTACTCCCCCGCGCGGGGCGAAATCAACCAATACATCGTCTATTCCGACGCGGTCCGCGCCCTGCCGGACGATCTGATCTATCAGGTGGTCACCGAAAACGAATGTGCGGGGGCGAAAACGCCCCTGGTCTTCATCCGCAGCGGCGCCAATATTCAGGGCCCCTTCCGCCGTCAGGACGGCCAGACCGCTGGCGAAACCCGGCAGCTGCCGCCGGACAGCGCGGAGATCTTCTCTCTGCAGCTGGACGGGCAGGACCTGCTTTTCTACTGGCCCCACGCCGCGGAGGAGCCCCGCGCCGAAGCCCCCGTTCCCGAGGAGAGCGCGTCCGCCCAGCCTGCGCAGGAGCCTCCCGCCCCGGCCGCGCCCGTCAGCGCTTACGAACAGATCCAGGCCATGGACGTGGCGGTCAGCGAAAACGCCAATAAGCTGCACGACGATCCCGCGCCGTCCCTGACGCCGCCTCCGGCTGCGGAGCCCCAGCAGGACCGGCCCCTGGCCGGCACCCGGCTGTACCAGGCGCCTCAGCGTCCCGCCACCCAGCGCCGGGCCCACAATCCGCTGATGGAGATCGTGGAACGGGAGCGCTATGCCGGGCGGTATGAAGCCCCCGGCGCCACGCTGCCCCAGACCGCGGAGCTCAAAAACGTGGACAACCCCGCCGATACCCTCAAGCGCGTAATGCAGAGCCTGTGGCAGACGCCGGAAACCCAGCGCCAGGCCATCGACGTGCTGCTCAGTCAGCCGGGCCTGCGCCAGTCGCTTTCCACTGCGCTGACCCACGAGACCAACGATCTTACGCTGGCCGCCATGCAGAGCCAGCTGCAGGAAATGGAAGCCGAACGCCTCATGACGCTGATGCAGCTGGACGACGCGAAAAAGAACCTAAAGGAAGCCCGGGACGACGCCGTGGGCAAGCTGATGAGCGCGGAGCAAAGGATGCTGGACGATCTCAAAGCCGCACAATCCGCCGCGCAGCAGGGCCTGGACGGCCTGAAAAAGGAGCTGGAGCCGCTCCGGGCCGAGGCGGAGGAAACCCTTCAGAAGCTGCAGGGCGATCTGTCCGCTTCCCGCCGCCTGATACTGCCCGCCCTGGGCCAGGACGCGGAGAGAGCGGAATTGATCAGGCGCGTCAGCGACGCTTTCAGCGCCGCCGGGTTCGCGCTGGATGAGGGCGACGCGGAAGCGCTGCTCACCGCCTACGCCCTGTGCGAGGGCGAGATCACCTTCTATTCCGACGCGGAGCCCGACGCCGTCCGCGCCATCCGCACCTTTGCCGCCGCCCTGGGCGTCGCGGCGGAGGACCGGGGGCCCATGGCCGAAGCCGTGATCCTGCCCGGCGGCGACGCGCCGGTGTTCCTGATGGGCTATCAGAATCACGCCTCCCCGCTTCTGACCTGCTGCCTCCACGAAGGCGCGGAGGACCGGCGGGAGAATTATTTCACTCCTTCTTTCCCCTGCATTCCCGTTGCGGCGGATCTGAATGCGCTGCCCGCGGCCCTGCCGGCTTACGCGCCCGTCCGGAAAGCGGCGGTGTGCAAGGAAATGATCGCCGAAACCCCCCTGTCCGACGATACGAAAAACGTGATCCTTTCCCTGCGCCGGGCCATGCCCAAATCCCGTCCCCTGCCGCTGGATGCGGTGGAGCAGATGTGCCGCTTCATCGCCTGCACCCAGAACACATTGAAGGGCGGCGTGGCCGAAGCCATCGACCGGGCGGTCTGCCTGTACGCGGCGCCGTATCTGGTGGGCACCGGCAAGCAGATGGAAGCGGTCAAGCCCCTGCTCGCCGCCATGCCCCGGACATTGAAAGCCCTGAAATCCTGATATGTACGAAGTCATCACCAGCCTGCAGAATCCCCAGGTGAAAATCTGGCGCTCCCTGAACCGGTCCCGCAGCGCGCGGGTGGAAGCCGGGCTGTTTCTGGCCGAAGGGGAGCACATGGCGGGCGAAGCCCTGAAACAGCAGAAAGCCCGGGCGCTTCTGATTGATCAGCGCGCCCTGGACAAATACGGCGCCCTGGCGGAAAATCCCCGGGGCGCTTCGGTGTATGTCCTTGCGGGCCACGTGATGGAAGCGCTCTCCGACGCTAAATCGCCCCAGGGCGTCATCGCCGTGTGCGCGTACCCCGCTCCCGCCGCCCCCTGCGGCCGTCTCATCGCCGCGCTGGACGGCGTGCAGGACCCGGGCAACGTGGGCACAGTGATCCGCACCCTGGACGCAGCGGGCTTTTCCTGCCTGCTGACGGATGAAAAAACCGCGGACCCGTACGGCCCCAAGGCCCTGCGCGCCTCCATGGGCGGCGTGTTCCGGGTGCCCTGCGTGCAGTGCCCTTCCCTGCCGGATACGCTGGAAGCGCTGAAAAACAGTGGCTTTGACATCCTGGCCGGGGACCTGCGGGGAGAGGATTTCTTTTCCCGGCGCAAAACCAAAGACAAGGTCTGCATCGTGATCGGCAGCGAAGGCCAGGGCATTTCCCCCGCCGTCATGGAGAAAGCCACGCTGCGCCTTCGGCTGCCCATCCCCGGCGGCGCGGAATCCCTGAACGCGGCGGTGGCCGCCGGCATCATGATCTACGACGTCCTGCGGGAAAAAACCAGCGGATCTTATCCGTTTCGTCCATAAACAAGTCGCTAAAATCTAAAGGGAATCCTGCCAGCGCGTCGTAATTTTTATCTGATAAACACTGTATGAAAAGGCGGTGGATGAAATGAAAGCGGTATGCTTCGGTGAAATCATGCTCCGGCTCAATCCGGAAGGGTATCTGCGCTTCCCCCAGGCCAATAAGTTCGAGGCCAGCTACGGCGGCGGCGAGGCCAACGTCACGGTGTCCCTGGCCAATTACGGTGATCAGGCGGCCTTCGTCACCGCCGTTCCCGCCCATGAGATCGGCCAGAACGCCGTAAACGCCCTGCGGCAGTACGGCGTGGATACCTCCATGATCCTGCGCCAGGGCCCGCGCCTGGGCATTTACTACTGCGAAAAAGGCGCGTCCCAGCGGGGCAGCAAGGTGATCTACGACCGGGCCGGCTCCTCCGTCGCCCTGTCCAAACGCGGCGATTACGACTGGGAGAAGATCTTCGACGGCGCCACCTGGTTCCACTTCACCGGCATTACCCCCGCCCTGGGCGGCGAGCTGCCGGAAATCTGCCTGGACGCGGTGAAAGCCGCCAATGCAAAGGGCCTCACCGTCAGCTGCGACCTCAATTACCGCGGCAAGCTGTGGACCCGGGAACAGGCCGGCGAAACGATGAAAAAGCTGATGCCCTACGTGGACGTGTGCATCGCCAATGAAGAGGACGCCAAGGACGTGTTCGGCATCGCCGCGGCGAATACCGATATCAATTCCGGCAAGCTGGACCGGGACGGCTACGTTTCCGTGGCGCAGCAGCTGATGGACCGCTTCGGCTTCAAATATGTGGCCATTACCCTCCGGGGCAGCATCTCCGCCTCCGACAATAACTGGAGCGGCATGCTCTACGACGGCAAGCAGGCCTATTTCGCCAAGAATTACCTCATCCACATGGTGGACCGGGTAGGCGGCGGCGACAGCTTCGGCGGCGGGTTGATCCACGCCATCAACAAGTGGCCCGGCGATCTCCAGGCCGTGATCGAGTTCGCGGTGGCGGCCTCCTGTCTCAAGCAGACCACCGAATTCGATTTTAACCTGGCCTCCGAAAAGGAAGTGCTGGCCCTGGCGGGGGGCAACGCTTCCGGCCGCGTGCAGCGGTAAAATCGCACGGGGAGTATAAAACAATCCGGGGAAAACGGTATTCCCCGGATTTTTTCGTTCAGTTTTTTGAGTTGTTTTTTCGGTGTATGGCCGCGCCTGTTTCTTATTTCGTTTATTCGGCGGAGGCGGTGAATTCGCCCGCGGCCCCCGCGTCCACCAGGATGGTCTGCCCCGGCAGGATATCGCCGGAAACCAGCTTCCGGGCCACCAGCGTTTCCACCTTGGATTGCAGCACCCGCTTCATGGGCCGCGCGCCGTAAACGGGATCGTATCCCAGCTCCATCAGCCGGTCCATGGCCGCGTCCGTCAGGCGCAGGTTCAGCTGCTTTTCCTTGAGCCGGCTCCGCAGCCGGTTCAGCAGCAGGTCCACGATGGAGCGCACCTGCCCCTTCGTCAGCGGCGTGAACATCACGGTATCGTCGATCCGGTTGAGGAATTCAGGGCGGAAGTGGCTGCGCAGCAGAGCGCGCACGGCTTCCTTCGCCGCATCGTTCAGATTTCCTTCCCCGTCGATGCCCTCCAGGATCTGGGAAGAGCCCAGATTGCTGGTCATGATCAGGATGGTGTTGCGGAAATCCACGGTGCGGCCCTGGCTGTCGGTAACGCGGCCGTCGTCCAGGATCTGCAGCAGGATATTGAACACGTCCGGGTGCGCCTTTTCCATTTCATCGAACAGCACCACGGAATAGGGATGCCGCCGCACGGCCTCGGTCAGCTGGCCGCCTTCCTCATAGCCCACGTATCCCGGAGGCGCGCCGATCAGCCGGGAGACGGAGAACTTCTCCATGTACTCGGTCATGTCGATGCGGATCAGGTTCTTTTCATCGTCGAACAGGGCTTCGGCCAGGGTTTTCGCCAGCTCCGTCTTGCCCACGCCCGTGGGCCCCAGGAACAGGAAGCTGCCGATGGGCCGGTTCTCGTCCGCCACGCCTGCGCGGGAGCGCAGGATGGCTTCGCTGACCAGGGACACGGCTTCGTCCTGCCCGATGACCCGCTGATGCAGCACGTCCGGCAGCCGCAGCAGCTTTTCCCTTTCGCCCTCCATCAGCTTGCTCACGGGGATCCCCGTCCAGCGCGCCACGATCCGGGCGATCTCCTCTTCCGTCACCCTGTCCCTCAGCAGCGTCCCTTCCCCGGAGGGATTTTCCTTCTCCGCGACGGCCAATTCTTCCTTCAGCTTCGGCAGCCTGCCGTACTGCAATTCCGCCGCCTTGGTCAGATCGTACCGGCGCTGCGCCTGCTCGATCTGGGCGTTGACCTGCTCGATCTCTTCCCGCAGCTGCTGCACCTTGCCGATCTCGTTTTTTTCGTTCTCCCAGCGGCTCTGCATTTCGTTGAACTGATCCCGCTTTTCCGCCAGCTCCCTGCGCAGGATGTTCAGCCGCTCCTGGGACAGAGGATCCGTTTCCTTCTTAAGCGCCGCTTCTTCGATTTCCATCTGCATGATGTGCCGCCGGGCTTCGTCCATTTCCGCGGGCATGGAATCCATTTCCGTGCGGATCATGGCGCAGGCCTCGTCCACCAGGTCGATGGCTTTATCGGGCAGGAACCGGTCGGTGATATAGCGGTTGGACAGTGTAGCCGCGGCGATCAGGGCCGCGTCCTGGATCTTGACGCCGTGGAACACCTCATACCGTTCCTTCAGGCCCCGCAGGATGGAAATGGTATCCTCCACCGTGGGTTCGTTCACCATCACGGGCTGGAAGCGGCGTTCCAGGGCCGCGTCCTTTTCCACGTATTTGCGGTACTCGTCCAGGGTAGTGGCGCCGATGCAGTGCAGTTCGCCCCGAGCCAGCATGGGCTTGAGCAGGTTCCCGGCGTCCATGCTGCCTTCGGCCTTGCCCGCGCCCACGATGGTGTGCAGCTCGTCGATGAACAGGATGATCCTGCCCTCGCTCTTTTTGATCTCCGCCAGCACGGCCTTCAGCCGCTCCTCAAATTCGCCCCGGAACTTGGCCCCGGCGATCAGCGCGCCCATATCCAGGGAGAAAATGGTGCGCTCCTTCAGGCTGTCCGGTACGTCGCCCCGGACGATCCGCAGCGCCAGGCCCTCGGCGATGGCGGTTTTGCCTACGCCGGGCTCGCCGATGAGCACGGGGTTATTCTTGGTTTTCCGGCTCAGGATGCGGATCACGTCCCGGATCTCGCTGTCCCGGCCGATAACGGGATCCAACTTGCCCTTCCGCGCCAGATCCACCAGGTCGCTGCCGTATTTCGCCAGGGCGTCGTAGGTTTCCTCCGGGTTGTCGCTGGTGACCCGGGCGGCGCCCCGCACGGAAGACAGCGCCTGCAGAAAGGCGCTTTCTGTGATATTCAGACGGCGGAAAACGGCTGATACGTCCCTGTCCGCGGTTTTGATCAGCGAAAGGAACAAATGCTCCACGGAAATATATTCGTCCTTCATCCGGGCTGCTTCGTCCTCCGCGCCCCGCAGGGCCTTATCCACGTCCGCGGAAATATACGCCTTCCCGTCCTCCCGGGAAAGGCCCCGCACCTGGGGCAGCTTATTCAGGATCTTTTCCGTCTCCTGCCGCATCAGGTCCACGTCCGCGCCCATTTTGTTCAGCAGCTGCGGGATCAGCCCGTCCTGGGCCCCGATCAGCGCGGAAAGCAGGTGGGCCTGCTCCAGCTGCTGATGCCCGCGCTCCGATGCGATGCGCTGGGCGTTCTGGATCGCTTCCATGGTTTTCTGCGTAAACTTGCTGTTGCTCATAGGATCCCCTCCAATCGGGCAATCTTTTCCGAAGGTGAAAGCTGACTTTCTTTGACCTTCACGGATATTTTACCACGTTTTTCTCCACTGTCAAGGGCTTTTGCACAATTTTTACGTACTTTGATGGATATCGTCGATCGGAAAATGATTGTATTCAGAAAAAATTTATGGTATGATAGAGGATGTGGAGGTATTTTGGATGGACGAACGTCTGTTGGCGGCGAACACGATCGTATTTGACGTCGGAAACGTGCTGCTTTCCTTCGATCCCCCCGCGGTGGCCGGCCTATTGCCCGAAGCCTGCCGCGGCAGGCTGTATGACGCGCTGTTTGGGGAAAAGCGCCTGTGGAGCAAATTCGACCTGGGGGCGGAATGCAGCGTTACGGTGGCGCAGGAGGCCGCCCGGGCCGCGGGGTTCCCGGAGCAGAGCGCATGGGTGATGTACCTGCTTGAGCATTTTCCCGAAACCATGCTTCCCCTGCCCCTGTACGGCATGATCCGGGAGCTGAAAGCCCTGGGAAAAAAGCTCTACGCCCTTACCAATTATCCCGAGCCGTCCTTTACCCTCACCTGCGCCCGTTTTCCCCTGCTGCAGCTGTTGGACGGCGCGGTGGTATCCTCCCGGGAAAAAACCGTGAAGCCCGATCCCGCCATCTACCGGATCCTTACCGCGCGCTATTCCATTTCTCCCGCTTCCGCCCTGTTCATCGACGACACCGCCGCCAACGCGGACGCCGCCGCCCGGATGGGGTTCACCGCCTGGCATTACGCCGGCAACGACAGGATTTTCCAATAATTTTCCCGATCCGCGGAACAAAACCGTCCGCCGATCCGTCTAAATAAACGGGATACCGTACAGGCACCCATTGGAAGGAAGGATGTAATCATGAAGCAACGCCGTCTGCTCCTGGCCCTGATCGCAATGCTGGCGCTGTTCGCGCTGGTGCTCAGCGGCTGCTATGTCGCGCCTGACGACGTTTCCACCAGCCAGCAGAGCGGGGACAATCTGGATTTCCCCACCATCAATCCGGCCACCGCCGCGCCCACCAGCGCCCCTGCGCCCACGGCGACGCCCGCGGCGCAGCAGTTCCCCACAAATCCGCCGTCCACCCCCGACAACGGCACCATTAACCTGCCCACCGGGGCCATCAATAACTGGACCACCATCGCCCCCATCTCCACCCAGGCGGGCTCCACCGCCGGTCCCGTGACCCCGCCGCCCAGCAGATCCCCCTCGCCCACGCCGCAGGGGTCCCTGAAGCTGGGCTCCACGGGCCAGGAGGTGCGCCAGATTCAGCAGAAGCTGAAAGATCTGGGCTTCCTCAAGGGCAGCGTGGACGGCGATTTCGGCGAAGCCACCGAGAAGGCGGTCAAGGCCTTCCAGAAGCAGTACGGCTTGACGGTGGACGGCAAGGTGGGCCAGGAAACCATGGCCAAGCTGGCCAGCGCCCGCGCCACGGCGAAGCCTGCCATCACCCCCACGCCCAAGCCCTCGCCCACGCCTTCCTATGCGAATGTGTACCTGCGCAGGGGCAATTCCGGCGCCCAGGTGAAGCAGCTGCAGAACCGCCTGATCACCCTGGGGTATCTGAAGGGCAAGGCCACCGGCGAATTTGATCTCGCCACGGAGGCCGCCGTGATCGCCTTCCAGAACCGCAATACCAGCTACGCCGACGGCGTTGCCGGCCCGGAAACGCTGCGCGCGCTGTATTCCTCCAATGCGAGGAAGGCTTTCTCCCCCGCCGGCATCATCGGCTCTTCCCTGCGGGAAGGCGACGGCGGCGAAGAAGTGCGCCTGCTGCAGGAGCGGCTCAAGCGCCTGGGCTATTATTCCGGCAACGTGGACGGCGACTTCGGCGCCGGTACCGTGAACGCTGTCAAGGCCTTCCAGCGCCAGAACGGCCTGACGGCGGACGGCGTGGCCGGCAGCGGCACGCTGAGCCGTCTGTTCTCCTCCAGCGCCAAATCCTATACCGCGCCTACGGCCACCCCGCGTCCCACCCCCACGAGGAAGCCCACCGCCACACCGCGGGCTACGTCCACGCCCCTGCCTCCCAACATTTACGTGCTGGTCACGGCGGCGCCCGGCAACGATTACGCCACCCTGCGCCGCGGTATGTACGGCACGCCCGTGCAGCAGATGCAGGAAGAGCTGAAAAAGCAGGGCTTCTATACCGGCGTGACCGACGGTTACTTTGGCGAAGGCACGGAAAACGCCGTCAAGGCGTTCCAGCGGACCAACGGTCTGTACGTGGACGGCGCCGCCGGCCCGGCTACGCTGCGCGTGCTCTTTGAAGGGGACTTCCCCTTCGGATCCTGATCCGGATCATTCCCGGCAGGGGGTCATTCCCCTGCCGTTTTCATTTGCATAATATTGACATTTATGCTATACTGATCCTGTTCCGCCTGTACAACCGGCATTCGCCGCGAGCGGCCCAGCAGAAAGGAGCGTCCTTTGAAAAAGTTTTCTGTTTTTACAGATTCTTCTTCCAATCTCACGCAGGATCTGGCCGAAGAAAACGATATCGCGATCATCCCCTTTCACTGCTATCCCGACGAGCATACCGAAATGGCCTGTTATGAACCGGGAAAGCCCTTCGACGGCCATGCGTTTTATGAAGCCCTGCGCAAATCCGGCCCCATCCGCACCTCCATGGTGAATTCTTTTCAGTTCACCCAGGCGTTCGAGCCCGTTTTGAAGGCCGGGCGGGATATTCTGTATTTCGCCATGTCCAGCGGCATCAGCGGCACCTGCGCCGCCGCGTTCCAGGCCGCCGAAGCGCTGATGAAAAAATATGCCGACAGGACCATCAAGGTGGTGGATACCATCGCCGCTTCCCTGGGCGAAGGCATCTTCCCCCTGAAGGCCGCCAAAATGCAGCGGGACGGCGCGTCCCTGCAGGAATGCTACGACTGGGCGGAATACCATAAGCGCCGCCTGTGCCAGTATTTCACGGTGGACGATCTGTCTTACCTGCACAAGGGCGGGCGCATTTCCGTGCTCACCGCCCGCATCGGCGCCATCGCCAACATCAAGCCCATCCTGAAGGGCGATTCCGAAGGCAGGATCGTCAGCTGCGGAAAAGCCATCGGACGGAAAAAATCCCTCCAGGCCCTGGCCGCCCTGTTCGCCAAGGAAGCCGTAAACGATCCGGACGAGATCGTGGCCATTTCCCACAGCGACAGCGAAGCGGACGCCAATTACCTGGCCGATCTGCTGCGGAAATACCGGGATTTCAAGGATATCCTGATCCGCTGCTACGAGCCCTGCACCGGCTCCCACGCCGGCCCGGGCGCGGTGGCGCTGTTCTTCTTCGCCCCCAACCAAATCAAATAAATATCAACATTTCCTTCACGCAGGCGAATGCCTGCTTTTTTATTGCGGGCACAGGAACATTTATTTCCTTTTTCTGTCCGCTTTCCATGCCGCTTTCTGTCGATCCCGATCCCTCCCTCTGTCGAAATCCACCGAAGCAGCGGTTTCTTAGGCGTCTATAATTCTTTTGGTATTCATTTTATATTATTTTCAATTCTTTTCGTTATAATTGTGATAGTTCTGTTCAGGCATACCGCGGATGCTGGAGAACGGTGCCGGGATCTGCCCCAGCCCAAGCCGAAAAATCGAAAGGAAGCGGATTCCATGAGTACAATCCGGGTATTGATCGTAGACGACAATGAAGAATTAAGGCTGACCATGGCGCAGTACCTTCGTCAGCAGCAGGAGATCGACGTTGTGGGCGAAGCGTCCAACGGCATGGACGCGCTCAAACAGGTCGGGGAAAAGAAAGCGGACGTGATGCTGCTGGATATGATCATGCCGGCCCTGGACGGGTTCGGCGTGCTGACCCAGCTGCAGCGCCTCAGCGCCGATCAGCGGCCTTACGTCATTGCAGTCACGGCCCTGGGCCGGGATGATTTCATCCGCCGCGCGGTGGACCTGGGCGCGGTATATTATATGATCAAGCCCATCGACCTGCCCGTTTTGCTGGACCGGATCCGGGAGGTCGCCCGGGGCGGCCTGCCGGACAGCGCGCCGGCCCCCTCGCTTAGCGAACAGGCCCTCTCCCTGGACGACCGGCTCAGCAATCTATTCCTGGGTATGGGCATTCCCGCCCATATCAAAGGCTATCAGTATCTGCGGGAGGCCATTAAGCAGGTGATCGCCAACCCCGGCATGATCAACGGGATCACCAAGGAGCTCTACCCCGCCATCGCCCACCGCTTCGGCACCTCCTCCAGCAAGGTGGAGCGCGCCATCCGCCACGCTATCGAGGTAGCCTGGAGCCGCGGACGGGTGGACACGCTGAACAAAGCCTTCGGCTGCAGCGTCGCCCAGCCGGACGACAAGCCCACCAACGGTGAATTCATCGCCCTGATGGCGGATAAACTGTCCCTGGAGCGCAGCGCGTTACCCTCCCCCCATACAAACAAAACCGCCGTCCCGGAAAAGGAACGGCGGTTTTCTTATTTTTCTGCTTATTTGCCCAGCCCCAGGAATTTCTTGATCTTATCCAGCAATCCGCCCTTCTTCGTCAGATCGCCCAGATTCAGCTTGCTGACGACCAGCTTGATGATGCTCTGCACGATATTGTCGTCCAGCTTGATGCCCAGCAGGTCGGTAACGGTCTTGGTGGGATCGGATTTGAATTTGGAGATCATTTCGCTGTTGCCCGTGAGCTTGGATACCACTTGCTCCGCATATTTGCTGATATCTTCAGACATTATTTCTGCTCCTCCATTTCTTCCTTGGAATCAGGCGCGTTCTTCCGGACGGATTCGATGCCGTTCAGGCAGCTCTTCAGGGCGGTATATCCCTCGGACGCGCAGATATTCTGCCCGTTCTTCGCCTTCAGACGGAAGCGGAATTCGCCGGCGTTGTCCGTATACACTTCAAATTTAGGATGCTTCTGCACCTGGAAGCCTTCTTTGGTCTGATCTTCCAGATTGGCGGCAGGGGCATTCCTCCGCACGGAATCAATGCCGGCCCGGCAGGTTTTGAGGCTCTTATACATCTGGGAGGTAACGATGATCTCGCCGTTTCCCGCTTTCAGGCGGAAGCTGTATTTTCCGTTCTTTTCCCGAATGGTAAACTTGCCCATTTGATAACGCTCCCTTCGTTTTTTTATATTGTAACAATGTTTCACCAAAAATTCAATAATATTTCCAAATTTTTATCAAAAAATACATGCCGCCCGTGTTTTCCCCGGCATCCTGTCCTCCCTGAATTTACAGTTTCCGCGTGCCCTCCGCATTGACAATCCGGATGGATTGGATTATGATGGAATATGGAAATTTGTGATCTGGAGGCTGTCTGTATGCGTACGCTGCTTCGGAACGGGCTGATCTTCTTCCTGCTGATCCTCGCGCTGCTTCCATTTGCCGTGTTTTCCGCTTCCGCGGAAGGGACCGGCCGGGTGGAAGGCACCGTCTGGCTGGACCGGAAGCTGGACGGGCTGTTCGTCAACGAACGGGGCATTGAAGACGTCCGGCTGACGCTGCAAAAAAACACCGGCGGCGAAAAGCCCGCCATTGCCGGCAATAAATCCACCAACAAGGACGGATTTTATTTCTTCGACGGCCTGGAGGACGGCGAATACCGCCTGGTGATCGAGCTGCCCAAGGACTGCAGCTTCACCATCCACGGCCTGGACAGCCTGGCCCTGCCCGCCCAGGGCCGCTACAGCTACACCGATTATTTTACCGTTTCCGGCGGGAAGGTGCAGACGGTCAACGTGGGCGCCACCTTCGGCCGCTGCTCCGCCTCCTTTATCGCATTTGAGGATGAAAACCTGAATTCCGGCCGCATGTCCAGCGAAGCGCTGATCCGCAACGTAGGGGTGGAATTGATCTATCCCTTCAACGGGCGGGAATACGTGGTGGCTTCCGCCGTTACGGACAAGCAGGGCCAGGCGGTGTTCCTGGAGCTCACCCCCCACGTCACGTATTTCGTCCGGGCCACGCTGCCGGAAAACCTGGTGATCGGCCCCATGGGCGAAAAGATCAGCACCTACTATAACTGCTTCCATCCCGATGAAGCGGGCGGCGGTTATTCCGATCCCTTCGTCCTGCGGCCCCGGGAATCCATCGGCATGGGCATCGGCCTGGTGCGCACCGGCTCCCTGACCGGCACCGCCTGGTACGACGAGAACAACAACGGCCTGTGGGACGCCCAGGAGCGGGGCCTCACCGAAGCGGAGATCACCCTCCGGTCCGACGCCCTGGGCCTGAGCAGAAAAACCCGGCCCGACGCTGCCGGCAACTATTCGTTTACCGGCCTGCAGCCCGGGGATTACAGGATGGAATTCGTCCTGCCCGAAGGCATGATTTTCACCTATCCCGGCGAAACCCTCCTGTCCGACATCGCCTCCAAGGGCAGCTTCGGCGTATCGGTGATGGTGGATGTCACCACCCCCGTTTCCCAGGTGGGGGCCATGCCCGCCTGCACGCTGGAGCTGGCCCTCTATGAAGATATGAACCTGAACGGCGCCTGGGACGACGGGGAGCCCGGCATTCCCGGCGCCTCCGTCACCGCCGGCCAGGCGGGCAAAACGGTGGAAAAGCTGATCTCCGACACGGACGGCATGGTGCGCTTCAACGCCCTGCGGGGCGGGGACGCCGTGATTTCCGTGTCCCTTCCCGACGGCTTCCTGCTGACGCCGGATGAAAGCGCCCTCTTTGCCTTTACCGGCGCACAGAGCGCTGCCGACGCCACCGTGACGCTCAGCAGCGCGGAGGAGCTGCCCCTGCTTTCCGCCGCCGTCACCCAGGCCGCCGCCATCCGCGGCATCCTGTTTGAAGATCCCGTCAACCTGGGCCTGTACCAGGAGGATTATCCCCTCCTGTCCGGGTTCACGGTGCAGGCCGTGGATGAAAACGGCGACGTGGCGGCCTCCGCTTCCACGGAGGACGGCGCGTATACCCTCTATCCCCTGCTCCCGGGCTTTTATACCGTCCGCTTCCTGCTCAACGACCCGTACGTGGCCGCGCCCTACGCCGCGGACGAAGCCCAGACCGGCAGCAGCGTCATGACCCAGACCCCCGAATACGGGGAAACCGACCCCATCTCCCTGACCCCCGGCCAGCTGGTGTCCGATGTGAACGGCGCGGTGTTCCGGGCCGGCACGGTGGACGGCGTCGTGGCCCTGGAGGGGGCCGAAGGCGGCCTCGCCGGCGTTACGGTGACGCTGCTGGATACGGAAGGCCAGAGCGTGTCCGATTTCTCCTACGGCGTTACCGACGATGCCGGCGCGTTCCTGATCAAGGGCGTGCTGCCCGGCACGTATCAGCTTTCCTACGCCCTGCCCGAAAACGGGGCGTTCACCCAGCCCATGACCGAGGAAATGACTTACCTGAGCGACTCTATCACCGCCGAAAGCGGGTCCGAGATCCACATGCCGGAGCTGCGGGGCGTATATACGTGCGAATTGTCCGGCTCCGTCGTATCCGACGTGGAGGAGCCGGTCGCCGTCCGCCTGACGCTCACCTCCCAGGCCACGGGCGAAACGCTCAAACAGGAGGTGCACGGCGGAGAAAGCTATCGCTTTACGCACCTGCGGCCCGGGGCGTACACCGTGCAGGCGGAGCTGCCGGAAG
Source organism: Clostridiales bacterium (assembly GCA_024681215.1). Classification (GTDB taxonomy): domain Bacteria; phylum Bacillota; class Clostridia; order Christensenellales; family Aristaeellaceae; genus RUG563. The sequence goes on from JAILBG010000127.1 coordinate 22,800, forward strand.
GCATGGTGTTCGGCGAAAGCGCGGACGGGCTGTTTTCCATGATCGCCGACCGCACCGCCGAAATGGACCTGGATTTCCCCATGGGCGAAAACCGCCTGAATGCCGGGCTGCGCGCCTCCGTTCCGGTGGATCTGCGCGGCGTGGTTTATCTGGACGCCGACAGCTCCGCCACCCTGGACGACGATGAATCCGGCGCGGAGGGCCGCACGCTGTATCTGAGCGGCCACGGCCTTTCCTTCACCCAGACCACCGACGGCGAGGGCCGCTTCACCTTTGAGCAGCTGCCCCCCGGCGAATACACCCTGTCCCTCCCGCTGGACGATAATGAGATCCTGGTGGGCGTCTCCCGCCAGGCGGATCAGTCCTGGGCCCTGTCCGTGCAGGCGGAAGCCGGGACGAATCTGGAGATCCCCCTGCTGCAGTACGCAAGGGTGGAGGGCGCCGTATGGAACATGGACGGCAGCCTCGCTCAGGTGGGCGGCATATCCGTGGTGCTGTCCGACGGCAGCGGCACGAAGATAGACGTTCAGGAAACGGATGAAAACGGCGCTTTCGCCTTTGACGGCCTGCTGCCCGGCGGATATTCCCTTTCCGCCAGGCTGCCGGAAGGATATCTTTTCGCCCGCAGCCAGGACGCCGTCGCCCGGGCCAGCTTCATTCAAAGCCAGCCCGACGGGTCCAGCGTATCCCTGCCCTTTGACGTCGCCATGGGCGACACCGTCACCGGCATGGATATCGGCATGGGCGCCATGGGCCAGCTGGGCGACCGGGCCTGGCTGGATACCAACGGGAACGGCCTGCAGGATCTGGGCGAGCCCGATATGCCCGGCATCGTGATCGAGCTTTATCAGCACGGCGAATTCGCCGCCTCCGCCGTTACCGATGTTTACGGGCGTTACCTGTTCACCGATCTGTATCCCGGCGAATACGAAATGCGCGTCACCATGCACAAGGAGCTCAAGCCCACCGTGCAGAACGCGGACTTCCCCCTGCTCAACAGCGTGATGCCCCAGCAATCCGGCGATACCGTCACCGTGCAGGGCATCGTGGTGCCCAGCGGCAGCCATAACCTTCACTGCGATCTGGGCTTCCAGCTGGTGAAGAAGGGCGTCTATCCCGCCGCCATGGATACCATCCCCGTGAAAGACTGGCGGCCGTACAGCGAACGCTAAAGGAAAATGCAGCGGCAATGGCACCTGAACCGATAAAACCGGAAAAGCAGCAGGCGCGCTCCCTGTGGGGAACACGCCTGCTTTTGCTGCTCTGTGCGGTTTTCCTGGGCGCGGCGGCCGGGTATGCCGGGGTCGAATATCTCATTTCCCTCCGCAGGCCCGTTTCCGTCCTTTCCGCGGCGCCCGTCCGGGCACTTCCGCCGGCCCCGGAAGAATCGCCCCGGATGAACGTAAACGAAGCCGGCGTCCAGGAATTGCAGCAGGCCCGGGGCATCGGCCCCGCCCTTGCCCAGGCCATCGTGGATTACCGGGAAAAAGCGGGCGGCTTCTACTACCTGGAAGAGCTCATGGACGTGAGCGGCATCGGAGACGAGCGGTTCGCCTCCCTCAGGGAACTGTTTTCCTGTCCGGAGGAATGAGGCTTTTTCTGATCCTGATTTTCATTTCCGTCCATTCCCCGTCCTCCCGGATCTCCAGGGCGGCGTCCATCCCGGTGTCCTGCATCTGCCTGACTACATTTTTAACGGCGTTCACATAGAGCCGCGGATCCCTTGCCAGGGAAATCACCTTCCTTTCGGGCGGCGGCACGGGAAGCCTTTTCTGCATCCGCATGACCAGCGCTTCCGTTTCCCGGACGGTCAGATGCTGCTGCGCCGCCTGCCGCGCGGCCCGTTCCCGGGCCGGCCCGTCCGGCAGGGAGAGCAGGGCCCGCGCGTGGCGTTCGCTCAATCCCTCTTCAAACAAATACCGGCGGATCTCCGGAGACAGGCGCAGCAGCCGCAGCTTATTGGCCACGCCGGAGGGGCTCCTGCCGATGCGCCGGGCCAGGGCGTCCTGGGTCATGCCCCTTTTGATCAGATCGGCGTAGGCCTCCGCTTCTTCAAAATAATGCAGGTTTTCCCTTTGCAGGTTTTCGATCAGCGCCATCTCGGCGCTTTCTTTGTCTGTGGCAGGCAGGATGAAGGCGTCGATGCGGGCGCAGCCCAGGATCTGGCAGGCCCGGTAGCGCCTTTCCCCCATGATGATCTCGTATCCGCCGTCCGTCTCCCGCACGGTGATGGGCTGCAGCAGCCCGTGCTGCCGGATGGAGGACGCCAGCTCCAGCAGCGCCATTTCCCCGAATTCCTTCCGAGGCTGGCCGGGATTGGGCCGGATCCTGTCCATCTCCAGCGAGCAAACCGCCCGCCCCGGCGTTTCCTGCGTATCCTTCAGTACGCTCATTCCTCTTCCTCCTTGGCATTTCCGTTCATCCTGTGAACGAGCGCGGCCCGTCTCCCCTTGCGCCCTCCCCCAGGCACGCAGGCAGGCGCGCCGCGCTCTTGCCCTTCATTTCTGCGCAGAAAAAGAAACCTCCTGCCGCGTTCCTCTGCGCGTCAGGAGGTTTCATAGGCCGTGATTCGCGGCTTTTTTCCCGTTTCGCTGTCAAGTTTTCATTTTTTTCAGCGGACGCTTGGCGGGGATGCCGTTTTTCCGCGGATACTGGGGAACGGTTTTTTCCCATTTCCGGATCACCGCCAGGGTATGCCGCGTATCATCCGGGCCCACATCGGCGATCCTTTCTATTCCGCCCCCCAGCAGCTTGGCCGCAGCCTCCCCGTCCTCCGTCTCTTCCCGGACGCCCGGGCCCTTCCAGCAGACCGCCGCGCCGCCCACCTTCACGAAGGGCAGCAGGTATTCGCACAGCAGGTTCAGCGGTGCCACTGCCCGGGCCGTCGCCCGGTCGAACTGCTCCCGATACCGCCCGTCCTGGCCTGCCATTTCCGCCCGGGCATGAAGGATCTCCACGTTCTCAAGGCCCAGTGCGTCCTTCACCGCGGTCAGAAACCCGCATCGTTTCCCCTGGGCCTCCAGCAGCGTCAGCTTCAGATCCGGCCTGGCGATGGCCAGCGGCAGGCCGGGAAAGCCCGCGCCGCTGCCTACGTCGATAATCCGGGCGCCCTGGGGAAACAGCTCCTTTTCCCCCAGCGGCAGCAGGGAATCCAGAAAATGCCGCCGCACCGTATCCTGCTCCGATACGTTGGTCAGGTCCATCCTGGCGTTCCATTCCAGCAGCATGTCCCGATACCGGCCCATCAGGGCCAGTCTGTCCTGCGCGAAACGGATCCCCGCCGCATCCAGCGCCTGCCGCAGCTCCTCCATGTCAGTTTCCTTTCCCGATGGCCAGGATTCGCAGCATCACCGTCTCCAGCGATCCCGCCTCCGCCATCTGTCCGCTTTTTACCCGGTATTCCGTATCCAGGCACCACTGCGCCATGTCCCCCAGCTGCTGCAGGGTATAGGCCCGGGCCGTATCCAGATTCCGGCGCACCGCAAAGGAAGGGATACCCGTTTTGGCGGCGATCTGGCCCTGCTGCATCCCGGCAGCGGCCATGGCCTTGACGGACCTAAGAAGCCGGCACTGCCGCCCCAGCTGGGACAGGAGCATCAGCCTGTCCTCCCCGTCCCGGAGCAGGGCGGAAAGCATGTCCATCGCTTTCGTCCCCTGGCCGCTCAGCAGCGCGTCCGTCATATCGTAAATCCGGTACTCGGTGGATTTTACGCAGATATCGCCGATATCCTTTTCCGTGATCTCCTCCCGGTCCCCCGCGCAGGCGCACAGCTTGCCCAGCTCCTGGTACAATAGCGTCAAATTCCGCCCGGCGGAGAACCACAGCCGCTGGCACGCGTTCAGGCTGATTTTTTTCCCTTCCTTTTTCAGCGTCGACGCGATCCACTGGGCCAGCTCCCTGTCCTCCAGGGGATCGAAAGACACCGGAACGGCCTTCTTTTTCAGCACCTGATACAGCTTTTTCCGTCCGTCGGCCTTTCCCCGCAGGAAAAACACCATGCACACCGTGTCCGGCAGCCGGTCCAGATACTCATCCAGCCGCTTCACCGCGTCGTCCTCGTCGTAATCCTTGGCTTTGCCGGTGAGCAACATGGCGCTGTCCCGGACCTCCAGGAAACGCCTGTCGCTCATGAAGGGCAGCGTTTCCGCCGCGGCAATCAGTTCGTCCGGCGCCGGGTCCGTCAGTCGGGTGTCGTTCATGGCCGCAAAATCGCCCCCCGCGACCTTGTGCCGCAGGGTCCGGAGGGCGGTTTCCTTGATGAACTCCTCTTCCCCCTCGAACAGATAGCACCGGGCGATCTCGCCTTTTTTGATGGCGGCGAACAGTTCCGAATGGTTCATTGCATCTCCTCAAGAAACGTCGTGATCTGCGCATTTCCCTTCCGGCAGCGGACGAGGACCGCCCCGGCTTTTCCCGTGATGAACGTTTTTGCCCCCGCGGCGCGCAGCCTTTCCAGCGTATCGGGATGGGGCAGCCTTACGTCCCTGCCGCTGGCGGAAACCAAGGCGATCTGCGGCTTCACAGTCTCCAGGAAGCCGGAAAGGGTGCTGCTTTTGCTGCCGTGATGGGACACCTTCAGGATGTCCGCGCCCCGGGCGGCGTACCCCTCGTACTCTCCCGGCACGTCGCTGCAGTACAGTAGATTTACCCCGTCCAGATCCCACAGCATGGCCATGGAATACCGGTTGGCGTCCTGCCCGGGGCGCACCCGGCCATGCTCGGGCCACAGCACGGTCATTTCCGTCCGCCCGGTGCGCATCATATCCCCGGCGGCCAAATGCTCGATGGGCACGCCCGTTTTTCGCAGCTCCTCCAGCAGCGAAAAGGCCTGTTCGTCCGCTTCCTGCTCTTCCGCGCCCTCCGGCAGATACACCGTGCCGATGGGCACCCGCAGGTCCATCAGCTGCCTCAATCCGCCGCAGTGATCCATGTGCAGGTGGGTCAGGATCAGCCTGTCCGCCTTCCTGCCTTCCGCCAGCAGAAAGGCCGCCGTGTCTCCGCCGTGATCCCCGGCGTCGATCACCGCCGTCTCCCGCCCGTCCAGGATCAGGGCGCTGTCCGCCTGGCCCATGGAGAGCTGCACATACCGCACGTCCCGGCATACCGTAAGCCGCCAGACGCCCAGCGCCGCGCACAGGATCAGCGCCGCCGCAGCCGCCTTCCGCCGTCCCGGCCATACGGTATAGCGGGTGGCCAGCACCGCAGCGCATACCAAAGCGATCACGCAGTACCAGGGCAGGGCCGGCACGTTCACCGTGGCGAAGGGCAGATTGCCAGCGGCCTTCACCGCCTCCGTGATCCAGGCGGAGGCCGCTCCCAGCGGCGCGCCCAGCCACTGGCCCGCCTGCAGCCACACGCAGCCCACGGCGAACACCGCCAGATACGCGGGGATCAGCACGCCGAACAGCGCGCACACCAGCGGGTTGATGAAAAGCCCAATCAGGGACAGCCGGTGAAAGATCTGCGCCGTGGGAAGCGCCGCGCCCAGGGTGGCCGCCAGGCTGACGCCGGCGTATTCCCGCAGCGCACGCGGCCACTTTCTCTCCATCCAGGGCATCATCAGGATGATCCCCAGCACCGCGCAGAAGGACAGCTGGAATCCCGCCGAAAACAGATCCAGCGGGCGGAAAAGCAGGATCAGCAGAAACGCGGCGGACAGGGCGGTGAGCCTGTCCCCCGCCCGACGGACCAGCCGCCGGACGCCGCCGATCAGAAGCAGGACAGACGCCCGCACCACCGGCGCGGGAAAGCCCAGCACCGCGCAGTAGAGCATCAGGAACCCCGCCAGCACCCCGAACCGCGCCTTGGGCGAAAGAAGCCGGCGCAGGGGCAGCATAAGCACCGCCGCCAGCAGCGCCACGTGCAGCCCGGATACCGTCAGGATATGGGCGGCGCCCGCGTCGGTAAAGCCCCGCACCGTCTCCCGGGGCAGATCGCTCTTCTCCCCGATGAGCAGCGTTTTGGGCAGATCGCTCCCCGCGCCAAACACCGCCTCCAGCCGCCGGATGACCGCCTGCCGCGCCCGGTAGAGCAGCGACGCCGCGCCGCGGCCCGGGTGCCCGGTCACCTTCAGATCGCCGTACCCGGAAACCCCTGCCGCCGCCCCGCGCTGCATCAGGAACATCCTGAAATCAAAGCCGTAAGGATTTTCCTGCCCCCGGGGATGATACAGCGTGCCTTCAAAGCACACCTGGTCCCCCTCCCGGGGCAGCGCGTCCATTTCCTCCTTGGGCCGGTGCGTCCAGTATACCTTCGCAAGCCGCTTTTCGCCCTCCGGCCCGGACAGCGTTACGCCGGTCAGATACCCCGCCGCCATGCCGTCTTCCCGCAGGGCCATGTCCGCCGTCAGAACGCCCGTCACGGTATATTTGCCCTCCGGGGGCAATGCCGGGTGCAACGCCGCGCCGGACGCAAGCACCCCCAGGCACAGCATCGCTCCCATCACGCCCGCGATCCGCTTTCGCCCGATCCGGGGCAGCAGCGCCGCGATGATCAGGCATGCCGCCAGCCCCGCGGCGTATACCGCCGGATGCCAGGGCAGACGCGCGCCCGCTCCGATCCCGGCCCCGTAAGCCGCCGCCAGAGCGGCCAGGGGCCTTTGGTGATGAAACGGACGCGCCTTCACAGGGCGATTACCTCTCCCGCCTGCACGGCGCGGGCGTCCGGGAAAACCGCACAGGCTTCTTTTTCCAGGGAAGACGCGTCATGCCGCACCGGAAGATGGGTGAGCAGCAGCCTTTTCGCCTTTGCCTCCAGCGCCAGCCTTGCCGCCCCCGCCGCGCTCAGATGGGGCTTCTGCGCCGTCCATTCGCTTTCCAGGAACGCCGCGTCCGCCAGCAGCACGTCCGCGTCCCGGGCAAAATCCGCAAGCCCCGGGCAGGTATTCGTATCCCCGGTGAACACCAGCGTCTTTTCCCCGTCCGTGATCCTGAGGGCCCGGCAGGGCACCGGATGCCGCACCGGGAACGCGGCGACGGTCAGCCCCCCGATCTGCAATTCTTCGGGATAGGGCGACACCCGGTAGGCGCTTTCCTCCAGAACAGACCGGAGTTTGGATTGATCCTCCCCGGGCAGATACAGCGGCAGCTCCTTCCCGGCGATTTCCAGATAATACCGCATCACCAGCAGGTCCGCCGCGTGGTCAAAATGCAGATGGGACAAAAGGATCCCCGTCAGGGACGCCGGATCGCATTTCTGCATCAGCCGGCCCATCACGCCGCTGCCGCAGTCCATCAGCAGCCTTGTTTCTCCGCTTTCCACCAGATAGCCGCTGGTGGCGCCTCCGGCGCAGGGATAAGGCCCGTGGCATCCAAGCACATGTACGCGCATACTTTTGATCCCCTTTACGTTCCGATTTCAAATTTCCGGCTCACCCGGTCCCGCCAGGCGACGCCCAGGCCGATATCCTCGTTGAGCCGCACGCCCGCCCGGGACAGCCGGTGCACCGCCGTATCCAGCGCCAGCTCCGGCGTGTTGTTTTCCCCGCTCAGGTGCCCCAGCAGCACTTGCCGCACCCCGGTTTCGTACAGCGCAAGCAGCGCCTCGGCGCTGTCGTCGTTGGAAAGATGCCCGCGGCTGCCCAGGATGCGCTGCTTGAGCTGCAATGGATAATGGGGATTGCGCCGCAGCATGTCCGGATCGTGGTTGCTTTCCAGCAGCAGCACTTCGGCGCCTGCCAGGGTCCTGAGGATCTGCTTGGTCATGTGCCCGATATCCGTGGCCGTGGCCACGCTGTGAGCCGCGCAGAACACCCGGTAGCCCACCGGCTCCGCGGCGTCGTGGGGAATGGCGAAGGGCAGCAGGGCCAGATCGCCGATGTAGAAATCCTCGTCGGTCTGCACGATCCTTCGGCAGCCGGGCGGGATATCCCCCACGCTGCGGGCCATGCCGTTCCAGGTGCCTTCGTTGGCGTACACAGGGATATGGTATTTCCGGCTCAGGATGCCCACGCCCTTGACGTGGTCGCTGTGCTCGTGGGTCACGGCGATGCCGTTGAGCATTTCCGGCAGCACGCCGATTTCCCTCAGCGCGTTTTCGATGCTGCGCCCGGCCATGCCAGCGTCGATCAGGATGCGGGTGTCCCCTCCGCAGATATACAGCGCGTTGCCGCTGCTGCCGCTGAACAGCGGACAGAATGTCAGTTTCATGCCTGCGCCTTTCCGATCATCAAAGCAGATTTCCCCTTCATTATAATCAAATCCGCATTTTTTGGCAAGGCGCGTTACTTGCTTCTGCGGTATACCACCGCCGAAACCGCCAGGCAGACCTTCGCCGCCCCGGCCTCTTTCAGCGCCCGGGCGCAGTCCGCGGCGGTGCTGCCGCTGGTGCGCACGTCGTCCACCAGCAGTATCCGCTTTCCCGTCAGGTCCTCTCCGCAGGAAAAGGCCCCCGCCACGTTCTTCTGCCTTCTGCGGGCCGGCATCCTGCTCTGGGGCCTTAAGTACCGGTCCCGCCGCAGCGCTTCCCGGACGGGGATGCCTGTCCGGAGCGAAATATCCCCGCACAGCAGCAGCGCCTGGTTGAACCCCCGCCGCCGCAGCCTGCGCGGATGCAGCGGCACGGGCACGATCCAGTCAAAATCCGTATCCCGCAGGGCATCCGCCGTTTCCCGCCCCAGCAGCGTCCCCGCCTCGCCGCAGGAATGAAATTTGAACGCGTGCACCAGCCGCCGCGCCTCCGCCTGATACCGGTACGGAGCGTACACGGCGCCCACGTCCCGCATGGCGGGGGATTTGCAGAAGGCGCAGCCTTCCCCTTTTTTCACCGGCGACAGGCACTTTTCGCAGGCCGAGGCCGGCACCCTCAGCTTTTCCAGATTGTCCCTGCACGTTTCGCACAGGCAGTCCTCCGTTTCCGCCCGCCGGGGATCGCCGCAGCACAGGCAGCAGGCGCCCCTGGGAAACAGCCCTTCCGCCGTCCAGACGCCGATCCGCCGGAGCATCCTTCTCATCCCGCCGCCCATTTTTTCTCAACTCCCCTGCCAGGATTATAGCACCCCAACAGCAAATCTGTAAATTCCGGCAAATCGCGCAGGAAACGCACGGTATTCCGGTCTTTTTTTCTTGACACCGAAGTACAAAAAATGTACAATAAATTGTATACAACCAAGGATGAGGAGGATGTTCATGGCTTATCAGACCTTTGATCCCGGCCTGGAAAACCGCCCGATCCGGGACATTGCCTATGAGCAGCTCAAGCACGCCATTATCACCGGCCAGATCCCCGCCGGCAGCCGCATCGTGGAAACGGTGTACGCGGACCAGCTGCACATCAGCCGGACTCCCCTGCGGGAGGCGCTGCGCAAGCTGGAGCGGGACGGCCTGGTGGAATATGTGCTGCACCGGGGCGTGGTGGTCCGCGCCTTCACCATCGACGATATCGACGAGATCTTCATCATCCGCAACGCCATGATGATGCTGATCCTGCCCTCCGTGGTGGAAAACGTGACGGACGGGGCGCTCAGCCGGCTGCGGGAGATCCTCAAGGACATGGACGTGGCCCAGGAAAAGGCCGACGCGGACGCGCTGGCGGTGCTGAACCGGGAATTCCACGGCAGCATCGAGCATCTGTCCGACAAGCTGCGCATCCTTCGGGTCATCGACAGCCAGGAGGAATACATCAAGCGCTTCTCCGCCCTGGCCATCGCCAGCGTGGTGCGGCGCTCCAACGCCCACCAGGAGCACCATCAGATGGTGGCGCTGCTGGAAAGCCGGGACCTGGAAGGCCTCAAGAAACTGATGCACCATCACCTGGAGGAAAGCAAGGAAACCTGCCTTGCCGCCGTCCGGGAAAAGCATTACGGCTGACGGGAGGACCGTATGGAAAGCACGTGGGATCTGTCCGTTCTGTACCGGGGGTTTGACGACCCGGAAATCGAAAAGGATTTTGCCCGCCTGAAGGAATGCTGCGGGAAAATGAAAGCCGTCTTTGCCGGCGATCCCCTCCGGGCGCTGGAGAACGCCGTGGACGTCATGGAAGAAATCTATCGCCTTTCGGATTCCCTGGGCAGCTTCGCCGGCCTCACCCTGGCCGCCGACGCCGCCTGCGAGCCCGCCCAGCAGCTCATGGACCGGCTGATGGTCTTTTCCGTGCAGATTTCCCTGGTCTCCTCGGAAATGACCCGTTATATCGGCGGGATCAAGGATCTGGAAAGCCTGATCGCCGGCAGCGAAAAGCTGCGCCGGGTGGATTTCATGCTGCGCCGCAGCCGGGAGGAAGCCCGCCATCTGATGGCCCCGGAGATCGAGGAATGGATGCTGAAAATGTCCCTGTCCGGGGGCGAAGCGTTCTCCACCCTCCGGGATAAGCTGGACGCCACGCTGACCGTGGATTACCGGGGCGAAACGCTGCCCCTTTCCGCCGTCCGCAGCAAGGCCTACGACCCCGATCCCCAGGTGCGCAAGGACGCCTACGAGGCGGAAATCGCCGCCTACCCCAAAATCGAGATCCCCATGGCCGCCTGTCTGAACGGCGTCAAGGGCGAAGCGCTGACCATGGCCGAGGCCATGCACTTTGATTCCGTGCTGGACCGGTCCCTCTTCAACAACAACATGGATCGGGAAACCCTGGACGCCATGCTCGGCGCCATCCGGGAATCCCTGCCGGCTTCCCGGCGCTATCTGCGCAAAAAGGGCGAGATTCTGGGCCACAAAAACGGCCTGCCCTTCTACGATCTGTTCGCCCCCATCGCCCCGAAGGGCTATACTCCGAAAACCTACACCATCGAAGAAGCCCGGGAAAAGCTGCTTTGCGAAATGGGCAAGTTCACCCCGGACATGGCGGCCTTCATGGATCACGCTTTCCGGAACCGCTGGATCGACGTCTATCCCCGGGAGGGCAAAAGCGGCGGGGCGTTCTGCGCCGGGCTGCACCACCTGGACCAGAGCCGGGTGCTCACCAATTTCGCCGGGTCCTTCTCCGACGTGAGCACCCTGGCCCACGAACTGGGCCACGCCTGGCACAACCGCTGCATGGCCGGCCTGCCCGCCTGCATGACCGGCACCCCCATGCCCCTGGCGGAGACCGCCTCCATCTTCAACGAAACGCTGCTGGCGGAGGCCGCCATGGCCCAGGCCGGGAAGGAAGAGCAGTTCTCCCTGCTGGAAGGCCGTCTCATGGAGATCACCCAGGTGATCGTGGATATTTACAGCCGGTATCTGTTTGAATCCGCCGTGATCGAACGGCGGAAGGAGCGCACCCTGTCCGTTTCGGAGCTTAAGCAGCTGATGCTGGACGCCCAGGAGCAGAGCTACGGCAACGGCCTGGACCCGGAGATCCGCCATCCCTATATGTGGGCCTGCAAGAGCCACTATTACAGCCCGGGCTACGCCTTTTACAATTTTCCCTACGCCTTCGGCCAGCTTTTCGGCCAGGGCATGTATGAAAAATACCGCGTCCAGGGCGCCGCGTTCGTGCCCAGATACAATCAGCTGCTGCGCTCCTGCGGCTCCATGCCGGTGCGGGACGTGGCGATGCAGATGGACATCGACGTGGGCAGCGTTTCCTTCTGGCGGGAAGCGCTTGCCGGCTACGAAAAGGAAATCGACCGGTTCATCGCCCTGGCGGATGAGCTGATGCCCCAATAAACGCAAAGGAGATTCGTTTATGCAGTCTTTGAAAGCGCAGATCCTGGAGATCCTCAGCGAGGATTGCCGCACGCCCCTGGAGCGCATCGCCGTAATGACCGGGGCGGAAATGGAAAAGGTGGCCCAGGCCATCGACGAGCTGGAGCGCGACCGGGTGATATTGCAGTACTCCCCCGTCATCAACTGGGACCGGACGGACCGGGAGCGGGTGGAGGCCATGATCGAGGTGAGGGTGACCCCCCAGCGGGACATGGGCTTCGACGCCATCGCGGGCCGGATCTACCGCTTCCAGGAGGTCAAAAGCGTGTTCCTCATGAGCGGCAGCTACGACCTGCTGGTGCTGGTGGAGGCCCGGACGCTGAAGGAACTGGCCCTCTTCGTTTCCGAAAAGCTCAGCCCCCTGGAATCCGTCACCGGCACGTCCACCAGCTTCGTCCTCAAGCGCTATAAGCAGGACGGCGTGATTTTCGTGGGCGAAAGCACGGACAAGAGATTGGCGGTGTCGCCGTGAGCGAGCGTTTTGTCAGTCCCCGGGTGGCCCAGGTGCCCCCCAGCGGCATCCGGCGGTTTTTCGATATCGCCGGCACCATGAAGGACGCCATTTCCCTGGGCGTGGGCGAGCCGGATTTCGTGACGCCCTACCACATCCGTTCCGCCGCCATCGACAGCCTGCTGGACGGGGAAACCCAGTATACCCCCAACCGGGGCCTGCTGTCCCTGCGGAAGGAGATCGCCGAATACCTGCGCCTCCGTTTCGGGGTATCCTACGATCCGGAAAAGGAGATCCTGGTCACCGTGGGGGCCAGCGAGGCCATCGACCTGGCGCTGCGGGTCAGCCTCCGTCCCGGGGACGAGGTGATCCTGCCGGACCCCGGTTACGTGAGTTACGCGCCCTGTGTAACCCTGGCGGGCGGCACTCCGGTGCCCGTGCCCACCCGGGCGGAGGACGAATTCCGCATCACCGCGGCCGAGATCGACGCCGCGGCCACCCCCCGCACCCGGGCGCTGATCCTGCCCTATCCCAACAATCCCACCGGCGCGGTGATGACCCGGGATGAGCTGCTGAAAATCGCGAAGGTGGCCCGGGACCGGGATCTGCTGGTCATCAGCGACGAAATCTACGCGGAGCTCACCTACGACGGGGAAAAGATCGCCTTCTCCTCCCTGCCCGGCATGATGGAGCGCACGGTGCTCATCAACGGCTTCTCGAAAGCCTTCGCCATGACGGGCTGGCGCCTTGGCTACGCCTGCGGGCCGGAAGCGATCCTGTCCCAGATGAACAAGATCCACCAGTACGCTATCATGTGCGCCCCCCGTCAGGCCCAGGTGGCCGGGGTGCAGGCCCTGAAAAAGAACCGCGAGAACGGCTACGAGGACGTGGAAACCATGCGCCGCAGCTATGACCGGCGGCGGCGGGTGATGCTGGACTCTTTCCGGAAAATGGGGCTCTCCTGCTTTGAACCCCGGGGCGCGTTTTACTGCTTCCCCTCCATCCGGGAAACCGGCCTCACCAGCGAGGAATTCTGCACCCGTCTGCTAAAGGAGCACAAGGTGGTCTGCGTGCCCGGGGACGCCTTCGGCGCGTCCGGCCAGGGGCACATCCGCTGCTGCTACGCCACCGACATGCACAAGATGCTGGAAGCCTTTTCCCGGATGGAACAGTTCATCCGCACACTGTAAACGCAGGAGGACGCCATGCGCAGATTCTGGACCTTATTCGTCGCTCTGATCCTGGCCGCATCGCTGTGCGCCGTTTTCGTGCAGGCGGAGGATACGGAAGAAGAGATCTCCCTCCACGCCCTGGAGCACGCGCCCACCCCGACGCCGGACCCCAACGCCACCCCCGGCCCCACCGCAGTGCCGCCGCCCACCCCGGAGCCCGTGCTCCAGGCCGACGGCAGCATTGAAATCACCATCACCGCCGTGGGCGACGTCACCATCGGCTGGGACGTGGAGCACGAACGCCAGGGCAACGGCCTGTTCGACAAGGAACTCAAGCGCCAGGACGGCGACCCGAATTTCATTTTCCGCAATGTAAAGGATATTTTTTCCGCCGACGATCTGACCATCGCCAATTTCGAGGGCGTCCTAGCCGACGATACCGTCACCGTCCGGAAGAAGGGCAACAACCACTTCCGCTTTGTGGGCGATCCCGCCTACGCCCAGGTGCTCCTTCCCAACGGCGTGGAAGCCGTCACCATGGAAAACAACCACATCGCCGATTTCGGCCAGGCGGGCATCCAATCCACGGCGAACGCCATTGAAAGCACCGGGGTCGTCTGGGCCAATAAGGACCACATGGGGATTTATGAGACCCAGGGCTTCCGCATCGGCCTGCTGGCCTACTGCATGGTGGAGCCCCTCAATTCCAGCGAAAACCCCGACGAGCTGCGGGAGACCGCCGTCAGGGACATTGCCGCCGCCCGGGAAACCTGCGATCTGGTCATCGTCAGCTTCCATTGGGGCAAGGAAAAGGATTATTCGCCCCGGGATTACCAGATCATGCTGGGCCACGCCGCCGTGGACGCGGGGGCGGATCTGGTGCTGGGCCATCACAGCCACCGCATCAATCCCATCGAGTGCTACAACGGCAAATACATCGTCTATTCCCTGGCCAACTGCTCCTTCGCCGGCAACAACAAGCCCGACGATATGTTCACCTACATTTTCCAGACCCGTTTCCGCCTCAAGGACGGGGAGATCGTGGGCAATCCCTTCCGCATCATTCCCTGCCGCATCTCCTCGCGCAAGGACTACAACGATTTCATCATCACCCCGCTGACAGACGCTTCCAACATCAACACCGTCATGCTTTCCCTCACCAACAGGGAAAACACCAAAAAGCTGCCCGACGCCATGAAGGAATACCCCATGGAGTGGCAGTGAACCGCCAATAATATTGCAAAGGATGATCCCCGGTGCACGCACGCATCCTGTTTTTATCCGCGGAAGGCGAAGCGTTCCCGGCCTGCGCTTGGGCCCAGCAGATCCTGACGGAAATATCCGCCGCCTTCGGCCATTCCTTTTCTTTCCTGGAGGGCCGGGCGGAAGCGACGCTGTCCGACGGCGCGGTATCGGCCTGTCAGAAATGCCAGGCTGTTTTTCTCGCGGATGCGGACGATCCCGCCGCCCAGGCGCTGTACGACGAATTTGACCTGCCCCTGGCGGTCCGCGCCGTAGTTCTGCCCGCCGCCCTGTGCGGCAGGCACGAAGCCCCGGTGCGCGCGCTGCTTTCCCACGTCCTTTCCCTGGATGAGGAGACCCGCCGCGCCGCCCTGCGCCAGGCCTGCGCCCTGGCCCGGGAAGAAGCGCTGCCCCTGGCCCACGTTCCCCCTGCCGGCGCCGCCAAAGCGGCCTGGACCGCGGAAATCTACGCCGCCGCCCAAGCCGACGCCGTGGAGGCCCGGGACGCGGCCAGGCGGCTGATCCTCGATCCAAATTCCCTGGGGCTGTGCCTGTGCTCGCCCTATGCCGGCGGCATCCTCTTGGCGGCGGCCTCCGCCCTGTACGGGGACCGCTGCCTCGTGTACGATTCCGCCTGGGACGAAACGGCGGGGGTGTACGCCCCGGCGCTTTCCAATGCGGACGGGCTCCACGCCCTGTATTCCACCGCTGCGGCGGTGGCCGCCCTGCTGCGCCGTTCCCTGGGGCTTTCCCGGGAGGCGGACTGCGTGCTGGCCACGCTGGATAACGTCCTGGCCGCTCCGGGAGAAACGCCCCAGAGCACCCTGGACCTGCTTTGCAGTCAGATCGCCGTGGCGGGGGCCCTGGCCGGCTTTTCCCATCCCTCCAAAGGAGAAGACGCATGATCTTCGGCAAATATATCAACCGCTTTTAT
Source organism: Clostridiales bacterium (assembly GCA_024681215.1). Lineage (GTDB taxonomy): Bacteria > Bacillota > Clostridia > Christensenellales > Aristaeellaceae > RUG563. The sequence continues at coordinate 38,224 of JAILBG010000127.1, forward strand.
CTGAAATACGGGCATTTGCTGCTGCTGGGCCTATTGTCCCTGGTGACGGTGGACTCCCTGCAGCTGGTGATCCCGAATCTGTACCAGATGCTGGTCAACGGCGTGAACGACGGCTTTGTCACCATGGACGGCGTCCGCATGGCCTTCGATCTGGATTTCCTGCTCAGATACGTGTGCATGCCCATGGTGTGGGTGATCCTTTCCATCGTGGTGGGAAGGTTCCTTTGGCGCGTAATGTTTTTCGGCGCGGCCATTCGGGTGGAAACGGACCTGCGGGAGCAGATGTTCGATCACGTCCGTTTCCTCAGCCGGGAATACTACCAGGTCAACAAGGTAGGCAGCCTCATGAGCCTGTTTACCAACGATCTGGACACCGTGCAGGAGTGCTTCGGCTGGGGCGTGATGATGTTCTTCGACGCCCTGCTGCTGGGGGTGCTGGCGGTGCGCAAAATGTTCCTGATGAACCCGGTGCTTTCCCTGCTCACCATGATCCCCATGGTGCTGCTGCTGTGCTGCTCCACGGTGGTGGGCCGCAATATGAAGCGCAAATGGGATATCCGCCAGGCCGCCTTTTCCTCCCTGAGCGATTTTGCCCAGGAAAGCTTTTCCGGCATCGCGGTGATCAAGGCCTTCGTCAAGGAAACCAAAGAGCTGATGGCCTTCAGGAAGATCAACGTGAAAAACGAAGACGCCAACGTGGCCCATACGAAAGCCGCTGTGCTGCTGCGCATCCTGGTGACGCTGTTCGTGGAAAGCGTGATCTGCATCATCCTGGGCTACGGCGGGTATCTGGTGTACCACGGCCGGTTCAACGCGGGCCAGCTGGTGGAGTTCATCGGGTATTTCACCGCCGTGGTCTGGCCCATCATGGCCGTTTCCGAGCTTATCGACATGACCTCCCGGGGCAAGGCGTCCCTGGACCGCATCAGCACCCTGCTGGACGCGGAGCAGACCGTGAAGGACCGGCCCGGCGCCATGCCCCTTGATACCGTCCGCGGGGATATCGAATTCCGGCATCTCACCTTCCGCTACCCCGACGGCGAGTTCGACGCCCTGCGGGACGTATCCTTTTCCATCCATGCGGGGGAAAACGTGGGCCTGGTGGGCAAGACCGGCTCCGGCAAGACCACGCTGGTGGACCTGATCCTGCGCACCTACAACGTGCCGGACGGCACGCTGTTTATCGACGGGCACGACGTGAACACCGTCACCATCCATTCCCTGCGGGAAGGCTGCGCCTACGTGCCCCAGGATAATTTCCTCTTCTCCGACACCATCGAAAACAACATCGGCTTCGGCGTGGAGGACTGCGACCCGGACGCCGTTTCCCGCGCCGCCGTGCTGGCGGACGTGCACGATAACATCGTGGAATTCCAGGACGGGTACAAGACCGTCCTGGGCGAGCGGGGCGTCACCGTGTCCGGCGGGCAGAAGCAGCGCATCTCCATCGCCCGGGCGCTGATGAAGGACGCCCCCATCCTGATCCTGGACGATTCCGTATCCGCGGTGGACACGAAAACGGAGAAAAACATTCTTTCCGGCCTGAAGGAGACCCGCAGCGGGAAAACCACCATCCTCATCGCCCACCGCATTTCCACCATCGAGCGCATGGACAAGATTCTTTTCATCGACGACGGCCGCCTCATCGCCGCGGGAAAGCATGAAGAGCTGTACGCCTCCTGCCCCGCCTACCGGAAAATGGTGGAGCTGCAGAAGCTGGAAGAGGAAGGGGGCGGCATGCATGCGTGAGTATTTGCCCATCCTCATCGTGGCCGTGATCATCGGCCTGTTTTCCGTGGGCTTCCTGACGGCCTACCTGCTGGAAAAGAACAAGAAGGAATCCATGGGCTTCGACCGGCACATGGATGACCGGGAGATCGTCCGCCGCCTGCTGCGCTACGCCAGGCCCTACCGCCGGCAGTTCCTGACGGTGTTCTTCATCATGCTTTTCTCCATCGTGTACGATCTGGCTTCCCCCCTGCTGGTGGGGCACATCGAAGAAACGGTGAAGGGAAAATTCGAGCTCCCGTATCTCTTTTCCATCGTGGCGGTCTACGCCGGCATCCTCATCGTCAGCCTGATATGCACCTATCTCCAATCCATGATGCTGCAGAAAACGGGCCAGAAGATCCTCTCCGCCATCCGGCAGGATACCTTCGTCCACATTGAATCCCTCTCCCACGAGCAGCTGAATAACCTGCCCGTGGGCAAGCTGGTCACCCGCGTCAGCAACGACCCCAACGCCATTTCCTTCATGTTCACCAATATCCTGATCAACCTGATCAAAAACGTGATGGTGGTGTTCGGGGTGCTGGGGGCCATGCTGACGCTGAATAAGGCGCTGACGCTGATGGTGCTGTGCTTCGTGCCCTTCGTGGTGCTGTTCACCATCATTTTCCGCAAGTTCTCCCGCAAGGTGCACCGCGCCGTCAACGACGCCACCACCGCCATCAATACCTACCTGTCCGAAAACCTCTCCGGCATGAAAATCACCCAGATCTTCAACCGCGAGGACCGCAAAATGGCGGATTTCACCGAAAAGAGCCGCCAGCTCAGGCGCGCCAAATACGCCCGGATGCTGGTGTTCGGCATTTTCCGGCCCCTGGTGTACATGCTCTATATTTCCTGCACCCTGTGCCTTTTCTACCTGGGCGGCCGGGCGGTGATCGAGGGCCAGTCTCCCCTGGGCCAGGCCGTCACCTCCGGGGTGCTGGTGAGCTTTTATATGTACATCTCCCGTTTCTTCAACCCCATCCAGACCCTGGCGGAGCAGTTCGATCAGCTGCAGCGTTCCTTCGCTTCCGCGGAAAAGATCTTCACCGTCCTGGATATGGAGCCCGAGATCGTGGACGGGCCGGACGCCGTGGAGCTTCCGGAGATCCGCGGGGAAATCGAATTCCAGGACGTATGGTTCTCCTATAAGCCGGACGAATGGGTGCTCAAGGGCGTGTCCTTCCATATCATGCCCCGGCAGACGGTGGCGTTCGTGGGGGCCACAGGCTCCGGCAAAAGCACCATCCTGTCCCTGATCTGCCGGAATTACGATATCCAGAAGGGCCGCATCCTCATCGACGGCCGGGACATCCGCACCATCAAGATCTCCTGCCTGCGCCGTCATTTCGGCCAGATGCTGCAGGACGTGTTCCTCTTTTCCGGCACCATCCGCAGCAACATCGTCCTCCGGGACGAAACCATGACGGATCAGGAGGTCATGGCCGCCTGCCGGTATGTGAACGCCGATTCCTTCATTAACCGCCTGGAAAAGGGCCTGGACGAGCCGGTGCGGGAGCGAGGCAACAATTTCTCCGCCGGCCAGCGGCAGCTTCTGTCCTTCGCCCGTACCATCATCCACAAGCCCTCCGTGGTGATCCTGGACGAAGCCACCGCCAACATCGACACGGAAACGGAGCTTTTGATCCAGGATTCCCTGGAAAAGATCAAGAACATCGGCACCATGCTCATCGTGGCCCATCGCCTTTCCACCATCCAGCACGCGGACAACATCATCGTCCTCTCCGGCGGCGCTATCACCGAGCAGGGCACCCATCAGGAGCTGCTGCACCGCCACGGGCAGTATTATCAGCTTTACACGTTGCAGTTCCATCAGCAGCAGCTGCTGCGCTCCGAAGGCTGACGGCTGCCGCTCTTGTCAAACAAAGCCTTTGATAGTATAATAACGAGGCAACCGGCGCCAAGCGCCGTTGGCCATCCTGCCGGCTCCCGAAGGGGAAGACGGCAGGCGTTATGATTGATTTAACGAGGCAACCGGCGCGAAGCGCGGTTGGCCGTCCTGCCGGCTCCCGAAGGGGAAGACGGCAGGCGTTAAAAGAAAAGGAGGATCGTTTTTCTATGCCTTTCTCTTCGTATCTCAACGGAAAACGGCAGGACTGCGCGGATCTGGTGCAGGCCCTGGGCCGGTATTTCCCCTACGTCAGCATCCTGGGCACCGACGTGCGCAGCACGGTGGTCCGGGCGGACAAGCGCACCTCCGCCGTTCAGGAAGGCGGCGGGGAATGCGGGTTCGTGGTGAAAATGAACGACGGGCGCGCGTTTTACGAGTATTCCCTGGATGATATTTCCGGTGACAAAGCCGCCCTGGCGGACCGCATCCGCGCTGCCGTGGAGACGGACGCGGCGCTTTCGGAGCGCATGATCGCCCCCGGCCCCATCGACGATGCGCCCATCGCGCGGGATTTCGTCCGGGAAACGGATTTCGCCGACTACAGCGACGCGGACCTGCTGAAGGAATGCAAGGCGCTGGTGGAGGAAATGGGCGAAAAGGACCAGCGCGTCCTCAACGCCTTCGCCGTGCTGCAGTTCTTCACCTGCTCCAAGCTGTTCGTTTCCAGGAACCGCCATCTCAGCCAGCACTACGGCTGGGCCAACGGCCATCTGATCGTAATGTTCGGCGGGGACAAGATGGTGCAGGCCCGGCACACCGAGGGCGCGGACCGGCTGAGCGAAATCATCTCCGCCCTGCGCGCCCACGCCGGCAGCGTCGTTGACCTGGCCGAGCACCTCACCCACGCCACCCCCATCGAGCCCGGCATCTACGATGTGATCACCGATCCCTCCATCACCGGCCTCATCGCCCACGAAGCCTTCGGCCACGGCGTGGAAATGGATCAGTTCGTCAAGGACCGCGCCCTGGCCAAGCACTGCATGGGCCAGTACGTGGCCTCCCCCATTTCCAACATGCACGACGGCGCGGCGGCCACCCATTCCGTGGCCTCCTACTTCTTCGACGACGACGGCGTGCTGGCCCACGACACCCAGATCATCAAGGACGGCATCCTCACCGCGGGCCTGTCCGATCTGGCCAGCGCCGCCCAGCTGGGGGCCGTCCCCACCGGCAACGGCCGCCGGGATTCCTACAAGCGCAAGGCCTACGCCCGGATGACCAACACCTTCTTTGAGCCAGGCAAGGATAAGCTGGAGGACATGATCGCCTCCGTGAAGCACGGCTATATGCTCTTTGAAACCAACAACGGCATGGAGGATCCGAAAAACTGGCAGATCCAGTGCACCGCGGAATACGGCATCGAGATCGTGGACGGCAAGCTCACCGATCATTACGTGTCCCCCGTGGTGATGAGCGGCTTCGTGCCCGATCTGCTCAAATCCATTTCCATGATCTCCGATCAGAGCAAGGTCATCGGCTCCGGCATGTGCGGCAAGGGCTACAAGGAATGGGTGCGGGTGGCCGACGGCGGGCCGCATCTGAAAGTGAGGGTGAAGCTGGGATGACGAACATCATTGAATTGTTGAAAAAGAACGGCGGCATCAGCGCCTGGCGCGTCAGCGAAACCGCCACAAAATCCTATGAGCTGTTTTTCGTGCACAGACAGCTGGAAACCGTCCGCGCCACCGATACCCTGGATACCAAAGTGACCGTATACGTGGATCACGACGGCTGCCGGGGGGATTCCACGTTCACCGTATCCGCCGCGCTGTCGGATGAAGAAGCGGAAAAGAAGATCGCCGACGCGGTCGTGCGCGCCGGTCTAGTGTCCAATCCGCCCTATATCCTGCCCGAAGGCGGAACGCTCCGGGCCGAACTGCCCACCAACATGCAGGACGAGGATCCCAAGGCCCTGGGCCGGAAGATCGCGGACGCCGTCTTCGCCGCGGACAGCGTGCCCGGCGGCAGCATCAACGCCTGCGAAATCTTTCTCTACCGGGACACCCTGCACGTCCGCAACAGCAGCGGCGTGGACAAATCCCAGGTGACCCACCGGGTCATGATCGAGGCCATCCCCACATTTACGGATGATAAGCAGTCCGTGGAGCTGTACGAGGATTACCGTTTCACCGTCTTTGATCCCGAAAAAATCACCGCGGAGATCGCCCGGAAAATGGCCGAGGTACGGGACCGGGTCATCGCCGAAAAGCCGCAGACGCCCCTGAAAACCCGGGTGCTGCTGCGCCCCCACGAGATCCGCGGCATGTGCGAGGAGCTTTCCTGGGCCCTGAGCTACAACGCGGTCTACTCCCACGCCACCCCCTTCAGCCTGAAGGACGATCTGCAGGAAGGCGGCGACGGCGACAGGCTGACCCTCACCATGCGCGGCGTGGTGGAGGGCAGCGAGGATTCCGCTTTCTTCGACGAGGACGGCACGGCCCTCACCGATACCTGCGTCATCGACAAGGGCGTGGTGAAGAACAATCACGGCTCCAGCCGCTACGGCCAGTACCTGAACGTGGAGCGCCCCAGCGGAAATATGAACTGCATGGTCCTGGACGCGGGCACCGTATCCGAAGCCGATCTGAAAAGCGCCCCCTATCTGGAATGCGTATCCCTTTCCGGGCTGCAGATGGATCTGTTCAGCGATTACATCGGCGGCGAGATCCGCCTGGCGTACTGGTTCGACGGCAGGGAGACCCGCCCCGTCACCGGCATCACAATGAGCGGAAAGCTCAGCGACGTACTCAAGTATCTGCGGCTTTCCAGGGAAACCGTGGTGGACGGCGCGTATCAGGGCCCCGCCCTGCTGCTGATGCCGGAAATGACGGTTTTGTGATGTTTTTGAAACAGATTGGGCTTGAAAAAACCGGAAAATATTGTATAATGCTGGAAAAGGGAATCTTTTCCCGAAATCAGTGCAAAAGAAAGGATGCGTACCATGAATAAGACTGAACTGATTGAAAAAGTATCTTCCACCACTGAAATCACCAAAGCGGAAGCCATGAAAGTCGTCAACGCCACCCTGGAAGGCATCACCGAAGGCCTGGTGGCCGACGGCAAGGTGGTGCTGGTGGGCTTCGGCACCTTTGAAGTGCGTACCCGCACCGCCCGTGCCGGCCGCAATCCCCGCACCGGCGAGCAGATCAAGATCAAGGCGTCCCGCGTGCCCGCCTTCAAGCCCGGCAAGGACATGAAAGAAACCGTCAACAAGAAAGCCAAGAAAAAGTAAGCGGCGCATCCCGCCTGCCCGGCGCTCCTTCGGGAGCGCTTTTTCTGTTCAAAAAAGCGCCCCTCCGCACAAAGCCGAGGGGCGCCGCTCCTTTTTCGCTGTTATCTTCCCACCACGGGCGTCCAGTAAGCCTGATTGTAAATATCCGTGAACCGGTAGGTCACCAGCATTTTTGAGGCGTCCGGCAGTTCCATGTTCCCGACCACGTTGCCGGTCTTCTTCAGGGTGGTTTCTTTGCCGAACTCGTAACCGTTCTCAAGATTCTGGCCGTAATCGTACAGATTCGCGATGAACTGCAGCGGCAGCTCCTTGCGGCCCTGACCGTGCTCGCTTTCAAAGGCGAACAGCTCATCCAGCGTCACGGCCTTTGCCACGGTCTCCGTTTCCCCTTTCACGTATTCATAGCGGATGCCGATGATCTGGCTGTCGCCGGTGTCGTTGCTGGTGGCCAGCAGCAGATTCACCCGGTCGCCGTCCACCAGGGCGGGCACCCGGCCCACGGCGTACCACGCGCCGCTTTCGTCCTGGGCAAAGCCCTCGCTGTAATAGGCCACCACCTGGCCGTTCACGCTCATCCAGGTGCCGTCCATATCGGCCACCATCCGGCCCTGATCGTCAAAGTGGAACAGGGTGTCGAGGCCCAGATCCACATATCCCTTGCCGTTGTCATAGAATACGTTCTGCTCCGCCTTGGCGACCATGGCCCACTGTTCGACGGGCAGCTCCAGCACCCAATCATTGCCCGCCTGGCGGAACGCCAGCTTCGTCGCGTCCAGCCGGTTCTTCTTCAGATACTTTTCCAATTCCGCCTTATCCATGGACTGCTCGCCCAGGAAGGCCGTATTGCTGCCGTCCAGCCCGCCCACGCGGCCGTAACCGCCGCCCAGGAACGCGCTGAGCAGTTCGCCCACCAGATCGTCCCCGCTGCCGGAAGAGGTGTCATACCCGCCGAACAGGGACGGCATCGCCGAGCCGCCGTAGCTGCTCACCGCCTGGCCGCTGGCCTCCACGCTGGCAAAATCGCGGATGGCCTGGGAATAGCTGCTGTCCATGCCGATGGCGGCATAGGTGCTCACCGCCTTGTCCACGTTGCGCACCTGCTGGTACGGGAAGTAAACGGACAGGCCGTGGGCGTTGGAGATGTTGTTGATCTTGTTGTATTTCACGGCTCCCCGCAGGGCGGAGGCCAGGGCGCGGCTCTCCTTGGTGTTCAGGTTGAAGCACAGGTCCGTCAGGTCCACCTGGTCAATGCGGTTGGAGGAGGCGAATTCCCGGCTGCCGTTGCGGGCGTTGGATACGGTCCTGTATTCCTGATTGCTGATCAGGCTGGAAATGGACTGGGAGAACGCCTTCAGCCTGGACGGCACCGTGTGGGAAAGCTCCGCCAGGTCCGTAACGGACAGGGTGGTTTTCTGCCCCCGGCATTCGCTGCCGCAGTATTTCACAAAATCGTCTGCGATCTGTTTGCCCAGGTCCAGGGTAGAAATGCTGCTGTTGTTCCCCAGCGCGGTCAGCCAGTTGGTGTAATACCAGCCGATGCCCGGCTCCGTTTCCTCGGAAGCAATCAGATAGTCGGCGTAGTCGCTGGCCATCAGCGCGGTTTCCACCGTGGCCATGAGGCAGGCGTCAAAGCCGATGAAATCAAACTTCACGCCGCCCTGATCGAACGCGGTTTTCAGCCCCGCCAGGCTCATGCTGCCGCTGCGGGTGTTGTTCTCGTCGTAGCCGTACCCGCTCACCGAGCCGCAGCCGTGGTCCCACAGGATCAAGCCGTAGCGGCTGGCCGGGAAGCTCTGGGCGCAGTACTGAATGAAAGCAGTGAGGGTCTTGGGCTCGGTCATGGCGCTGGTGCCGGCGTTGTCCACCAGGCATTCCATCCTGCCTCCCGCCACCTGCCATACCTGATTGCGGTTGGACTGCACCAAGTTGTTCCGCCACTGCTTGCTGCCGCCGGTGAAAATGATGACCCGCACGTTGTCGCCGTATTTGGCGTTCAGCATTTCCTGCAGGTCCTTGGTGCCCATGGCGCTGCGGGATTCCAGATCCGCGCCGCACATGTAGATCATCACCGTCACGGTATCCTGGCCCTTGCCCAAGGGTTTGGTGTATTTTGCCCGGCTGCCGCTGGCCACGGTGGTATCCAGGACGCCGTTGCGCACGCTGGTATCCAGATCCACGGCGCCCACGGAATTGATGCTGGCCGGGGCGCTGTATCCCGTCTGCTGGCCGTACCAGCTGTTGTTCCCCAGCATCTGCTGCAGCAGCGCGTCGCTGCCGGAAGCGGTCTGGGGGACCGCCGTGGGCTTGTACGCGTTGTTCCACCCGTTATTGCCCGCAGGCGCGGACGTGGCGGTGGGCAGCTGCGTGGTGCCTGCGTCGTCCTGCTGATCGCCGCCGAACAGCCCGCCCCGCAGCAGGAAGAAAACCACCAGCGCCAGCACGATCAGCAGGATGGGGCTTATGCCCTTCTTCCCGCTGCCGCTGCCGCCGCTGCTGCCGCCGCCCAGCAAGCCGCCCAGCAGACCGCCCATGCCGCTCCCGCTCTGCTGGGAGGAAACCGGCCTTTCGCTGCCGCTGAACATGGATGCGCTTTGCTGCGGCTTGCTCTGGGTTTGCTGGGTGCTGCTCTGCTGCTGGGTACTTTGAGGCTTCTGAGCGGCGCCGCCCAGCTGCGTGAACGGGAAGGACGCGCTGCTTTGAGGCCGCTGGGCGCTGGATTGCTGCTGCGCGGGCTGCTGCGCCTGGGGCGCCTGGCCCTGGCTGAGCACCTGTTCCTTCCGGCCTTCGTAATCTTCGCCGCCGGAGACGTCCGCCCCAAGGCCTTCGCCGTGGGTCTGCATGTTTTCTTCCGTCGCTTTGCCGATAATCTTCTTTTTGCGGTTCATCGGTCCATTGCCTTGCATGCTCATTCCCCTTTTCAGTTTCCTGCGGTTCCGGCCCGGAACCACCTTATTTTGTTTCATTATAGCACATATTTTTTTCACCGTCATCTTTTTTCGGAATTTTCTGTGTACATCTTTCCGTATAAAGCAAAAACCCCGTCATCTGCCGCAACGGGGTCTTTGTTTTCATCCGCTTCCATGTAATATCCGGTGATCACAAGCGGCAGGATCCGATCCAGGATCCAGATCAGCAGGGAAACGACCAAAATCACGATGAGGATCTTCCAGGGCTTCCGATACCATTGCCGTCGGATAAAACGATGGAGCAGCAGAGCGATCAGCACGCCGTACAAAACCCAGTAGATCGGCGCATCCAGGTTCGCATTTTCAAAGCTTTCCACAAACCCCATGAACGCATATTCCAGCAGGACGGAACCGGTGGCCGAAACCATGCCTGGAAAGCCTCCGCACAGAATCGTCACCAGAATGGTGCCGGTAAGCATAACGGGGAGATTGAAATCGGTTATGTATCTCAAAATGAACGGAAAGGCATCCAGAAGGATCCCAAGAACGACGACGGCAGCCAGCTTCAGCAGCTTCTTTTGATTTTGGTGCATTGTCTCGTCTCCTCGCATTTGCTTAGAGGGCACATATCCATCCTTGTGCGCGGTATCGCAGTTCACAAAGCAGCCTGAAACGCGCTTTTTTACTGTAAAATATATAATAGAAAACCAGTTTTCGATCAATCCTTTAGAGGAATTATTTTCGGGTCTTCACGGAAGCTTCGGGC
>JAILBG010000007.1:0-36140 GCA_024681215.1 Clostridiales bacterium
TTCATGCGAAAAATGCTGTTTCTGCTGGTTTGTCTGCTGGGCCTGGCGGCGTTTGGCTCCGCCCAGGCTGCGGACGCCGCCGCGTTCACCGTGACGCCCCAGGAGATCCATCCGGGGCGTACGGAACGCATCAGCTTTTTCGCCCCCGCCGAAGGCCTGGCGGAACTGGAAGTAAAGAACGCCCGGGGCGAAACCGCGGCGGTGGTCCGCACGGAAATGGAAGCCTGGCCGGGGATCAACAACCTTGTCTGGAACGGCTGCGGCGACGACGGCTATCCGCTGCTGCCCGGGGAGTATACCCTCTGGCTGACGTTGAACGGCGAAAGCGACAGCCGGCCTCTGCGGATCGAGGAGGAATGTCCCCAGATCCTTTCCCTGTCCGCGGACGAGGTGCTGGAGGACGGGCAGGATTGGGGCATTTCCGTCACCTGCACCATGCCCGCCAGCCTGGTGGTCCGCCTGATGAGCCAGGACAGCTGGGGCTGGGTGCTGCTGGACGAGCCCGTGGAGCCGGGGGACAATGAATTTACCTGGAATGGCACCGTGGAAGGCCGGCGGCTGCCCCACGGCCGCTACGATCTGCAGGTGATCCTCATCGACCTGCAGGGCGTTCCCAACGATCCGATCCTCCTCTCCCTGATTTCCCTGGACCGGGTGACCCCCGCGCCCCTGCCCTCGCCCACGCCCCGGCCCACCCCCGGCATCGTGATCCCCAGCGCCGTTTCCGCCAAGGAAGAAAACGAAGGCTACTGGACGCTGCCCGTGGGGCTGCTGAACGAGGAAGCCATCTGGGAGGTCATGACCGAGCCCATCACCGTCATCGGCGGCGACCAGACGAAGGTGTACCGTCTGCGCAGGGACCCGGACCCCTCCACGGCCAAGAGCAACGTGGTGGGAGAGATCACCTACGAATCCCAGGGCGTGCATGTGCTGGAAACCCGGGACGACGGCTGGACGCTGGTGGAGGCCTATAACTCCTCCTACGGTCCCAAGAACAATTCCCGTCCCGGCTACGGCGTCACGGACGCGCTGATCCGGGGGTATGTGAAAACGTCCCTGCTCAAAACCGTCACGCCCCGGACCGATTACGGCCTGCTGGTGGACAAGCTGACCCAGACCATGTACATTTTCCAGGAAGGAAAGTGCATAGGGAAGCTGCTGGTCTCCACCGGCCTGAACAACTCCGAACAGTCCTGGAACGAGACCCCCGCCGGGGAATTCCTGATGATCAGCCGCATGGGCGGCTTCCCCGCCGGCAATCTGTACTGTCCTTACGGCCTGCGCATCAACGGCGGCTGCGCCATTCACGAGGTGCCCTACAAGGGCGACGCCGATACGCCGGAAAGCGAACGGGATTATTCCTTCACGAAGACCCGACTGGGCCGCAAGGCCAGCCACGGCTGCATCCGCGTGCAGAAGGACCGGAACGATCAGGGCCAGAATATGAAGTGGCTGTGGGATCATATCAAGGTGAACACCAAGGTGCTCATCTGGGACGATACGGGCCGCCGCCTGGATTATCCCGACGACGAAATGATCATCTATTACAACCCGGACGGCGGGCGCTATTTCCACGAGGACCCCAACTGCTCCAGCGTCAGCAGGCGTTTCCTGCCCCTGACGGCCATCACCTACGGCGAGCTCAACGAGCGCTTCCCCAAGATGAGCCCCTGTGAGCACTGCTCCCGTCTCATGTCCAAGCGGGAGATCGATCAGATCAATCTGGAAAACAATCCCTGAAAAGCACATCAATAAGCCGCCGTTTCTCCGAACGGAAACGGCGGCTTATTTCTGTTAAAAAAGGGGATGTTGCAGAAGCCAGTCTGCAATATCCTCTTTGTTTACAGGCATATTGGTTTTCATAAAAGAATGAGCAGCAGTGAATACCAGGAAATCAAAAACCCCGGGGTGCTTTGGAGGGGCCCAAAGCCCCTCCAAGTGTAATCCGCAGCAGCGACCTGTGTGCTGCGAGGAGCATTTTTACGCCCAGGAGTCCCGCAGGGACGAGAGGAAAAGGCGTTTTAAGTCGATCAAATGGAGGATCCATTTGATCGAAGGGCTGTGCAACAGCCCCCGATGGCGCCTCACACGGTCTGGATCACCGCCGTCAGCAGCGCGGCGAAATCGCCCCGCACCCGCCGGCCCGTTTCAATAACTTCCTGGTGATTGATGGGCTTGTCGGTGAGCCCGGCGGCCATATTGGTGATGCAGCTGATCCCCAGCACCTTCATGCCGCAATGCCGTGCCACGATGGTTTCGGGCACCGTGGACATGCCCACCGCGTCGGCCCCCAGGATCATCGCCATGCGTACCTCCGCCGGGGATTCATAGGTGGGCCCGTTCATCCAGCAGTACACGCCCCGGCGCAGGTCGATGCCCAATTCCGATGCGCGGATCTGGGTGATGGTGCGCAGGGCGCGGTCATAGGCGTTGCTCATATCCGGGAACCGGGGACCGAAGGCGTCCAGGTTCGCCCCCGTCAGCGGGTTCTTGCCGGACAGATTGATGAAATCGGTGATCAGCATCAGGCACCCGGCGGCAAAATCCGCATTGATACCGCCCGCGGCGTTGGTGAGGATCAGGTTTTTGACTCCCAGCCGCTTCATCACCCGGATGGGCAGCGTCACATCCGCCATGGAATGCCCTTCATAGCTGTGGAACCGCCCGCTCATCAGCAGCACCTTTTTTTCGCCCAGCATGCCGGCGATCATTTTTCCGGCGTGGCCCGTCACGGTGGTGCGGGGAAAGCCGGGGATATCCCGGTAAGGGATTTCCCGGGCATCGGCAAGGACGCTGCCGAAATCCCCCAGGCCGCTGCCCAGCACCACGGCGGTGTCCGCCCGGCCCAGGGCCTGCTCCACCGCGTCGGCCGCCCGCTGGATGCGCTTCATTTCCTCCTCACATCCCGCTTCGATCTCTTTCAGATACGATTCCGCGCCGAACCGCTCGGGCAGCCCGAAATATTCGCACACCGTGGCGGCGGTATCGGCGAAGGTCCCCCGGGTGCCGATGGGGTGCTGGCCCCGCATGCCTTTTTTCCACAGCAGCAGCGGCACGTATTCCCGGGTATGGTCGGTGCCGGTATAGGCCGGATCGCAGCCGTGGTCCGCGGTGATGATGAGCAGATCGTCCTCCCCCATCAGCGCCTGGATCTCCGGCAGCCTTTCATCGAAATACTCCAGGGCTTTCCCATACCCCTCCACGTCCCGCCGGTGGCCGTACACGGAATCGAAGTCCACCAGGTTGGTGAAGAGCAATCCGTCAAAGTCCTTTTTCATGTACTCCAGCGTGGCGTCGATGCAGGCGGGGTTCCCGGCGGCGTGGTTGCTGCCGGTCAGGCCCTGATGAGCGAAAATATCCTCGATCTTGCCCACGCCCAGGGTTTCATACCCCGCCTCCATGAGCACGTCCAGCACGGAGGGCGAAACGGGCTTCAGGGAAAAGTCCCGCCGGCGCCCGGTGCGCTGGAAGGCGCCTTTGCCCGTACCGATAAAGGGCCGGGCGATCACGCGGCCCACGCCGTGCTTTCCCTGCAGAAGCGCCCGGGCGGTCTCGCACATTTCATACAGCTGATCCACCGGGACGATCTCCTCGTGGCAGGCGATCTGGAACACGCTGTCCCCGGAGGTATACACGATGGGGCAGCCCGTGCGCATGTGCTCCTCCCCCAGCTCGTCCAGGATGGCGGTGCCGGAGGCGGGCTTGTTGCCCAGTGTCTTCCTGCCGATGGCTTGCTCAAATGCGTCCATGACCTCCTGGGGAAAGCCGTCCGGATACAGCGGGAACGGCTGCTTCACCGTGACGCCGGCCATTTCCCAGTGCCCGGTGGTGGTGTCCTTTCCCGCGCTTCTTTCGATGGCCCGGCCGTAGGCCCCGTTTCCCGCCGTTTCGGGCAGATGCAGCCCCGGCAGATACCCCAGGCCCATGGAGAGCATGTGAGGGATCTTCAGGTCCATTCTTTCCGCAATATGGCCGATGGTATTGGCGCCCTCGTCGCCGAATTGCGCCGCGTCGGGCAGATATCCCGCCCCCGCGCTGTCCAGCACGATCCAGATGACCCGTTTCATTGTTTTTCATCTCCCATCTGTGTTGAAAAGTCGCCGATACAGCCCAGCATCTTCCCGATGCTGTGGTATTTTCCCGAATAGATCACCGGGTCCAGCTTTGTCAGGTCCACGTCGAAGGCGTCCTGAAAGCGCGCGGCAATATCGATCTGAATATTCCGGATCCGGCAGAAAAACGTGGCGGACCGCCCGATCTTCACGGTCTTTTCCACTTCGCATTCGTACACCCAGCGGCTTTCGTCCAGCGTGGGCACGTCCACCTTTTCTCCCCGGCTCACGCCCCAGGGAAAGGCGTCCATTTTCCCATCCCCGGCGTGATGGGTGCCGCAGTAATCCATGATGGGCAGCATGTCGACGCTCACCAGATTGGCGCTCAGGACGCCGGTGCGTTCCACGTTCTGTCTGGTCCGCTTGCCGCCGAACATGCTGATCACCAGCAGGTAATCCTCCCCCTGTTCGCAGGTGGCGCTGACCCAGGTAATGGGCGCGAAATCGGGCGTGCCGTCCCCGTTGTTGGTGCCGATCAGGAATGCGGGCTGCACGCACAGGGAAAACGGCCTGTCCGCCGATGCCCGTCGGATCTGTTTCATATGCTTCCCTCCGTTCAGGGCACCAGGGGATCGCTCTCCTCCTCCGCTTCGGCGTTTTCCATTTCCGGCGGCCTGGGCAGGTCGTCCAGGGAGGAAAGCCCAAAATGGGAAAGGAACGCGTCGGTGGTGCCGTACAGGATCGGCCGGCCCAGGGCCTCCTTGCGCCCAACCTCCTCGATCAGCCCCTTGCGCGCCAGGCTCTGCACCGAATAATCGCATTTCACCCCGCGCACGGCCTCGATCTCCAGCTTCGTCACCGGCTGCCGGTACGCAACCACCGCCAGCGTCTCCATGGCGGACTGGCTGAGGCTCTGCTTCTGGATGGGCTGCAGAAGCCTTTCCACATAGGGCGCGTATTCCGCCCGGGTGCTCAATTGGATGTGGGTGCCGAAGCGCTTTAAGCAGATGCCCCGGCGGTGATAGCTGTAATCGCTGTCCAGGGCGTCGATGGCCAGGCGGGTCTCGTCCTCGGTGACCTCCAGCGCCTTCTGCAATTCTCTCACGTCCACCGGCTCCCCGGCGACGAACAGTATGGCCTCGATCACATGGGCCAGATCAGGCGTATCCATCGGTTTCCATCGTTCCTTCCGTATCGCTGTCGGCCTCCCGGGCCTCCACCCGCATTTCCCCGAAGATCCCCTCCTGGGTCACGGCGGCGCGGCCCAGGCGCAGAAGCTCCAGCAGCGCCAGGAACAGCGTCACCACCTCGTCCCGGGTGGGGTCCTTGGAAAACAGGTCCTCAAACCGGACCGGCCCTTTCTTCAGCCGCCTGAGGATATGGGCGGTGCAGCGCGGCACGGTGTATTCGTCCCGGATGATGCGCCGGGCGGCGGCCTCCGGCCTGTCCTCCGCTTCCTCCGCCCGGGCCATCACCCGGGCAAAGGCGGAAATGAGGCCCTCCAGGGTGATCCCCGTCAATTCCAGGGTGGGCGGCGGCAGGGGATATTCCTCCGGCAGCTTCTGGTACATCAGCGCCGCGGCTTTTTCAAATCCCTGCATGTCCTGGGCGATCTGCTTGAAGCGCTGGTATTCCTCCAATTGCCGGATGAGGGCCTCCTCCGGGTCCTCCTCCTCTTCGATTTTGGGCTTGGGCAGCAGCGCCCTGCTCTTGATCTCCAGCAGCGTGGCCGCCATGGCGATGAACGCGCTGGCGTCGTCCATGTCCAGGTCCGGCGCGTTCTGCACCGATTGGATATACTGGTCGGTCACCTGAGAAACAAAAATATCCCGAATGTCGATCTTCGCCTTGCCGATCAGGAACAAAAGCATGTCCAGCGGCCCGTCGAAATCCTTCAGATGCAATGTCAGCGCCATGGGTTACCTCAATCCGAAAACGGCCAGGACCGCGCCCAGCACGTGCTCCTGCAAAAAATCCACCGCCGTGCTCAGCCCGCCGCCCACGATATTGGGCAGCCCCAGGAACCGCGGCAGGAAGATCAGCGCCATGAACCCCAAGGAAATATACCGCACCGTTTTGGCCGACAGGTGCAGCTTCCCCCGCAGGAAAATATCGTTCACAAGATGATAGCCGTCCAGGGGCGGAATGGGCAGCAGATTGAACAGCGCCAGCCCCATGTTCAGCCAGGCGAAGCCCTTGAGGAAGCGCAGCACATACGCCAGCCACGGCGTGCGCATGTACGTCCGAAAATAATCGAACAAGGGCGTTTCGTTCACCGTGTATTCCCGCAGGCTGACGAAATAGCTGCGTTTCACGTCCCCGGCCCAGAGCGCCGGATCCCACATCAGCTCGTTGACCCCCACGATCAGGAGCGCCGAGAGCAGGAACAGGCACAGGTTCATCAGGATCCCCGCTACGGATACGATGATATCGTCCCGGCGGAAATGCCGGTAATTCCGCGGGTTCACCGGCACGGGCCTGGCCCAGCCGAAGCCGAACAGGAACATGAACAGCGTGCCCATGGGGTCCAGGTGCCGGAGAGGATTGAAGCTGAGCCTGCCCATCATCTGCGCCGTGGGATCGCCGCATTTCAGGGCTGCGTAGCCGTGAGCCAGTTCGTGGAGGGTCAGGGCGATGAGCACCGCCGGGATCTGATACAGCAGGGCGATCAGCGTCGCCTTGGGGTCGCTCTGCAATCCGGACAGAATGCCCATCCTTTTTCCTCCCTTATCGTTTCGTTCAAATGAATTATATCCCATCCGCCGGAAAAACACAAGGGCGGCGCGCCAAATCCCCCGCGAGAGGCCGCCTGGACCGGCAAACAAAAACGGCGCGCCGTTCCTTGCGGCGCGTCGTTGGGATCCGCCGTCAGCGTCCGTTCAGCTTCCGGGTCCACAGCGCCTCCAGCGCCGCCAGGACCCCCAGGCCCAGCAGCATCACGCCGTAAGCGTAATACGTGATGCCCGGCACGGTGGCCAGCACCTTGCCGCCCACGGTGAATTCCACCGCCACGAACAGCCCGGCGCACAGGAGCCCCGCGAAGGCCGGCAGGAAAGCCCGCCCGAACGGCACGCCCTTTTTCATCACCCGCACGCTCAGCAGGATCAGGACCGCTTCCACCGCCACCATGCACAGCAGCTGCTCCGCCCGCACAAACTCGCTCCAGATCAGGCTCTGGTTCCGCAGGCTTTCCAGGATGATCTGCAGCAGGCACAGGTAAAACAGCGTGCGCAGGAACCGGCTTTTCCGGAACCGGAGCAGCGAAAGGAAGAACACCGCCAGGTACGCAAGCCCCGCCAGCATGAACACCGCCAGATACCATTCGCCCCATTCGTTGCCGATGGCCAGCGGGAAAAACTGAACCGCCGGGTCCTCCAGATAGCCGCCCGCCCGCAGCGTGCCCAGGAAATACTCCGCGAACCTTGCCTGGGCCGCCATCAGCGCCCCGGCGGGCGCCCAGGCGTTCAGCGCCTCCATGGGCCTGTTCCCGGTGAGGAGCGCAGCCAGCCAGGCCCCCAGGACCGCCCCCGCCACGCCGCCGTAATAGCTGGTGCAGGACAGATCCCCGCTCCATACCGTTTCCCAGAACCCGTCGTACACCACGTAATTGATCTGGATCAGGCAGTAGGCCAGCCGCGCCAGCGCGATGCCCAGGGCCGCGGAAAGCACGCAGGTGACCGCCGAAAGCAGCCCGCGCCTTTTCAGCCCCGCCGCCAGGCAATAGTGCATCGCGGCGCAGATCAGCACGCTGTCGGCCATCCAGAGAACATAACTGGTATTGATCATGATTCCATCCTCACGGCTGATAGGCGCTGGCGAAATAAATGCAGTCGCACACCGGCCGGTCCTGCTGGCCGTTGACGTTGTTGATCCTGCGCCCCAGGAAAGCGATCTGGGCGCTGTCGCCGCCGTCGAACATATAGGCGGTCTGCACCCCGCCCAGGGAAAGCACCAGCTTGGTCATATCCTGCACGCTCAGGCCAAAGTGCGCCACCGCCACGATGCGGTATTCCAGCGGCCCCAGCTGGCACAGGCAGATGCGCTGCGCCCGGTTCCAGGACTGGGTCTTGTGGGGATGCACGATGGACCGGGGATTCGCCTCCACCGCCTCGCCGTTGAGGATGATGCAGGGGCCGAAATCAAAGCCGTTAATGATCTTCTTCCCGTCCTCGGTGCGCGTCAGCTGCTCCTCCGTCACAGGGGTGGAGGGGAAGGTATTGCCATAGCCCTCCTCCGTATCCCGGTTCCCCGCCAGGATCACGTGGAAATCCCCGTCCTCGTCGATAAGCAGCAGATCGTGATACGTTTCCTGCACGCCCCGGAATACCACCCCCTGGCGCACCACCAGAGAGCCGGGATGCTCGCCGTAATAATCGCCGTCCAGGGCCACCACGGCGTTCACCCGCCGGGCCATCTGGGGCACGGACACCCGCTGACGGCTCTTGAAGCCCTCCGGCCCGCCGGCGGCGGATTCCGCCCGCATCTGGGAAGCGGAAGCGATCTTGATGTCCACCACGTAATACGTGCAGATCAGTTCATCGCTGCGCGCGGAATAATGCTCCACGTGGATGGAAGGATCGTCGTATACCTTTTTCCCCTGCTCCCATTTTTCCTGGAGCGGCAGGCCGAAGGAAAAATCCACGGGCAGCTCCACCACGGCGCCCGCTTCGGCCCCCGCCGCAGGCAGGAGCAGGACCGTCATCATCAGCGCAAGAACCAGCGTCAATCCGCAGCGTCGCATGTACATTTCCTCATTTCTCCCGTTCCCTTTGGGAACATGGCAGATTCAAGGAATATTTTATCATGTTTTCCGCCGCAGGTAAAGCCATTTTCCCAATATATTGAAATATATCTTCCGATCAGCGGACGGTTCCGGCTTGCCCGCGGGCCGTTTGCGCCCCGCTGCCATATCAATCCACAGGATCAATGAAATTGACTTTTCCTATATGCCAATATATAATAAAATCACGATCCAGGCAAACGCCCGATACGCCCTGCGCTCATGCAAAGGAGGAAGAAAAAATGAAAAGGTTCCTCGCCTGTCTGCTGTGCGTCCTGCTGCTCCCGTCCCTGTTTGTCCAGGCCGAAGACCCGGAACAGGAAAAGTATACCAGCGGGGATTATGAATACATCCTGCTGAAGGACGGCACGGCGGAAATCACAAAATATTCAGGCGCTGCGGAAAGCCTGATCGTCCCGGCGGAAATGGACGGACACAGCGTGACCGGCATCGGGAAAAGAGCGTTTTCCGCTTGCCCCAGCCTGACCAGCGTCACGATCCCGGACGGCGTGACCAGCATCGGGAAAAGAGCGTTTTCCGTTTGCGCCAGCCTGGCCAGCGTCACGATCCCGGACGGCGTGACCAGCATCGGGGATGGAGCGTTTTACAAATGCCACAGCCTGACGAGCATCACGATTCCGGACAGCGTAACCAGCGTCGGGAATAGGGTGTTTTACGAATGCGACTGCCTGCAGAGCATCACGATCCCGGACGGCGTGACCGGCATCGGGGATGAGGTGTTTTGTCATTGCACCAGTCTGACGAGCATCACGATCCCGGACGGCGTGACCGGCATCGAAGAATTGGCGTTTTCCGATTGCACCGGCCTGACCAGCGTCACGATTCCGGACAGCGTAATCAGCATCGGGGACGGAGCGTTTATCAGGTGCTCCGGGCTGACGGGCATCATGATCCCGGGCAGCGTGACCAGTATTGGGAAAAGGGCGTTTCACGGCTGCCCTGACCTGACCTTCACGGTGGCACGGGACAGCTATGCAGAACAATACTGTAAGAAAAAAGGACTGGCATACGTCTATGCCGACAGCCTGGACTGGCTGAACGACTGACCGGACGATATCATTATTGCTATGAGGGAACCGCTCCTGGACGAAAAAGGGCGGTTCCCTTTTTTGCGGCGGCCTGTTTTGCTGAATTGCCGCAGAGATGCGTCCGCCTTCACCGCCGAAGAGGAAAAAGCAGAGAATCCAAGGGCATTCCGCCGCCCGGTTGCCGGAATATGCAATATAATGAAAAAAAGGTTGCTATGGCGGCGCGGGGCATGGTATAATAAAAAATGGTGCTGTGCGTTTTGCATGCCCGCACCCATTCCAAGCAAGGAGAAGCAAGCATGCTGGATTTTCTGAAAAAAGCGCTGGGCCTTGGCAACGACGCCCTGCTCAAGCCCCTTGAAAAAATTGCCGACCGGATCGACGCCCTGGAGCCTCAGATGGAAGCGCTCTCGGACGCGGAACTGACACAGAAAACCGACGAATTCAAAAAACGCTATCAGGCCGGGGAAACGCTGGATCAGCTGCTGCCGGAGGCCTTCGCCGTGGTCCGCGAAGCCAGCAAGCGCACCCTGGGCCTGCGTCCCTTCCGGGTGCAGATGATCGGCGGCATCGTGCTGCACCAGGGCCGCATCGCCGAAATGAAAACCGGCGAAGGAAAAACCCTCACCGCCACCCTCCCCGCCTATCTGAACGCCCTCACCGGCGAAGGCGTGCACATCGTCACCGTAAACGATTACCTGGCCTCCTTCCAGGGCGAGGAAATGGGAAAGCTGTACCGCTTCCTGGGCCTGAGCGTGGGCATCATCGTCCACGATCTGGAAAACCCCGCCCGCAAGGCCGCCTATGCCTGCGATATCACCTACGGCACCAACAATGAAATGGGCTTCGATTACCTGCGGGACAACATGGTGTCCTACGAAAAGGACATGGTGCAGCGGGGCCACGCCTTCGCCATCGTGGACGAGGTGGACTCCATCCTCATCGACGAGGCCCGCACCCCCCTGATCATTTCCGGCCAGGGCGAAAAATCCACCGATATGTACGAACGGGCCGACCGGTTCGTGATCCGCCTGCGCAATGAAGAGGACTATACGGTGGAGGAGAAGGAAAAGGCGGTCATGCTCACCGAGGAGGGCACCCGCAAGGCCGAGGCCGCCTTCGGCATCGAAAACCTGGCCGACGCGGAAAACAACGAGCTGAACCACTACATCCTCAACGCCCTGAAGGCCAACGTCATCATGAAGCGGGACGTGGACTACGTGGTGCAGAACGACCAGGTGATCATCGTGGACGAGTTCACCGGCCGTTTGATGGTGGGCCGCCGGTATTCCGACGGGCTGCACCAGGCCATCGAGGCAAAGGAGCACGTGAAGGTGGAACGGGAAAGCAAGACCCTGGCCACCATCACTTTCCAGAACTACTTCCGCATGTACAAAAAGCTCTCCGGCATGACGGGCACCGCCAAGACGGAGGAAACGGAATTCCAGGGCATTTACAACCTGGACGTGGTGCAGGTGCCCACCAACAAGCCCATGATCCGCAAGGACATGAACGACGTGATCTACCGCACCAAAAAGGGCAAGTACAACGCCGTGGTGGAGGAGATCATCCAGCGCCACAAGACCGGCCAGCCCGTGCTGGTGGGCACGGTTTCGGTGGAGGTCAGCGAGCTGATCAGCCGCATGCTGGAGCTGCGGGGCATCGAGCACGAGGTATTGAACGCCAAGCACCACGCCCGCGAGGCTTCCATCGTGGCCCAGGCCGGCCATTTCGGCGCCGTCACCATCGCCACCAACATGGCCGGCCGCGGCACGGACATCCTGCTGGGCGGCAACCCGGATTTCCTGGCCCGGCGCACCATGCGCCAGGAGGAGATCCCCGAGGAGATCATTGAGGCCGCCACGGGCTTCAATGAAAACGTGCCCGAGGAGGTGCTGGAAGCCCGGAAGCATTACCGGGAGCTGAAGGCCGAATACAAAAAGACCACCGACGTGGAGCACGATAAGGTCGTGGCCGTGGGCGGATTGCACATCATCGGCACCGAGCGCCACGAATCCCGCCGCATCGACAACCAGCTCCGCGGCCGCGCCGGCCGCCAGGGCGATCCGGGCTCCAGCCAGTTCTTCATCGCCCTGGAGGACGATCTGATGCGTCTCTTCGGCGGCGAGCGCATCCAGCCCCTCATCGCCCGCCTGGGCATGGACGAGGATACGCCCCTGGAAGCCGGGCTGCTCACCAAGCAGATCGAGAACGCCCAGAAGCGGGTGGAAAGCCGCAACTATGAGATCCGCAAGCACGTGCTGCAGTACGACGACGTGATGAACCAGCAGCGCGGCGTCATTTACGGCCAGCGCCAGCAGGTGCTGCGGGGCGAGGACATGCAGTCCGTCATCGTCAATATGCGGGAAGCCCTCGTCGACGAAAGCTGCACCCGCTTCCTGGTGGGCGACAACAGCGCGGAATGGGATCTGGACGGCCTGAAGGATCACCTGGAGCGCCTGTGCGTTCCCGCCGGCACCGTGGACGCCAACCGCGATTCCCTCCTTTCCGGCAGCCGGGAGGACGCCGCCGCCTTCTTCAAGAAGGCCGCCGCCCGCTTCTACGAGGAAAGGGAAGCCCAGATCCGGGAAATGGGCATCGACATGCGCGAATTGGAGCGGGCCGTGCTGCTCCGGGCGGTGGACCTGCGCTGGATGGACCATATCGACGCCATGGATCAGCTGCGGGACGGCATCGGGCTGCGCGCCTACGCCCAGCGGGATCCCGTCAACGAATACAAATTGGAATCCTACGATATGTTCGAGGAAATGGTGCACCTGATCCGGGAGGACACCGTGCGCCGCATGTACCAGCTCAAAATCGAGCGCGCCTCCACCCAGCGCACCGCCGTGGCCCGGCCCACCTCCGCCCGGGGCGCCTCCGAAGCCCCCGCCCGGATCGGCCCCGCCAAGCCAACCGCCAACCGCCCCGCCCCCCAGACCCCCGTCAAGGTGGGCAAAAAGATCGGCCGCAACGATCCCTGCCCCTGCGGCAGCGGCAAGAAATACAAGAACTGCTGCGGCAGGAACCAGGGCTCCGGCGAATAGCGCGCGCCATCGGCTCTGATCAATTACGCCAAACTCTGTGAAAAAGGGGAAATCATTATGATACTTGCACTGGAACCCTTTCTTCCCCGGCTGGATTCTCTCCGCAGCCAACTGAAGGAAATCGCCGGGGGACTGCATATCGACGATATGGAGCGGGAGCTGCAGGAGCTGCACGAGGAGATGAACGCCGACGGCTTCTGGGATAATCTGGAACGCTCCACCCACGTGAACCGCCGCATCGCCAATCTGGAGGGCCGCATCAAGCACTATCAGTCCCTCCTTTCCGGCTGCGACGACGTGGAAACCATGATCGACCTGGCCAACGAGGAAAACGACGAAAGCATGGTGGAGGAAATCTCCGCCGAGCTGGAACGCCTGGAAAAGGAAACCGAGGCCCTGGCCCTGGAAACCCTCATGCGGGGCAAATACGACGACCGGGACGCGGTGCTTTCCCTCCATGCCGGAGCCGGCGGCACCGAGGCCCAGGACTGGACCCAGATGCTCTACCGCATGTACACCCGCTACTGCGAACGCATGGGCTTCACCGTCAAGCTCCTGGACCTGCTGGACGGGGACGAAGCCGGCGTCAAATCCGTCACCTTCGAGGTGTCGGGGGATCACGCCTACGGCTACCTTCGCGGCGAAAAGGGCGTGCACCGGCTGGTGCGCATCTCCCCCTTCGACGCCAACGCCCGGCGGCACACCTCCTTCGCCTCCCTGGACGTGGCTCCCATGCTGGAGGATGACGACAGCGAGATCGAGATCGACATGAAGTACGTCCGGGTGGATACCTACCACTCCTCCGGCGCCGGCGGCCAGAACGTGAACAAGACCTCTTCCGCCGTCCGCATGACCTATATCAAGGACGACGTCACCATCGTCGTCTCCTGCCAGACCGAGCGCGACCAGGTGCAGAACCGCGCCACCTGCATCAAGATGCTCAAGGCCCGCCTGCTGGAACTGCGGGAGCGCGAAAAGGAACAGGAGATGGCCGATATCAAGGGCGAAATGAAGAAGATCGAATGGGGCAGCCAGATCCGCTCCTACGTTTTCCAGCCCTACACCATGGTGAAGGATCACCGCACCGGCTTTGAGTCCGGCCATATCGACGACGTGATGGACGGCAACCTGGAGGGCTTCACCACGGCGTACCTGAAGATGCAGTAAGATCAAAAAACGGGAGGGCCTTTCTTTCAGGAGAAGGAAAGGCCCTCCCGCGCCCTCCCAAAGAAAGCCGCTTCACAATTTTTTCAAGAGGACCTGGCATGAAAAAGCTGCTGTATTTCTTCCTGGGCCTGATGGGCCTCCTTTCCCTGCTGTGCTCCATCGCCGCATCGTCCGTCACCAACGCGGCCCTGATGAAGCAGGGCTTTCTGCTCAACGCCCAGACGGACCACCTGAACGTCCCGCCCGCCCGGTACGCCGATTACGCCGTGGCGATCACGGATTACCTGAACGGCAAGACCGATCTCCCCCGCGTTCCCGCCCAGGACGGCAGCGGCGGCGTGAAGGACGCCTTCCAGGAAAAAGAAAACGCTCACCTCCGGGACGTGCGCGGCATCGTGTCCTTCCTCAAATGGGCCCGCTGGCTGGGCGGCGGCGGGACCATCGCCCTGATCGCCGCGCTGTACCTCGCCGCCAGGGATAAGCAGGCCCTGCTTCTCTCCCTGGTGCGGGGTTTCGCTCTGGCGGCCGCTTTCCTGCTGGCCGTGTTCACCGCCCTGGCGGTCTGGGGCGCCGTCAATTTCGACGGCCTGTTCTGGACCTTCCATAAAGTCTTTTTCACCAACGATTTCTGGCTCCTCAACCCCAGGACGGACCTGCTCATGGCCCTGATGCCCCTGTCCTTTTTCACCTGGTACGCCGGAGAGATGCTCAAATCCATGCTGCCGGTGCTGGGGCTGATGCTGCTGCTGATCGTCGCATTTTTGAAAAAGCCGAAGGAAAAGAAGCAATGAGTTACCTGGAAGAAAGCCGCAGGGCGCTGGAAGCCCTGCAAAGCAAGGAGCACGTGCGCATCCTGGCCGTGGAATCCAGCTGCGACGAGACCGCCGCCGCGGTGATCGAGGACGGGCGGAGGATCCTTTCCAACGCCGTCTTTACCCAGATCGACCTGCACGCCCTCTACGGCGGCGTGGTGCCGGAAATCGCCAGCCGCGCCCACGTGGAGAAGGTGGACCTCATGGTGGATCAGGCGCTCAGGGACGCGGGGCTGGCCCTTGCCGACGTGGACGCCGTCGCCGTCACCTGCGGCCCCGGGCTGGTGGGCGCGCTGCTCATCGGCGTCAGCTGCGCCAAAGCCCTGGCCTTCGCCGCCCGCAAGCCCCTGGTGGCGGTCAACCACATCGAAGGCCACATCTGCGCCAATTTCCTCACCCATCCGGATCTGACGCCGCCCTTCGCCTGCCTGGTGGTGTCCGGCGGGCACAGCCACCTGTTTTCCGTGGAGGATTATGGCACGTTCCGCATCCTGGGCCAGACCCAGGACGACGCCGCGGGCGAGGCCTTTGACAAGGCCGCCCGGGTGCTGAATATCCCCTACCCCGGCGGCCCGCTGCTGGACCGGCTGGCCGAGGAGGGCGATCCGGACGCATTGAAGCTGCCCCGGCCCAAAACCGAGGGCCGCTACGATTACAGCTTCTCCGGTCTCAAGACCGCCTTCATCAACGCCGTGCACAACGCCCGGCAGAAGGGCGAAGCCCTCCGGGACGCGGATCTGGCCGCCTCCTTCCGCAAGGCCGTGGTTTCCTTCCTGGTGGACCGGGCCATGCTGGCCGCGGAGGACATGGGGCTGAAAAAAATGGCCCTGGCCGGGGGCGTATCCGCCAATAAACTGCTGCGCCGGGAGATGGAAAAGGCCTGCAAAGCCCGCGGCATCGAATTGTTCATGCCCCGGCTGGACCTGTGCGGGGACAACGCGGCCATGATCGGCTCCGCGGCATACTATCGCCTGATGCGGGGCGAGATCGCCGGGCTGGACCTGAACGCGCATCCCGCCCTGCGGCTGACTGAATAAAGGAGCAAAAGCAATGAGCAGATTAGGAGATCTGATCCGCCTGGAGCGCACCCGCCAGGGGTTGACGCACAAGCAGGTGGCGAGAAAATGCGGGGTCAGCGACAAATACCTGATGGAGGTGGAGGCCGGCACCCGGATCATCGCGGACGATCAGGCCCGCCGGATCCTGAAAACCATGGGCATGACCGAGCACACCGAAGCGGACTTCACCCTGGACGACATCGCCGCCACGGTGGATCTGCAGTCCGCCGTGCCCCGTATCCAGCAGGCCGCCGAGAAGAAAAAGGCCGAGGCCGAGAAAAAGCCCGCCCCCGTGGCGGAAACCGATCCCGGCGTCAGCGGCTCCATCTGGCTGGACACCCTCTCCGGCGTGCTCAAGCACGTGCCGGTGTACAACGCCGTGATGAAGGAGGTGGGCCACCGGCTGCTGCCTATCACCAACGGCAAGATCGAAGGCGCGTCCCCGGACAAGGTGTTTTATTTCATGGCGCCGGACAACGCCCTGCGCGGCTTCCGCGTCCAGCGGGGGGATCTTTTGCTGGTGGTGCCCGCCCAGGCCGCCGTGGACGGGGCCATCATGCTGCTGCAGACGCCCCTGGGCCGGGTGCTGCGCAAGGTCAAGCGCGTCAACGATTACCAGGCCATGCTGCAGAAATACGACGAGGCCTTTGAAAGCGAGATCAAAAATTTCAACGAGCTCACCTTCGTGGGCCGCTGCGTGCGCCTGGAAGCGGAGCTGACGTAAGAATCGCGCACAGGGCGGGAATCCTTTTTTTAGAAGAAAGCGCGTTCCCGCACCCTCCCCAAAGAAAACCGGCCCGGGATCGCAGGATCGTCTGCACCCCGGCATTTTCCCCATAAAAGCGCAAAAAACAAGTTGACAAGGCGGCGGAACCGGCGTATAATTCAATTCAATCCCCGGAATGACGGAGAACACGTTTCCTTCTGATCGGCCTTTCAGAGAGCGCGCGGACGGTGCAAGCGCGTAAGGACGGGAAGGGAATACCGCCTCCCGACCGGCGGCGCGCGGCGCCCGATACAGCGCCGGCTCAAGCGGTCCCCTCCGCGCGAGGGGGCAACAAGGGTGGAACCGCGGGCGAAGAAGACATTCGCGCTCGTCCCTTCATTTCACATGACGGGACGGGCGTTTTTCAATGCCCTCCCCGAACGGACCCAACCAAAACAAGAGGAGGACAAACCGCATGAAGATCATCTACAACGACGGCCGGGTGGCCGAATGCCCCGAGGAAATGGAATTGGAAGTGCTGCGCCACAGCGCCGCCCACATCATGGCCCAGGCCGTGAAGCGCCTGTATCCCGGCGCGCACTTCGCCTACGGCCCCGCCACCGAAAAGGGCTTCCACTACGACATCGACCTGGGCGACGTGAAGCTCTCCGACGAGGATCTGCCCGCCATCGAAGCGGAAATGCAGAAGATCGTGAAGGAAAACCTGCCCTTCAAGGTCTATCCCCTGCCCCGGGACGAGGCGGTGAAGCTGATGCAGGACCGCGGCGAAATCTACAAGGTGGAGCACATCGCCGATCTTCCGGACGACGCCCAGATCACCTTCTACCAGCAGGGCGATTACATCGACATGTGCGTGGGCCCGCACCTGACCTATACGAAAGCCCTCAAGGCTTTCAAGCTCACCGCCCTGTCCGGCGCCTACTGGAAGAACGATCAGAAAAACAAGATGCTCACCCGCATCAACGGCGTGGCCTTCCGCTCCCAGGATGAGCTCAAGGAATACCAGCGCATGATCGAGGAAGCCGAAAAGCGGGATCACCGCCGCATCGGCAAGGAGATGAACCTGTTCATGCTCCGGGACGAAGGCCCCGGCTTCCCCTTCTTCCTGCCCAAGGGCATGGCCCTTAAAAACGCCCTCATCGACTATTGGCGCGATATCCACTACGCCGCCGATTACGTGGAAGTGTCCACACCCCTGATCATGAACCGCCACCTGTGGGAGACCAGCGGCCATTGGGATCATTACAAGGACAACATGTACGCCACCAAGATCGACGACGAGGATTACTGCATCAAGCCCATGAACTGCCCCGGCGGCGTGCTGGTGTACGCCAGCCAGCCCCATTCCTACCGGGATCTGCCCATGCGCGTGGGCGAGATCGGCCTGGTGCACCGGCATGAACTGCGGGGCACGCTCCACGGCCTGTTCCGGGTGCGCTGCTTCAATCAGGACGACGCCCATATCTTCATGACCCGGGAGCAGATCCCGGATGAGATCGCGGGGGTCGTGCACCTGATCAACCAGGTATACAGCAAATTCGGCTTCGATTACTTTGTAGAGCTGTCCACCCGGCCGGAAAATTCCATGGGCTCCGACGAGGACTGGGAAGACGCCACCAACGGCCTTAAGGCCGCCCTGGAAAGGCTGCATATGCCCTACACCGTCAACGAGGGCGACGGCGCGTTCTACGGCCCCAAGATCGACTTCCATCTGCGGGACTGCCTGGGCCGCACCTGGCAGTGCGGCACCATCCAGCTGGACTTCCAGATGCCGCTGAACTTCCAGCTGGAATACACCGCCGAGGACGGCAGCAAGAAGCGCCCCATCATGATCCATCGGGTGTGCTTCGGCTCCATCGAGCGCTTCATCGGCATCCTCACCGAGCATTTCGCCGGCAAGTTCCCCACGTGGCTCGCCCCGCTGCAGGTGAAGGTGCTGCCCGTTTCCGACAAGAGCATGGACTACGCCCGCAAGGTATACCAGTTCTTCAAGGATCAGCGGGTACGGGTGGAGCTGGATGATCGGAACGAAAAGATCGGCTACAAGATCCGCTACGCCCGCCAGGTGGACCGGGTGCCCTACATGATCATCATCGGCGAAAAGGAGATCGCCGAAGGCAATATCTCCGTCCGCGACCGGGAGACGGATCAGACCGCCGTGTATTCCCTGGAGGATTTCTCCGCCAAGCTGGAAAAGGAAATCCGGGAAAGGATCTGATCCCGCCCGCATCCGTTCAGGCAGCCCACGCCGGGCTGCCTTTTTTCTGCGCAGCGGCCCATGGCAAGGCCCGTATCCCTTTACATTTTTGTCTTCCGATGGTATAATAGGCGCGAATGATGCCCCGCCGGGCGGCAGCGGGCAGAACGGATCGGCCTGCATATCCGCCGCTGTGCGCATGGCGGGAAAGAAAAGGACGGGAAGATCGCATGAAAAAGAGGCTTATCGCGGCTGCACTGCTGCTGACGCTGATGCTGACGCTGACCGCGTGCGGCGGCGGCGGAAGCCTGGAGGGGACTTGGAAATTCATTTCCGGCAGCCAGGCTGCCATCGACCAGAAATTCAACTTTGCCAACCTCACCGGCACGGAGATCACCCTGATCTTCAAGGACGGGCATCTGACCCGGATCACCAAGAACGCGTCGGGCGAAAGCGAGGAGCATTTTTCCTATAAGGTGAACGGCAGCAAGCTGGAAATCAACGGCAATGCTTCCGAATTCACCATCAAGGAAAATACCCTCAGCCTGGTGCTGGACGGCACCGAACAGGCCTTTACCCGCCAGTAAACGCTTTCATCCGTTCCCCCAAAGCGGCACGCGCCTTTACAGGCGATGCAGAATAACCGATAAAGGATGGGAAAAAGCATGAAGAAATTCAGCCTGGTTTGTCTTCTGCTGGTCCTTGTCCTGCTGCTGACGGCCTGCGGCGGCAGCGCCATTGAAGGCGTCTGGAAGCTGAAAAACGTCACCGTCGGCGGCTCCGGCGATCAGTTTGTCCAGGCGCTGGCCGCAATCAGCGCCGAAGGCGGCAGCCTGACCCTCTCGTTCCGGGGCGGCGCCATGACCATGGCCATAGACGCCCAGGGCAAGACCGAATCCAACAGCACCGGCTACAAAATCAACGGCGATAAGCTGGAGCTGGAAGGCACCGCGCTGTCCTTCAGCGTCAACGGCGAAGCCCTGACCCTGACGGACGGCACGACGGAAATGGAATTCACCCGGAATTGACTATTTCGGGAAAAAAAGGGGATATTGCAGAAGCTAATCTGCAATATCCTCTCTTTGTTTACAGGGATATTGGTTCTCATAGAAGAATGAGCAACATTGAATACCGGGAGAAAAGAAAACCCCGAGGTGGTTTGGAGGGGCCGCAGCCCCTCCAAGTGGAATCCGCAGCAGCGACCTGTGCGCTGCGAGGAGCATTTTTGCGGAGCAGAGCATGCCCTGCGAGAGCAAAAATGCTTTCCTTCCGCCTTTTCCGCCCGGGAGTCCCGCAGGGACGAGAGGAAAAGGCGTTTTATGTCGATCAAATGGATCCTCCATTTGATCGAAGGGGCTGTGCAGCAGCCCCTTTTTACGTTGCCGTTTATTTCCCTTCGTGAAAGCTGGTGAACGATTCTCGTTCCACGGCCGGCAGCCCGCTTTTTTCCTTTTCCGCCCCGATGGCCCGCAGAAGGAAAGCCATGTTTCTGCCCAGGTTCCGCATGGTCTGCAGTCCTTCCAGATCCTTTTCCACGTCCGCGGCGGTAAAGCCGTGCACCTGGTTCCAGTACGTGCTGGAAACCACGGGCATGCCGGAAATGCCGAAATACTTGTTCAGCGCGTCGAAGGACGCGGTGTTCCCGCCCCGGCGGCAGCTCACCACCGCCGCCCCCGCCTTCATTTGCTTGGAAAAAGGCGTGGAATAGAACAGCCGGTCCAGGAAGGAGAGCAGCGTCCCGTTGGGCGAGGCGTAATACACGGGGCTGCCCACCACGATGCCGTCCGCCTGCTCAAATTTCGGCGCGGTTTCATTCACCAGATCCTGAAACACGCAGCGCCCGTTCTTCCGGCAGAAGCCGCAGGCGACGCACCCGCGGATCGCTTCCTTGCCCACGTGGATCATTTCCGTTTCGATCCCTTCCGCGTTCAGCGTCCGGGCCACCTCCTCCAGCGCCCGGGCGGTGCAGCCCTTGGCGTGAGGGCTGCCGTTCACAAGCAACACCCGATAAGCCATCACGATCCTCCTTTTTCAAAAAAGAAAAGGGAGCGCCTGCGCAGCCCCCTTCCGCAATCCCGAAGATTACAGCTTGCTCACCAGCTCCAGGGTGTCCCGGGCGATGGCGATTTCCTCGTTGGTGGGGATCACCAGCACCTTCACCCTGCTGTCGGCGGCGGAAATATCCGTTTCCGTGGCCCGGCCGGGCTTCACGGAGGCGTTTTTTTCCTCGTCGATCTTCGCGCCCAGGAATTCCATATCGGCCATCACGTCCCGGCGCAGCTCGATATTGTTTTCGCCGATGCCCGCGGTGAACACGATGGCGTCCACGCCGCCCATGGCCGCGGCATAGCTGCCGATGTACTTCTTGATGCCGTAAACCAGCATATCCCGGGCCAGCTTCGCCCGCTCATGGCCCTCCCGGGCCGCCTTGTCCACGTCCCGCATGTCGTTGGAAAGGCCGCTGATGCCCAGCAATCCGCTCTTCTTGTTGCAGATGTTCAGCATTTCGTCCACGGAAATGTGATCGTTATCGCAGATGTACTGCACCACCGCGGGGTCCATCACGCCGCTGCGAGTGCCCATAATGACGCCCTCCAAAGGCGTGATGCCCATGGACGTATCCACGCACTTGCCGTCCTTCACCGCGCTCAGGGAAGAGCCGTTGCCCAGATGGGCGATGATGATGCGCAGGCCTTTGGGATCCCTTTTCAGGAATTCGGCGGTGCGCTTGCTCACATAGCGGTGGCTGGTGCCGTGGAAGCCGTAGCGCCGCACGTGCAGCCTTTCGTAATAATCGTACGGCACGCCGTACATATACGCCTTGGGCGGCATGGTCTGGTGGAAAGCGGTATCGAACACTGCCACCATGGGGGTATCCGGCATCACTTCCCGGCAGGCCTTGATGCCCATGAGGTTGGCGGGATTATGCAGCGGCCCCAGGGGGATGAATTCCTCGATGGCGTCCATGACCGCCTGGTTGATCACCACGGATTCGGAGAATTTGTTCCCGCCGTGCAGCACGCGGTGGCCCACCGCGCCGATCTCGCTCATGTCCTTCACGACGCCGTTTTCCTTGTCCGTCAGGGCGCGGATCATCAGCTGGCAGCCCTTCACGTGGTCCCCGATGGGTTCCTCCACGTCGAACACGGTCTTTCCGTCCACCTTCATTTCCGCGTGGCCCACGCCGCCCATGCCGATGCGTTCCACCAGGCCCTTCGCCAGGGTCTGTTCGTTATCCATATCGATCAGCTGGTATTTCAGCGAGGAGGAACCGGCGTTGACGATCAAAACTTTCATTTGCGATGCATCTCCCTCAATTATCATTGTTTGCCACCAATCATTATACAGGAAGAATCCGCGTTTGACAAGGCAAAAAAATCCCCCGGCCGGACATTCCCGGCCGGGGATGCGTTTCCGCCGTCATTCCGATTGCCGCTTGGCGCTGATCAGCGCATTGTAGATTTCGGGATACAGTTCGCTGTACCGGATGGCCTTGTCCTCGATCTTCATTTTCGCGCTGTACAGCGAAAGGGGGATCTTCCGCCCTTCCCAATCCACGGGTTCGCCGTTGCGGTCCGTCACCTTTTTCGCCACCGCGTCCGCCTCCGCCTCGTCCGCCAGGCCCGTTACCAGGGCGAATTCGTCGCCGCCGATGCGGAAAAAGAGCATCTTCTCCCCAGCCGCGTCCTCGATACGGCGCATGGATTCCCGGATGGCGATGTCCCCCGCTTTGCGGGAAATTTCATTGATGGGCACCAGGTTCTGAATATCGAAGGCCAGCATATAGGTGCCCCGGGCCTGGGACAAGAGATCGTACAGCTCGGTGATATCGTACTTCCGCATGATTCTTCCTCCATTCTCATTGTCAAGGATTTCAAATTTAGGAAACATGCCGGTGAATTTCCGGCTTTTCCGGAAGGAAGCCGGGGGCTCGCCCCACATCCGGGCGAAAGCCCTCGTCAGCGCCTCCTGGGA
Source organism: Clostridiales bacterium (assembly GCA_024681215.1). Lineage (GTDB taxonomy): Bacteria > Bacillota > Clostridia > Christensenellales > Aristaeellaceae > RUG563. Next base: position 22,865 of record JAILBG010000007.1, read on the forward strand.
CTGATACCCCCAGTCCAGGGCCAGATCCAGGATGCTCCTGTCGCTCTTCACCAGCTCCCGGGCGCAGCAGGTGAGCCGCCGCCGGGTCACGTAATCGGAAACGCCGATGTGGAACGCATAGCTGAACAGCTTCTGCAGGCTGGAAAGCGAGCAGCAGCAGTAAGCGGCGATGTCCGATTGGGAGAAATCCTCCCGCAGGTGGTCCTCGATGTAATTGAGCGCGTCGTTCAGGATGCACAAATTTTTCACGGGGCCGCCTCCTTCCGGGAAAATGAGGGTCCTCTTGCGATCGCACCCTCAGTATAGCACGGCTTTTTCCGCCTGTCTTGATCGTTTGAGCATTTTTCTTGCAATCCGCTTTTTCCTCATGTATAATGGATGCGCTGCCAGAGCAGCCATGAATGACGCAAGCAAAGGGGATTCAAGCGATATGAAACTCGGTGTCGTGGGGCTTCCAAACGTAGGGAAAAGCACGCTGTTCAACGCCATCACGGGCGCGGGCGCCCAGGCGGCCAATTATCCTTTCTGCACCATCGAGCCCAACGCCGGCATCGTGCCGGTGCCGGATCATCGGCTTTCCGTGCTGGCGGAAATGTATCATCCCAAAAAAGTGACTCCCGCCACCGTGGAATTCGTGGACATCGCGGGTCTGGTGAAGGGCGCCAGCAAGGGCGAGGGCCTGGGCAACAAATTCCTCTCCCACATCAGGGAGTGCGAAGCCATCGTGCATGTGGTGCGCTGCTTCGAGGATGAAAACATCATCCACGTGGACGGCAGCGTGGACCCCGCCCGGGACATCGAAACCATCAACCTGGAGCTGATCTTCGCCGATATGGAAACCGTGTCCCGCCGGGAGGAGAAGGCCCGGAAGCTGGTCAAGACCGGCGAAAAGAAATACGGCGAGGAAGCGGATCTGGCCGCCCGGGTGTTATCGCACCTGGAAAGCGGCAGGCCCGCCCGCACCTGCCCCCTTACCGACGATGAAAAGGAAACCGTCCGGGGCTGGTTCCTGCTGACCATGAAGCCCGTGATCTACGCCGCCAACATTTCCGAGGATCAGGTGTCCGACGAGGAGGACAGCATCGGATTCGTCCGCCAGGTGAAGCAGATCGCCGAAAAGGAAAACGCCGAGGTGCTGGTGATCTCCGCCCGAATCGAGGAGGAAATCGCCCAGATGGAGCCGGAGGAAAAAGAGGAATTCCTTCAGGAGCTGGGCATCGGCCAGAGCGGCCTGGACCGGCTGATCCGCAAGTGCTACCACCTGCTGGGCCTCATTTCCTTCCTCACCGCCGGCGAGGACGAATGCCGGGCCTGGACCATCGTCCGGGGCACCAAAGCCCCCCAGGCCGCGGGCAAGATCCACACCGATTTTGAGCGCGGCTTCATCCGGGCCGAGATCGTGCCCTTTGAGACCCTGCACGAATTGGGCAGCATGGCGGCCTGCAAGGAAAAGGGCCTGGTGCGCTCCGAGGGCAAGGATTACGTGATGCAGGACGGAGACGTGACGCTGTTCCGCTTCAACGTATAAAAACGAATCAGTAAAAGCGGGAGGGGGCTTTCTTTCCGGAGAAAGCCCCCTCCCGTTTTTGTTTTGAAACAACCTGTTTATTACACCCGCCAGATCTCCTTCGCGTACTGCCGGATGGTGCGGTCGGAGGAGAATTTGCCGGCGTGGGCCACGTTTTCCAGGCACTTGCGGGCAAAGCCGTCCGGGTCCGCGGCGTAATCCCGGTTCGCGGCCAGCTTGGCGTCCAGATAGCTGCGGAAATCGTACAGCACGAAATAATGGTCCGGCTTATGCCAGGAGGCCCCGGCCAGGATGGCGCCGTACAGCTCCTTGAACGCGCCGTCCTCATCCCGGAAAGTGCCGTCCACCAGCGCGTCCAGCGCGCGGGCGATCTGCGGGTCCTGCTTGTAGATGGCCCGGGGATCGTAGGTATCCCGGATGGCGTTCAGTTCTTCCACCGTAGCGCCGAAAATGTAGTTGTTTTCCCGGCCCGCCTGCTCCACGATCTCCACGTTGGCCCCGTCGTAGGTGCCCAGGGTCACCGCGCCGTTGAGCATGAATTTCATGTTGCCGGTACCGCTGGCCTCGGTGCCCGCGGGCGAGATCTGCTCGCTGATGTCCGCGGCGGGGATGATTTTCTCCGCCCAGGAGCAGTTATAATTCTGCACGAACACCACCTTCAGCTTTTCGCAGGTGTCGGGGTCTTCGTTCACCATGCCGGCGATGCGGTTGATCAGGCGGATAACGGCCTTGGCCCGGTCGTAGCCCGGGGCGGCCTTGGCGCCGAAAATGAAGGCGGTGGGGGTGAAATCGCGGATGCTGCCGTCCTTGAGCCCATGATAGATCGCCAGAATGCTCAGGGCGTTCATGAACTGCCGCTTGTATTCGTGCAGCCGCTTCACCTGCACGTCGAAGATCATATCGGGGCTCAGCTTCACGCCCTCGCGCTTTTCGATCTCCCGGCAGAGCTGTTCCTTCTTTTCCCGCTTCACCTGCCGGAATTCCCGGATCATCCCATCGTCGATCATGGGAGACAGCTTCTCCAGATCGTCCAGCGCGGTGAGGAAGCCGTTCCCGATCCGCTTTCCGATCAACGCGCACAGCTCCGGATCGCACAGGCCCAGCCAGCGGCGCTGGGTGATGCCGTTGGTCTTGTTCTGGAACCGGTCCGGATACACCTGATACCAGTCGGCGAACAGATCGTCCTTCAGGATCCTGCTGTGCAATTCCGCCACGCCGTTGGTGGCGAAAGTGGCGTACACCGCCAGCTGCGCCATGTGCACCCGGGGCCCTTCGATGATGCAGCGGACGGGCAGGACCGGCAGGTTCCGCCCCTTCATTTCCGCCCTGAACCGGGCGTCGATCTTTCGCATCACCGCCACGATCCCGGGGCAGACGGAGCCCAGCAGCCCCAGATCCCATTTTTCCAGGGCTTCCTGCATCACGGTATGGTTGGTGTAGGCGAAGGTCTGCTGGGCGATGCGGAAGGCGTCCTCGAAGGCCACGCCGTCCTTTTCCAGCAGACGGATCAGCTCGGGCACGGCCATGACGGGATGGGTGTCGTTTAGCTGCACGGCGTGCTCCTGGGCGAAGAAGGAATAATCATCGCCGTGGCGCTTTTTGTACGCCCGCAGGATATCCTGCATGGTGGCGCTGACCAGCACGTACTGCTGCTTCACCCGCAGCTGCTTGCCCTCCCGCTTGCTGTCGTTGGGGTAAAGCACCTTGACGATATCCTCCGCCTTGTTCTTGTCCGCGGCGGCTTCCTGGTATTTCTGCTGATTGAACAGGGGAAAATCGAACTCATGCAGGCTTTCGGTCTGCCACAGGCGCAGCGTGCCCACGTTCTTCGCCCCGTAGCCCACCACCGGCATATCGTAAGGCACCGCCAGCACGCTGCCCGTTTTCATTTCCACCACCACGGCTTCGCTGAGCCGCCGAATGGACCAGGGATCGCCGAAGCGGGACCAGTCGTCCGGCTCCTCGTGCTGGCAGCCGTCCACGAAGCTCTGCTTGAACAGCCCGTAGCGGTAGCGCAGCCCGTAGCCCGTCAGGGGGATATCGTGGGTAACGGCGCTGTCCAGGAAGCAGGCGGCCAGGCGGCCCAGGCCGCCGTTGCCGAAGGCGTCGTCCTCGATATCCTCCAGAGAGGCGATGTCAACGCCCCGGTCTTTGAGAAGGGCTTTCACATCCTCCAGCAGCCCCATGCAGTACAGATTGTTGTATACCAGCCGCCCCACCAGGTATTCGGCGGAAATATAATACGCCTGCCGCTTCCCTTCGCGCTGGGCTTCTTTTTTTGTCCACACGGGAGCCAGGGCCTCCATGGCGGCGGCGGAAACCGCGTTATGCAGCTGCGGAGCGTTCGCGTTTTCCAGGGAGATGTGATCCCGGGTCATCAAAATCGCCTCGGCCCGGGAAATCAGTTCCTTGGCGTTCATCATATCATGCGTTCCTCCTGTTTGCTTCCTCATTCAGCTTTTTCAGCCGGGCGGCGATCCCGGGGGTGGCCGCGCCGGGCTTCATGCGCCATTGCCAGTTGCCCCCCATGATGCCCGGATGGTTCATGGTGGCGAAGGCTCCCAGCTCCAGCACGTCCTGCATGGGCACCACGGCGATGCGGGCGCGGCTCTTGAGCACGCACCCGATCAGCGCCCAGACGGCGTCCTCTTTCCTGTCGAAGCCCACCACCTTCATGGCCAGCTTCATTTCTTCCTCCGGCGCTCCCTCCGCCCAGGCAAGGGTGGTCTGGTTGTCGTGGGTGCCGGTATAATACGCGGTATTTTCCGGGATGTTGGCGGGCAGATGGATGTTCTTTTCATCGCCGCCGAAAGCGAAGGTGAGCACCTTCATGCCCGGATAGCCGGTAAAGGCGATCAGATCCCGCACCCGGTCGTTCACCTCGCCCAGGTCCTCCGCCACGATGTCCATGCCGGGAATGGCTTTCTTCAGCTTTTTGAACAGGGCCTTCCCCGGGCCGATCACCCATTTGCCGCTGCGGGCGTTGGGCGCGCCGTGGGGCACGGAATAATAGTTGGCGAAGCCGATGAAGTGATCCACCCGCACGATATCGTACATTTTGTGCATGTGCTCCATGCGCTTCACCCACCAGTCGTACCCCCGCAGGCGCAGGTACGTCCAGCGGTACAGGGGATTGCCCCACAGCTGGCCGTCGGCGCAGAAATAATCCGGCGGCACCCCCGCCACCCGCTTGGGCACCCGGTTGCGGTCCAGCTGGAATACGTCGGGATGGGTCCAGGTATCGGCGCTGTCCTCCGCCACGTAAATGGGCATATCGCCAAAGAGCAGGATGCCCAGATCGTTGCAGTATTTTTTCAGCGCCTGCCACTGCACGGAAAAAATATACTGGCACCAGACCTGGAAGCGCACCTCCTCGTCCAGTTTTCCCTCGTAATCCGCCAGCGTCTTGAGCTTCCTGTTCTTCGCCCCCCGATCCGGCCACTGGGTCCACATGCTGCCGCCGAAGTGGTTTTTCAGCGCGGTGAACAGGGCGAAATCCTCCACCCAGTCGTTTTCGGCAACGAATTTTTCAATTTCCGGCTTCAGCTTTTCCTCGCTCTGCTCAAAGCAGCGGCGCAGCAAGCGCATTTTCCCGCCGCGCACCGCCTCGTAATCGATCTGCTCGTCGCTGACGGGAATATACCGCATTTCCCCCGTCAGGTCCGCCAGCCCTTCCTCCTCCAGCTTTTCCACGGAGATCAGCAGGGGGTTGCCGGCGTACACGCTGGTGGACTGATAAGGCGATTCGCCGTACCCCGTGGGGCCCATGGGCAGCACTTGCCAGATACCCATGCCGCTGGCATGCAGGAAATCCGCAAATTCAAAGGCTTCCTTCCCCAGGCTGCCGATCCCGTCGGGGCCCGGCAGGGAAGAAATATGCATCAGAATACCGCTTTGCCGCATGGTATCCTCTCCTTCTGTTGTTTTTCCAATATATTATGTTACCATTTCCGGGGCGCGCCTGTCAACCGTTTTGCCCCTGCGCGCGCAAAAAAACGGCGGCGCAGCGCACCGCCGTTTTCGCATGGTTTTTTCGCTTATTGCACGCTGACGTATTTGCGCATATGCAGCAGCGCGTTCTTTTCCAGCCGGGATACCTGCGCCTGGGAAATGCCGATCTCCCCCGCCACCTCCATCTGGGTCCTCCCCTCGAAGAAACGCAGGCGCAGGATCTTCTTTTCCCGGTCGTTCAGCTTGCGCATGGCTTCCTTGATGGCGATTTTCTCCAGCCACTGTTCGTCCCTGTGCCGGTCGTCCTTCACCTGATCCATGATATAGATGGCGTCGCCGCCGTCGTTGTATACCGGCTCGAACAGGGAGATGGGGTCCTGAATGGCCTCCAGGGCGAACACCACGTCCTCCCGGGGAAGATCCAGTTCCTGGGCCATTTCCTCCACCGTGGGCTCCCGGTTCAGCCGGACCACCAGCCGGTCCCGGGCCTGCAGCGCCCGGTAGGCCGTATCCCGCAGGGAGCGGCTGACCCGGATGGGGTTATTGTCCCGAAGATACCTGCGGATCTCCCCGATGATCATGGGCACCGCATAGGTGGAAAACTTCACGTTCTGGCTCACGTCGAAATTGTCAAGCGCTTTGATCAGGCCGATGCAGCCCACCTGAAACAGGTCGTCCGCGTTCTCCCCCCGGTTGTTGAAGCGCTGCACCACGCTGAGCACCAATCGCAGATTCCCCCGGATGAATTCTTCTCTCGCCGCGCGGTCGCCGCCGTGCACCAGCGGGAACAGTTCGCGCATGCGTTCATTGGTGAGTACGGGCAGCGTCGCGGTATCCACGCCGCAGATCTCCACTTTGCCTGTCGCCATACTGCCACCTCCGTCAAAAGCAGTATGGCACCGCAAAGATGGGCTTATGCAGCGCCCATGGGCGAAACTTTTTGTGAAAAAGCGCGTTTGCTGCCGTTTTCCCGGCAAAAAACAGGTTTACAATCCGGCGGAAACGGTATATGATAAAGCGTAAGCAAACCTATACGCTCCCCGCCGCCGCAGGCTTCCTTTGGCCCCGGCGGGCATGCGTTTTTCATAAGAAGGAGGGGAAAGCCATGGCGGAATGGATGAGCGCCCTGAACCCGGAAGCGTCTGCGCTTCTGTCCCTGGCGGTGATCCTGCTGCTGGGCTTTTTATCCACCCGCCTGACCAAGCGCCTGGGGCTGCCCTACGTCAGCGGCTATATCATTTCCGGCATCCTCATCGGGCCGCACATGCTGGGGGTGATCCCGCAGCACGTGGTGGACCGGATGAGCTTCGTCAGCGACGTGGCCCTGGCCTTTATCGCCTTCGGCGTGGGCCGCTTCATCAAAAAGGATACCCTCCGGGCCACCGGCCGGTCCGTGCTGCTGGTGACGCTGCTGGAAGCGCTGCTGGCAGGCGTTCTGGTGACCGCGGCCATGGCGGGCATCTTCCGCCTGGACTGGCGCCTGTCGCTGCTGCTGGGCGCCATCGCCACCGCCACCGCCCCGGCCAGCACCATGATGACCATTAATCAGTACAAGGCAAAGGGCGGCTTTGTGAACGTGCTGCTGCAGGTGATCGCCCTGGATAACGTGGTGTGCCTGCTGGTTTTTTCCCTGGTGTCCGCCTGGGTTTCCGCCGGCGATCAGGGCGGGGCCACCATCCCGGGCCTGGCGCTGCCGGTGCTGTTTAACCTGGGCGTCATGGGCCTGGGCACCCTTTTCGGGCTGCTTCTGGGCCGGATGCTGCCCCCCAGCCGCACCCGGGACAACCGCCTCATCCTCGCCATCGCCATGCTGCTGGGCCTGGCGGGCATCTGCGCGGCGCTGAACGTATCCCCCCTGCTGGCCTGCATGGCGTTCGGGGCGGTGTTCATCAACACCACCGGCGATAAAAAGCTCTTCAAGCAGCTGAACCGCTTCACGCCCCCGGTGATGATCCTGTTTTTTATGGCGTCAGGCATGAAGCTGGATCTCTCCGTGCTTCCCGCCATCGGGCTTGCGGGCTTCGGGTTTTTCCTGCTCCGAATTCTGGGCAAATACCTGGGGGCTTATCTGGGCTGCGTGCTGACGCGTCTGCCCGCCGGCACCCGGCGGTATCTGGGCGCCGCTTTGGTGCCCCAGGCGGGGGTAGCCATCGGGCTGGCGTACCTGGCGGAGCGCATCCTGCCGCCGGACATCGGCTCCCTGCTGATCACCGTCATCCTGGCCACCTCCGTGCTTTACGAGCTCATCGGGCCGGCCAGCGCAAAGATGGCCCTGATCCGCTCCGGCGCCATCCGCCGGGAGGATATGGACGCGCCCCGGCCAGAGACTCCGGAAACGCCGCCCCTGTCCCAGGACGACGTGGAAGCCCGGGAAAACGAAGCATAAAGAAAATGGGGCTGCGGCCCCGGTCACATTCATTGAGCGATAAAATATAACAGGACGCAATTTTACCGGTACGGTGTATCATTGCGTCCTTGTTTTCTATTCTTCCCCATGTTATGATTATAGTGACAAATCGGAGTTTGTGGAGGTATTGTAATGGTTCATTTGGAAGAGCTGAACAAATATAATGTATGGGATATTATGGAATTGAGCACAGGGAGGAACAGGAGCGTTTTATCGCAAGCAACGTGTGGAGTCTTGTTCATGCTTATGTCGGAAACAAGACCTCCGGAGCTGTTTACCCATTCGGGATCTATGACGATGACACTCCGATCGGCTTTCTGATGCTCGCTTATGACTATGGTGAGGTTTGTGACGATAAAAATGCGCCGGAGATCTCGAAAGGTAATTACTTTCTTTGGCGTCTGATGATCGATAAGGAGTATCAGGGAAAGGGTTATGGACGCGAAGCTGTCAGACTCGGACTGGATTTTATCAGGACTTTTCCACACGGAAAAGCAGACTACTGTTGGATCTGTTATGACCGAGAGAATACAGTGGCGAGAAAGTTGTACCTTTCCTTCGGCTTTGAGGAGATAGGAGAGGATGCAGAAGGCGATATCGATGCCGTTATGAAACTTTGATATTGTTCAACAAATTCACGTTTACGCGGTCTTTTACATCAAAGAAACCTCTTTTGTTTACCTGGGCAAAAGAGGTTTTCTTGTTGAACGGCGTGGGCGACGATGGCAGTGTAAAGAGTAGATATACGAGAAAGCCCTTTTGTCTGCCGTGGCAAAGGAGCGTTCTTGTTTTTGACGGCGGCGTATGGTATAGTGTCCTTAACGAATCAATTGTATGAAGGGGGAGAACAGATGACGACCCGGGATATTCTTGGGATTGCAATGAATCAATCCGCAGAAGATATCGGATGTGAAGCAGAAGACTTTCTTTCGGCTCGCAGTTTTGTTGTTCCGCTCAAACTCGGATCAAAGGCAAAGAAGTATTATAAGCTCCCCATCGGATGTAATTTCATATCTTACGGAAACAACGTCGTAGCGGCGTCTTCTGACGAATTGTCAGATATTGTGAATGAGTATGTGAGAAGATTTGATTTCTATCATTGCTTTGAGACACCGAATATGCACTGGCTGAATCAGCGCTTGGAACCCTTGGGACAGACGGTGTGCTTTATGGCGGAGTATTATCTTCCGGATCTCAGCAAGATTACGAAGCTGCCCTGTCAATATGAACTCCGATTGTTGGAGCGGGCTGATTTTGAAGAACTGTATGTACCGGAGTGGTCGAACGCCCTTTGCCGTGACAGAAAAGAGCTGGACGTTTTGGGCGTTGGGGCGTATGATGGCGGGAAGCTGATCGGTTTGGCGGGGTGCTCGGCAGATGCCGAGCAGATGTGGCAGATCGGCGTGGACGTTTTGCCGGAATACCGTAAAAAAGGGATCGCGTCCGCAATCACCTCCAGCTTGGGCCTTGAAATCCTCGACCGAGAAAAAGTCCCGTTTTATTGCTCTGCATGGTCAAATATCCGATCTGCCAGAAACGCCATAAAGAGCGGCTTTTTGCCGGCTTGGGCGGAAATGACGATAAAACAGATCTCGAAGGTGGAAGAAATGAATTTCGTTCACAAATGATCATGCCTGATCGGCTTGCGGGGCGCGTCCCTTTTACGCGGACTTTCACATGAAATAAGCGTCTTTTGTCTGCCGGGACGGGGGAGGTACCTTGTTGTTTTACAAGGTTGACTGTGATATAATCATCGCAGCCAATAAGAGCTTGAGAGATATATGGCGGCAAATTGAGTAATACAGATCTCATCAAGGATATCAAAAAGCTGAGAATACTTGCGGCAGTATGCGCAGATTGCTGATCGCTTCCTGCCGTACTGCGAAAGGAATACAATATGATCTATGACAAAAAGACACTTACTTCTTTATTTGAGAAGTATATCAGGAAGCTTCGGATCACGCCGGCATGGGATATCAGGCTGGAATTTGCGGAAGACCCTACGTGGCCGAAGACCGGGGATTTCAAAATCGACTGTGATGACAGAAAGGCTGTTCTGCTGCTGAATATTGCCGCTCCGAAGCAGGAAAACCTTGAAGAGGTCATCGTGCATGAATTGATGCATATCAAGATGTATCCTCTGGATCAGGTTACCGAATCACTGATAACGAATTGCTTTGAGCAAGGATCTGCGGCAAGCAATTTTGCCTATCAGCAGTTTTTCACCGCGCTTGAACAGACTGTTGAGGAACTGGCAAAATGCTTTTTGCTTGAATACGGTGAGAACAAAGACTTCTCATACGGAAGATGTAAACGAGGGAAATCGTTCAACGACTTATATGACGGATTAAACAATATCGAGTAACAGCTTTCGGCTTGCCCGTCGGCGTCCTTTTACGCGGACTTACACATCATAGGAACCTCTTTTGTCTTCCGAGGCAAAAGAGATTCCCGTTGCTTTTCAACATGCTGCATGGTATAATCGTCCCACGGAAAAAGACATGAAGGAGAGTAAAATGAGAGTCATCGACACCTCGGAGGAAATGCTTGCGGCGTTTCATTCCGGACATTTTGATCTTGAAAAATGGGAAGCCTATATGGACGCCTGCGTACCGAATGCAAAGGAACTGTGTCTCGAAGATATGCGCGAGTGCGTCAACGCGGGTTTTTCCTGGGAAAAAGACTTCATGCCGGTCCTGGATTCCGTCCTTTGGGATCCTTCCGGGCGCAAGGAAGCGATCGCCTCCTTCCATATGATCGCGGATCAACTGGACGGGAAGATCCGAAACGTGTTTCATAAAACCGTGGATGCAGATCTTGTTCTGTATCTCGGACTGTGCAACGGCGCGGGATGGGTCACAGAGATCGGCGGCAGGACGACTGTTCTGCTTGGCATCGAAAAGATCATGGAGCTCGACTGGGGCGGCCCGGACGCCATGACGGGGCTGATCGTGCACGAGCTGGGCCATGTTTATCATTCCCAGTACGGAACGTTACGGATCGAGACGGATTCTCTCCCGGATCGCTTTCTCTGGCAGCTTTTTACAGAAGGCACAGCGATGGTCTTCGAACAGGAGGTACTGGGAAACAAAGGGTACTTTCATCAGTATGGCAGCGACTGGAAGGAATGGTGCGATCGGCATGCGGAGCTGATAAAGCGTTCGTTTTATGATGACCTGAAAAGCATGACAAATGAAAACCAGCGTTATTTCGGCGATTGGGTCAGCTTTGAAGGGCACGGAGATACCGGCTACTATCTGGGAACGCTGTTCGTCCGGTATCTTTTGCAAAGCGCGGGCTTTGACAGCGTCATCCGGTATGATATCGACAAAGTCAAAAAAGAATATGAGAACTTCATGCGCGCCGGCTGACGCCATCCCGGATTCTCCGGATCGTCCTTTGATGGCTCGATGATAGGGGAGATCGATCAGAAAAACACGCTGCAGCTTATCAGAGCGTTCAGCCTGTACCTTTTACGAGGTCTTTCACATGAAAAAGCGCCTTTTGTCTGCCGACAATAGGCGCTGTTTTCAACGATGCGTTCTTTCGGATGTATTCGGCAGGCGATATGGCGCTCCGTGCAGTCAATGAGATGAACGCGTTATTGCCGTTTACGCCTTAAAGTTGTACCCGCAGTCGTGGCAGTAGAAGGTGCGTTTGGTGCCGGAGAACCATTTCCGGCACTGCCAGACGTGCCCCCTGCGTATGCAGGCCTTGACGATCGCCATCCACCAATCATAGAGGATCAGGACCAAAAGACCGATGATCCATTTGATAAACACCCAGCAGACATAATAGATCCCAAACAGTACCGTCCAAAGACAGCCGTGTTTGCTGCGTTCGCTCGAGAGCTGGACATGCTTTCCGCCGCATTTCGGACAGGTTCGATTGATCGCCATACGCATTCTCCTTTATTCCGGATCGACGGGATCCGCCGCGGTGGATCCTTCGATATCCCCGGTCGGCTCTCCGGCGGGAGCCGGGTTCTCCTTTTTTGCAAGCTCGTTGGTGTCGATCGTATTTCTGAAGACCACAAAGCGCTGAAAAGGAAACTCCGTCGCAAGATTCAGGCACATGTTGAGGAAGGTCACGATGTATTCGTTCCAGCCGAGCTTTGTCGTCAGATAATCCTCCAGAAGCGTTGAGAGCGGCGTAAAGACGCAGTAATAGGCGAAGACGAGCGCCATTGCCTTCGGAACGTTCGAAGCGCTTTTGAACGTGTAGCGGCGATTGATCGTGAAATTCCAAAGAACGGAAAGGACCAGCGCGACGAGGTAGCTGACCCAGTAATTCCAATGGAACAGCTCGTTCATCAGCGTAAAACTGCCGATCTGGATCAAACCTGCGGACGCTGCGATCAGGACATATTTGATCGTTCGTAAAAACTCCTGTTTCTTCATAACCGATTATTGCTTGAATTTGCTCTCAAAGTTCGGATCCAGATACCCGTCCGGTTCGCCCTCGACGGGATCCTCGCCCTTGTGATAATCCGGCGTCTGGATCAGTTTGTGCCATTCGTAAGGCGAGATCGGCTGTTCCTTCAGTTCCGCGGCATACGAAGCGGTCGTGTGCCATATCTGACGGCATTCGGAGCAGCGGACGATCCAATCGCGTCCGGAGATCTTGATCACAGACCAATTCTCCAAATTCGGATGATGGCATCTGCATTTGTATATCATATGCTGCCCTCCTGCGTCGGTTTGACGGCATGCCGATTGATCGGGTATATGGTATTGTTGTATTCCTCCAGCGACATCGCGTTGCAAACAGCCGGCGTGCTGTAGAGGAAAACACGGTCGTACTGATAGCTGTACGCAGCGTTTTTGGAGAGAATGAGCTGATCCCGGACGTCGATCTCAAGACGCGAGCCGATCTCCTCGATCATTTTTGCCGTTTCAATATCGTCCGCCGAGGGCAATAAAATGCCGGACGGATGATTGTGCGTCAGGATCAGGAAGCGCGCTTTGTGAAGAAGCGCCGTTTCGATCACGCGCCGCGGTTCAAAGCTGACGTGCGAAAGCGTACCGACCTGCAGCGTTTCCGTATGCAGCACCGTCATATTGGCGTCGAGACAAATGATCCGCAGCGTTTCATACCGATCGCCCATGCCGAGCGCGATCGCATAACGGCATGCCGCTTCCGGATTCTCAAGACGCGTCGCGCCGTTCAGCACGGAAGCCGATTCCAGCGTGAGACGGCGGTGCAGATCGTACAGCAGATGCAGAAACAGACCGGCCTTTTCGCCGACGCCGTCCACGTCCGCAAGACGCAGCGGGTCGGCCTCCAGAACGCCCGTCAGCGAACCGAATTTGTTCAGAAGCCGGTGCGCAATCCCGTTGACGTCCTTGCGGGGGATGGCATACGTCAAAAGCAATTCCAATACGACATGG
>JAILBG010000102.1:0-7520 GCA_024681215.1 Clostridiales bacterium
CCCCGCAGGACCGGCCCCGGCCCCAGGTCCCGCCCGCGATGAGCAAGCTGGCCCCGACCGCCCTGCGGGACAGCGGCGCGTCCCTCCTGCCGCCCCGGAAGCCTTTCGATCCGGCGCAGACCGCCCCGGCAGCCCCGCAGCAGGTGGAGGCCGCCCCGGTGGCCCAGGCCTTTTCCCAAACGCCGCTTCGGGTCATCGGCGTGGCGTTCGATACCTATATCCTCATGGAATACGGGAACCTGCTGATCCTGGCCGACCAGCACGCGGTGCACGAACGGCTGCTGTATGAAAAATTCATGCGGGAAACAGCCTCCGCCCCGGCGTCCCAGGCCCTGCTCGTTCCTTTGGCCGTTTCCCTTTCCAAGGCCGAATACGCCTGCTATGAAGAAAATGCGGACGCGCTTAAAAAGGCGGGCTTTGATCTTTCCCCCTTCGGGGACGGCACGGTGCAGCTGCGGGGCGTGCCCATCATCCTGGGCCAGCCCCAGGCGGAAAAATGCCTGCTGGACGCGCTGGACGAGCTGATCGCCAATCCCTCCAGCACCCCCGCGGACCGCACCGGCCGGGTGATCCAGATGGCCTGCAAGCACGCCGTGAAGGGCGGAGAAAAGCTGCCGGAGGACAGCGTATGCCAGCTGATCCGGGACATCGCGGATCAGAAGGTGACCCCCACCTGCCCCCACGGCCGGCCCCTCATGGTGCAGCTCACCCGCACCGAGCTGGAAAAGCGCTTCCGCAGGATCCAGCAATGAAAAAAAAGCGCGTCATCGGCATCGTGGGCCCCACCGCCAGCGGCAAAACCGCCCTTTCCCTCCCCGTGGCCAAGGCCCTGGGCGCCGAAATCGTCTGCATGGATTCCATGCAGATCTACCGGGGCATGGACATCGGCACCGCCAAGCCTACCCCTGCGGAGAGGGCCCTCGTTCCCCATCATATGCTGGATCTGCTTTCGCCGGATCAGGAATATTCCGTATCCCAGTACGCCGCCGACGCCCGGCGGGCCATTGAAAAGATCCACACGCCCCTGCTGGTGGGCGGAACGGGGCTGTATCTGCAGGCCCTGTCCCTGCCCATGGATTTCGGCGCGGTGGGCGGGGATGATAAGATCCGGGAAAAATATCACGCCCTCGCCGATGCGGAAGGCTCCCGGGCCGTTCACGACCGGCTGCGGGCGGTGGACCCCGTATCGGCGGAGAAGCTGCACCCCAACGACCTGCGCCGGGTGATCCGGGCCATCGAGGTATACGAGCTTACCGGCACGCCCCTTTCCGCCCGGAAAATGCCCGGGCCCGAGGACGCGCCGTACGATTTTCTTCTCTACGCCGTCGATCTGCCCCGGGACACGCTTTACGCCCGGGTGGACCGGCGGGTGGACGAAATGATGGCCGCGGGGCTCGTGGACGAGGTGCGCGCCCTGCTGGAAAACGGCCTTTCCCCCGACGCCCAGAGCATGCATGGCCTGGGGTACAAGGAGCTTATCCCGGTGGCGCTGGCCGGCGCGCCGCTTGCGGACGCCGTTTCCCTCATCAAGCTGCGCACCCGGCATTTCGCCAAGCGGCAGCTCACCTGGTTCAAACGGGACGGGCGCATCCGGTGGCTGCCCTGGCAGCCGGGAACGCCCGCGGAGCCCCTGATCGCAAAAATCATCGAAGAAGCAACGGAGGAATAAATGGATATTCTCTCTCTCATCGCCCGGGCGGAGGCGGACTGCCATCCCGTTTTCGCCGCCCTGGAGGAAAACGAGATCAAAAACACCCGCCGCGTGCTGGACGCTTTCCATGCGGAGGACATCGCTCAGCGCCATTTCGCCCCCACCACCGGATACGGCTACGACGACATCGGCAGGGACAAGCTGGAAAAGGTGTTTGCCCGGCTCTTCGGCGCGGAAAGCGCCATCGTGCGCCCCGCCGTGGCCTGCGGCACCGCAGCCCTTTCCCTGTGCCTGTTCGGGCTTCTGCGGCCCGGGGATCATCTTCTCTCCGCCGCCGGCGCGCCTTACGACACCATGGAAACGGTGATCGGCCTTGCCGGGAACGCCCCGGGGAACCTCAGGGAAATGGGCGTTTCCTATTCCCAGGCGGAAATGGCGGAGGATCAGACGAAGCTGGACGTGCCCGGGGTGCTTTCCGCCATCCGGGAAAACACGCGGGTGATCCTCATTCAGCGCAGCCGGGGCTATGCCTGGCGCGCCTCCCTGCGCCCGGAGGACATGGCGCCGCTGATGGCCGCCGTACACGAAAAGCGCCCGGATATTTTTATCATGGTGGACAACTGCTACGGCGAATTCCTGTCCGACCGGGAGCCCACCCACTTCGGCGCGGACGTGTGCGTGGGGTCCCTGATCAAGAATCCCGGCGGCGGCATCGCGCCCACCGGCGCGTATCTGGCGGGCACGGAGCGCGCCATTTCCCGCATCGAAGGGCGGCTCACCGCCCCGGGCCTGGGCCGGGAGGTGGGCAGCTACGCCGCCAGCTACCAGCCCTTCTATCAAGGCCTGTTCATGGCCCCGCACACCGTCACCCAGGCGGTCAAGACCGCGGTGCTCTCCGCCCGGGTCTTTGAGCTGCTGGGCATGAAAACCACCCCGGCCTTCGACGCCCCCCGGGCGGACATCATCCAGGCCATCGAAATGGGCGCGCCGGACAGGCTGATCGCCTTCGTGCAGGGCATCCAGGCGGCCTCCCCCATCGACGGCAGCGCCGTGCCCGAGCCCTGGGACATGCCGGGCTATGCCGATCAGGTCATCATGGCGGCGGGCACCTTCGTTTCCGGCGCCAGCATCGAGCTCAGCGCCGACGCGCCCATGCGCGCTCCCTATACGGTCTACCTCCAGGGCGGGCTCACCTACGCCCACGGAAAACTGGCGCTGCAGAGCGCGCTGGAGAAAATGCTCCGCTCCGGCGCCCTCGCCTGACAGTTTTTTCCCCCTTGTTCCCCGTCCGGCCCATGCCTTACAATGATACCGAGCAAACGAAAAAAGGGAGGAAACAGTATGAAAGCGTTGTTTATCGGCGGCACCGGCGTGATCAGCACCTCCATCACCCGCCTGCTTCTCCGTCAGGGGTGGGAGGTGACGCTGATCAACCGCGGCACCCGGGCCGCGGACGTGCCCGGCGCGGAGATCCTCACCCTGGACGTGAACGACGAAAACGCCGTGAAGAAAGCCCTGGAAAACCGCCGCTTCGACGTGGCGGCGGATTTCATCGCCTTCGTGCCGGAGCAGGTGCAGCGAGATATCCGCCTGTTTTCCGGCAGAATGGACCAGTATATCTTCATCAGCTCCGCTTCCGCCTATCAAAAGCCCCTTTCCTCCCCGGTGATCACCGAGGGCACCACCTTATCGAACCCCTATTGGGAATACTCCCGCAACAAGATTTTCTGCGAGGAGATCCTCTTTAACGCTTACCGGAAGGAAGGCTTCCCCGTCACCGTGGTGCGCCCCAGTCATACCTTTTCCTGGCGCTCCCTGCCCCTGGCCATCCACGGGGACAAGGGCCCATGGCAGGTGCTCAAGCGGATGATGGAGGGCAAAAAGGTGCTGATGCCCGGGGACGGCAGCAGCCTTTGGGCCGTGCTCCACAGCGACGATTTCGCCCCCGCCTTCGTCGGCCTCATGGGAAACCCCCACGCCGTCGGCCAGGCCGTGCAGATCACCGGCGAGGAGCTGCTCACCTGGAACCAGATCATGGAAGCGGTGGCGAAGGCCGCGGGCGCGGTATACCGCCCCTGCTTCGTTCCCTCTAAGATGCTGGCCAAGTGCAAAAAGTACGATTTTGAAGGCGCGCTGATCGGCGACAAATCCAACACCGTGATTTTTGACAACAGCCTGCTGCACCGCCTTGTGCCTTCCCTGCCGCCCCGGAAGCGTTTCGATCAGGCCGCCCGGGAATGCGTGGCCTATTTCCTCAGCCACCCGGAACTGCAGACGGAGGACCCGGAATTCGACCGGTTCTCCGATGCGGTGATCGCCGCCATGGAGCAGGCGGAGGATGCCATCCGGGGCCTGTGAGGCATCAAAAAACGCCGTACTTCGCGTACGGCGTTTCAGGGTGTCGACTTTGTCGACACCCTGTGAAGGAAAGGCCGGAAAACCGTCCTTTCCTTCGACACATCAATTTATTGTAAAAAGGCATTTCCGAGCAAGTATGCCCGGAAATGCTCTTTTTACGGTCATAAATTGATATAAGAAGCGGTCAAGGACCGCTCCTCGGACCGGCAAACCCGGTCCTGCGGATTGTTGATGAAGGGGCTAGGCCCCTTCATACTTCCCCAAAGCATTTTGTCAACAATTTAAAACGCCGTACTTCGCGTACGGCGTTTTTTGATGCGTTTTTTACTCAAGGTGCTCAAACATATCGTTCACTCCGGGCGTATCGTTCCCCACGGAGGAATAGAACAGCCCGAACAGGGAATTGTCGTATTTCCCGAAGTCCTCCACCTTGTACTTGCCGGAGGCCGCCTGGCTGCGGTGCATGTTGAAGGCCTCGGTGGTGATCTCAAAGGCGGTCTTGCCGCCGAAAGCATCCAGGGGCTGCCGCCAGTCGAAATCCAGCATGCCCAGGTCACTTTGATACAGGTGCAGATACGCCTTTTTCACCTGCCAGGGGCCGTACTGCGCCGCGGAATCCGGGTATTGGGATGCGTCGGCGGCTTTCAGGATGCACTTCTGCACCGCGTAGGAGCAGGCCTTGTGCGCCCCGTGGCCGTATTCGCCGTTCACGTCGTGGGTCACGATCACGTCGGGCTGATACCGGCGGATCAGCTCCGTCACATAGGAGAAAAACGTGCTTTCATTCCAGAGCCGCAGGCACGTATCCCGCTTATTGCACCACTGATCCTTGAATTTGCTGGACGGCATGACGGGATAGGAGCGCACTCCGCAGTGCCACAGGCCGTCCAGCAGCTCCACGTTGCGGAAGCCGTTCATCTGGGCGATGTACACCACGATCACTTTTTTGCCCATCTGCCCGCTGTAATAGGGGATCACGCCGCCCATGTAAAGCAGTTCGTCGTCGGCGTGGGCCACCAGCACCATCATGTCCGCCTTGCCTTCGAAGGGCTGCCAGCGCTCCACCCAGTCCGGCAGCTCGCCCTCTCCCAGCACCTGCAGCTTGATGATGGCGAATTTATCCTGCTTCGCCTGGGGCCGGATGCGGAATTTTTCCAGCGGCTCGTCGAAAGCGATATACTCGTTGAAATACGCGCCCTCGTGCTCCAGCGCCGTCTGCCATTCCTTGCCCTCTCCCGGCACCTGGATCACCGTGTCGATGGGCTTTTTCCCCCAGCGGATGAACACGCCCTGGGCGGGCTTTCCCTGGGGGCAGGTCACTTCTACCCAGGCGTTGGCCTCCGGCTGATACCACATGGACATGGTGCCGTTATCCAGCATTTTTTCTTTGTCGCTGCCGTAGTGCGATACCCGGATGCCGCACTGAGGCGTGATATCCGCGGCTTCCTCGGCCAGGGCGGCAAAGCACAGCAGCGCCAGCAGCACCGCCAGGCAGATCGAGAATCGTTTCATGCTCTCCTCGCTTTCGCGCCGTCAGCCGATGGCGCTTAAGTATTTTTCCGCCTTCCGGCCCACTACGGCATAGGCTCTCGGCCCCGTCAGGATGCGCTTTGCCGCGTCCATGGCGTCTTCCATCGTCACCCTTTCAATGGCGGCGATGGTTTCCTCCTGGGGGATCACCCGGTTCAAAAGGATCTGATTGTGCCCCAGGGCGCTCATGCGGTTATAGGCGCTTTCCAGCCCCAGGATGAAGCTGCCCTTCAGTTGGGCTTTGCTCATCTGGAATTCCTTTTGGGTGATCCCGCCGTCCATGAGCTTCCCGATCTCAAGATCGATCTGCTCCAGCACCGTTTTGCAGTGCCGGGGGCTGGTGGCGGCATAGATGGTAAATTCCCCGCAGTGGGGATAGCTGCTGGGCCCGGAATACACGGAATAGGCCATACCCAGCTCCTCCCGGAT
The DNA here is from genome assembly GCA_024681215.1 of Clostridiales bacterium. Classification (GTDB taxonomy): domain Bacteria; phylum Bacillota; class Clostridia; order Christensenellales; family Aristaeellaceae; genus RUG563. The sequence continues at coordinate 5,969 of JAILBG010000102.1, forward strand.
GCGCTGGAACAGCCGGGAGGACATGCCGCCCCCCAGGATGTTGTTGAGCACCGCGGTGGGATAGACCAGCTCGCTGCCCATCTCGTGGGACCGGAAGGACAGGCACAGGTGCACCTGCTCCGTATCCTTGTCCCGGGCCAGCTTCCGGGGCTCGGGAATGGCCTGGGCGTCGGGGTATTCCTCCCCTTCCGCGCCCTGCCATGCGCCGAAATACTGTTCCATCAGCTCCCGGGCGCGTCCTGCGGTCACATTGCCCGCCAGGGCCACCACGGCGTTCTTGGGGCCGTAATGCCGCCTGCGGAAGGCGCGCAGGTCCTCCGCCGTATAGGCGGCGATCCTGTCTGCCGGGCCCAGGATGCTCTGGCCCAGGGACTGCTTTCCGAACACCGCCTCGGCCAGCACGTCGAACACCACTTCCTCCGGCGTGTCCTCCACCATGGCGATTTCTTCCAGCACCACGCCCCGTTCCTTGTCCAATTCTTTTTCATCCAGGGCGGGATCGCACACGATGTCCGAAAGGATATCCGCCGCCAGGGGCAGGTCCTCGTCGATGACCTTGGCGTAATAATTCGTGCACAGCTTGCTGGTGGCGGCGTTGAGCTGCCCGCCGATGCAGTCCATTTCCTCGGCGATCTGCCGGGCGGTGCGCTTGCGCGTGCCCTTGAAGGCCATATGCTCCATGAAATGGGAAAGGCCGTTTTCTCCGGGGGTTTCCAGCATGCTCCCCGCCTTCACCCACGCCCCGATGGATACGGAGCGCAGGGAGGGCATTTCCTCCACCAGCACGGTCAGCCCGTTGTCCAGGATAAATTTCTCCATTGCCTGCTCCTTGATTGAAAACAGAGGGGATGCATTTAGCTTCCCCCCTGTGTTTCCGTTTTATCAGGGCTTATTTCCGGCCGTCCCTGCGCGGGGGCCGGGATACGGCGGGCGCGGAGCGGGTGAAATTGGGGTTGTCGTAGGTAATGTCGTTGCGGATCAGGTTGATGCGGCCCTGGGCGTCGATCTCGCAGACCTTGACCTCCAGTTCGTCGCCCACCTTCACCACGTCTTCCACCTTTTCAACGCGCTTGTTATCCAGCTTGGAAATATGGATCATGCCGTCCTTGCCGCCCACCAGCTCCACGAAGGCGCCGAAGTTCATGATGCGCACCACCTTGCCGGTGAACACGTCGCCCACTTCGATGTCCTTGGCGATGCCCAGGATGATGGATTTTGCCTTGTCGGCGGCTTCCTGATCGGCGGTGGCGATGAACACCCTTCCGTCGTCCTCGATGTCGATCTTGACGCCGGTTTCGTCGATGATCTTGTTGATCATCTTGCCCCGGGGGCCGATGACCTCGGCGATCTTTTCGGGATTGATGGAGAAGGTGATGATCTTGGGGGCGTACTTGCTCAGGTTCTCCCGGGGACGGCCGATGGTCTCCAGCATGATGCCCAGGATGTGCAGCCGGCCCTTGAGCGCCTGGCTCAGCGCCCGGGAGAGGATCTCGCGGTTGATGCCCTTGATCTTGATATCCATCTGGATGGCGGTGATGCCGTTCTGGGTGCC
>JAILBG010000125.1:0-2309 GCA_024681215.1 Clostridiales bacterium
GGTTCAGATTGGTCAGGCTCACCGTGTCCGGATCGAACAGATCGATGGTTCCCACGCCGCTGCGGGCCAGCGCTTCGGCAACATAGCCGCCCACGCCGCCCACGCCGAACAGCGCCACCCGGGCGCGGCCCAGCTTTTCGAGGCCTTCCGCCCCGATCAGCAGGGCGGAACGGGCAAACTGATCCATGCAAACCCCTCCTCCGGAGATGAGTAGCCCTTTCCTTCTTGAACGCTTTAAATCAGAAAGAGTTGAGAGCGGAAACCTAAGAGCGGAGAGTTGAGAGCGGAGAGTGGAGATCAGATCATGTTGATCCCATAAAAAGCTTATTGGATCGACCATATAAATCTCAACTCTCCGCTCTCAACTCCGATTTTTCATCCCTTTTCACCCCGCATTATACTCCGCCGTCCCACCGCCGTCAAGAAAGCGTTCCTAACGGCTTTCTCGGCTGATCGCCAGTACCGCGGAGAGAAAATCGTCCACGTCCCGCTCGGTGCTGAACGGTCCCAGGCTGGCCCGCACGGCTCCGCCGGTGCCCAGCCAGGCGTGAATGGCGGGAGCGCAGTGCAACCCGCCCCGCACGGCGATTTTTCTCTGGTTCAGGGCGTCGGCCGCCTGGCCGCTGTCCATGCCCCGCAGATTGAAGCTGATCACCGCTGTGTGGGCCGCGTCCGGCGGCCCGTCGTAAACGGTGACGCCCGGCATGTTCCCCAGGCCCTCCCGCATTTTTGCCCGGAGGAATTGCTCGTATTCCGCGATGGCGCCGCGGTGCCGCAGCATGAATTTGATTCCCTGACTCAGGCCCGCGATGCCGGGCAGATTGGCGGTGCCGCTTTCCAGACGGTCGGGCAGCATGGACGGCTGGCGCAGGCTTTCGCTGGCCGATCCGGTGCCGCCTTCCCTCAGCGGCCTGGGCAGCATGCCCTCGCCCAGGCAAAGCAGCCCCGTGCCCATGGGCCCAAGCAGGCCCTTGTGGCCCGGCATTGCGATCATATCGGCGTGAACGGATGCGATATCCTCCGCCCCGGCGGTTTGGGCCGCGTCCAGCAGCAGAGGCACGCCCTGGTCGTGGCAGGCTCGGGCGATTTCCCGGGCGGGCTGGATCAATCCCGTCACGTTGCTGGCGTGGCACAGCACGAACAGAGCGGTGTTCCGTCCAATGGCGCGGCGCACCGTGTCGGGAGAAAGCAGCCCTTGGGGATCGGGCTCAAGCATGCGTACGGTGATTTTCCCGGCGTCGTGATAACCCATCAGCGGGCGCAGCACCGCGTTGTGCTCCGCGTGGGACACCAGCACTTCGTCCCCGACGTGCAGGGTGCCCCGGATCGCGGTGTTCAGCGCGTCCGTGCAGTTCAGGCAGAAAATCACTTTTTCCGGTCCGGAAACGCCCGCGTATTCCGCCGCCAATTCCCGGCACCGCGCCATGATCCTGCCGCCCGCCAGCGCGCCCGCGTGACCGCCCCGGCCCGGGTTGCCCCCTATTTTTTCCATGACCCCGCACACCGCCCGGATCACCTCGGGCGGCTTGGGATAGCTGGTGGCCGCGTTATCCAGATAAATCATGCTTTCCCCTTCCTGGGCCCGCACAGCGGCCCGACCTTTCTCATAGACTATATGAGGAAGGAGGGAAAACCATGACCCAGCAGGAAGCCTTCGGCATCGCGGCCTTCTCGTCCCGCCAGCAGGTGATGCGCTTTGACAGCGCTCTGCGCAGGAAGGGCCTGCGTTCTCAGATCATATCCACTCCCCGGGACGTGGCCCTGGGCTGCGGCTTGTCCGTGCGGTTCGATTTGAACGACGCTCCCGCCGTGATGGAAACCTACCGGCAATCCCGGCCCGGCAGCCTGATCGGTTTTTACCGGGTGGCCCGGCAGCCGGACGGACGCACGCGGGTGACGGCGATGTAACGGGCAAAAAGCCATATAGAACACGATCAATCAGAGCTGAGAACTGAGAGGACGTTATGCCTGTCACGAGAGGATTATGATTCGTCTCCCTCCATCTCAGTTCTCAGCTCTTTCTATATAAAAACCATCGAACAGGCAAAACAGGAGGATGGGCCATGCGTGATCTGACGGATCTGCCGGTGGGGCGGTCGGGACGGGTGCGATGCCTGCGCGCGGAGGAAGGAATAGGCAGGCGGCTGATGGACCTGGGTTTTACGCCTGGAACCGAAGCCGCGTGCCTGCTGGCCGCGCCGGGCGGCGGCATGCGGGCGTACCGTGTCCGGGGAGCGGTGATCGCCCTTCGGCGGAAAGAAGCCGGACGGGTGATTTTGGAGGAGGAAAGGCATGAATGAACCGCGGGT
>JAILBG010000128.1:0-2840 GCA_024681215.1 Clostridiales bacterium
CGCCTGTTTCGGGTCGAAGGCCATATAGGGCGGATAGGCGGGATCGTACGCGGGCTGGGGAGGCGTTGCTTTTTTCTTCCAGGGCTTATTCTTGGCCTGCATGGGCCCCGCCGCGCCGTCGGCGGTGACGGGGGAGAGGGAAGCGGAGGGCAGGGGTATCTGCTGCCCTGCCGCAGCCATGGCCCCTTCCCGGTCGGCGCGGGCCTCCAGGGAAGCGTCGTTCAGAAATCCGCCCCCCGTGACCTCACCCCTGGCCTGGGAGACCACGTGGCGCAGCTCATGCCCCAGCAGGGCCTGGCCGCCGAAGCTGGAGAAGTCCAGCAGCCCCGGCGCGAAGGCGATATCGGCACCCTGGGTGATGGCCTGGGAACCCACGTCGGCCACGGCCTGGCTCTCATAGAGCTTCACGGCGCTGAGGTCGGCGCCGAAGGCGGTTTCCATTTTGGAGCGGATGGCGTCGGGCAGGTCCACCCGTTTTCCCAGCTGCTCCGCCGTGGGCTGCGCCGCGCCGACGCGCAGCGCCTCCATCGAGGGCTGCCCTGCTTCGCCTTCCGTTTGCCGTGCGTTTTTTCTCGCCTGTTTGCTTTTTGCGTTTTCTGCGTAGGTATAACTCATGTTTGGCCTCATAATCGCTGAATGTCGATGCGGTTCGGATCGTGCTGCGCGTCATTGGTAACGCCCTACTGCTGCTTTGGATTCGGGGGCAGCGGTTTCTTCGGCGGCCCGCTTTGCTGCGGCTCCGGAGCCGGCTGCTGCTGATTCGGATTCGGGGGCAGCGGCTTCTTCGGCGGCCCACTCCGCTGCGGCTGCTGCGGCTGCGCCATACCGCCGCCCATCATCGTGGCCATCAAGTTGGAGCCCATGATCCCCGAAATAGTCGTCAGGTTGGTCAGCTGCTGCGAATGAGACTGCGAGCTCGCGAACATGTTCTGCGAGATTTTCGTCAGGTTGGACAGCTGCTGGGAATGATTCTGTATGACGCTGTTTAATTTGCCGATCTCTTTGTCGTGCGCTACGATCTTTTCCCTGATAGCATCGAACTTTACCGACGTGTGTCCCGCACCAAAGTCACTCATCCAGAAGCTGGGGTCGCCCCAAGTCCTCTTCTTCACCTCCTCGTCGCCCGTATCTCCCGGAGCGACCACACGGGTTTCCGGCTCTATCACGTCCTGCACCTCTTCCGGGGGCTTTTCCTTGTCCTTGGCTTGCATGGGCCCGGCTGCGGCTGCGGCAGTGACGGGGGACAGTGCCGCTGTGGGCATGGCAACGGCCTGGCCTGCAGCGGCCATGGCGCCCTCCCGGTCGGCGCGGGCCTCCAGGGAGGCGTCGTTCAGGAAGCCGCCCCCCGTGACCTCGCCCCTGGCCTGGGAGACGACGTGACTGATCTCGTGGCCCAGCAGCGACTGCCCGCCGAAGCTGGTGAAATCCAACAGCCCCGGCGCAAAAGCAATTTCGCTTCCCTGCGTGATCGCTTTCGCGCCCGCGTCCGCGACGGCCTGGCTTTCATAGAGCTTCACGGCGGAGAGATCCGCGCCGAAGGCGTTTTCCATCTTTGCCCGCATGGCGTTCGGCAGATCCACCGGATTGCCTTTCTGATTCGGAGTCGGGGCGGCCGCTCCGGTGCGGAGCGCCGCCATCGAGGGACCCTGCAGCTCCGCGGTTTCCTTTTCAGGCGCGGCTTTTCCCGCCGGCTTGTGGTCTGTATATGTATGATCCATGATTATACGCTCCTTTTCATGAGGGAGGTCCCGGTGCCGGCGGTTTTCATCTGCCGGGCATTTTTCCGATTTTTCTTTGGTTATGAACGCTTGGCCGCCGTTGGCCATGGCCGCGGCACGGCTTCCCTGTCCGGAGCGGGGCCGTCCGCCCGTTTGCGGCTTGCATGGGTACTCCTCACGATGCCGGCTTTTCGTTCCGCATCAGTGCCGGTCCGGAATGGGGATCCATGCCTCCCGGTGGGTGTATGGCTCGTAATTGCCGCCGGTGAACCATTCCGCCATGGCGGCGGAGCGGGGATTGATGGGGGAGATGAAAAAGACGAAGCTGCCCCCGCTGCGATACCAGCATTGGTTGACCTGGGTGCCAATGAGGGCGCGGAAGCTGCCCTCCGGGGCGCGGGGGCCCCGCCATGTGGAGCTCTGGCAGAATTCCCGGTCGCCGCTCTGGAAGCCCAGGGCAAAGGCGGCGGGCATTCCGTCCTCCAGCCACGCGGCGGAAAGGGCGGGATCCAGCCGGTCTCCCAGGTAGGAGGGGCGCAGATAGTCGGGAAGCTCCTCCGGGGATTCCAGGAAATCCAGCTGCTGCTGGGTCAATTCCGAAAAGAGGCGGACGGCCTCCGGCCTTTTCCAGCCCGGACGGAGCGCCGGGCCCAGCAGGGGGGAATCCAGGAAATCATCGCTGGACATGCCGCAGACCGGGGGCTTGTTTTCCATGTCCGCGCCCCGGCTCGCCGCCAGTGCGTCCATGGCGGCCAGTTCTTCTCCTTTTAATGTATAGTCCGCCCGTAGCCCAGCCTTTTTCAGCTTTGCCCCCTCTGTGAGGAGAAGATCCAGCATATGCCCCGCGACCCCGCAGCCGCGGGCCTTCGGGTCCACGAAAAAGCTGAGCAGCTCGCCCTCGGCCTCCTCCCACACGGCCACCGCCGCGGCGCAGGCAAGCCCGTTCCACATAGCCCCAAGGACGGTGACGTCGGTGTCCGCGTCCGCCTGGGCGATGCGTTTGCGCACATAAGGCAGGACGTATCCTGCGAAGGGCTCCGGGATATTCCTGCCCAGGCGGCAGAAGGCTACGTTGACCATAAACACAAGTCCTTTCCCTACGGAATTGTACTCAGTATCGTT
>JAILBG010000137.1:0-11956 GCA_024681215.1 Clostridiales bacterium
AACGAGGACATGAGACAGCAGGCCGCCGACAAATTGGAGCAGCTGATCTGCCAATATTGAATAGAGGATTATAAAAATGCAGCCGTCGGGCCGGTTTCGGCCGCCGATGCGGTGACAGTCCGAAATTCAATAATGGTACTAACGATGGTACTAAATGCCCCAAAAATGGAAGAAACCCTTGATTTACAAGGGTTTCCGGTGGTGGAGCATAGCGGATTCGAACCGCTGACCTCTACAATGCGAATGTAGCGCGCTACCAACTGTGCTAATGCCCCACGCGGCGCTTCGGATTGAGCCCGGCTCCTGGCGAGCTAAAATAGTTTATCACCAACGGGGAAAAAAAGCAAGGGGTAAAATTGAAAAAAGAGAGAAAACCCGCTTTTTCGGGGCGAAAAAGCCGGGCATGCCCGGAAACGGCGCAAAAAACGGCGTCCTCCGGGCGCTTTTGACTGCGTGCGGAGGATGCCGCGAAGGGAAGCGGGCCGCGTGAAGGGGCCGCGCTTCGCTGAAGGCTCTTACCGGTGAAACTGGGAAATGAACTTCCAGGCGTTCTCGCAGCTGTGGTGCCGGCATTCGTGCACCTGGTTGCTGACGCTGGCGAAGGCCGTGCGGCAAACGCCGTCCTCGCTGTCGTAATAGTGGACGGTCAGGACGCCGCCCCGGGAGGGATCGGGGATCTTTTCGGTCCGGTCGCCGGCCATGCCCCAGAGGGGATGCTCCCAGGCGTCCTTTCCCTCGAAGGAAAGGCCGCTGAAATCCTTCTTCAGCCGGTTCACCTCCGCCACGTACTGCACCCTTTCCAGCGCCGTGGGCGCATGGAAGGGCAATTCCGGCAGGTGGGATTTTTCGCCGCCGGAATAGAACACCGGCACGGGGACGGTCTTATTGAGGTTTGCTTTGGCCGGGGCGCCGTAGAAGGTGGTATACACCGGGAACAGAGCGCTGGCGGGCATGAGCCCCGCGAAGAGCTCCGGGTATTCCTGGAAAAGATCCCAGGTTTTGCCGCTGCCCATGGAAAAGCCGGTGGCGTAAATGCGGCGGGAGTCGATGGGATAGCGCTTTTTCAGCCCCTCGATCAGCTCCACGGCCTCGGAGGCGGTGACGAACTGATGGTTCTCCACCGATACGAACAGGAAGCCGTACTTGTGGGCGATCTCCCACCAGCCGCTGACGAAGGTGAGGAACATGGACGAATCCCCGCCCCCGTGAAAGCCCAGCACCAGGGGAACGGGGCCGTGATCGAACAGGCCGTTGTTGTAATAGGCGAAGTACCCCGCCTTGTGGGTGGGCTGATCCCGGAAGGGGCCGCGGTTATCGGGATCGGTGCGGACGACCACGCTGCCCGCTTCCTCCGTCATGCCCAGGGCGGGGAAATCTGTCTCCAGCTCCATCTGCCCGCACCACATTTTGAACTTCCGCACGAAGGAGGCGTAGTCCGCCCCGTATTCGGCCCTGTCCTTGATCAGCAGGTGTTCGCAGCCCGCAAAGGCGCGGTTAATTTCCGCGCTGTTGCCCACGCTGAGCACCGCGACGTCCTTTCGCTGCACGTCGGGGATCACGCCGAGCCTTTCCATGGAGCACATGGCCGGGGTGATCTCCCCGGGGCCCCAGAGGTATTCGCCCTGCAGGGTTTTGAGCAGATGCTTGGCGATATAGTCCGCGGATTTGCCAAAGCCGTACACGTCCGCGCGGAAGATCGCCCCGCGGACGAAATAGCCCTTGAAGGTCTGGCTGAAGAAATCAAAGTTCTCCACGATGCCGTCCCGGTACACCTGGATCATTTTGACCTCGGCGATCACCGCGGCGTACAGGTTTTCGTCCGCCGCGTCCCAGCCGCCCTCCGCCGTGGGATAGATGAACAGCACGCTGGAATCCACCCCCGCGGCGATGCCGGCCAGCCCGCTTTCCCGGGCGAAGCGCACCGCGGCGTCCATGCTTTGCTTTTCCTCCTCCAGCACCATCAGCAGCGGCGCGCGGAAGCCGTAATTGTTGGTCTGTCCGTCCAGATCGTTGTCCGGCACGTATACCTTGAGGTGAAACTTTTCAAACGTGTGCTCCCAGCACCTGCCGCCTTCCGCCTTCCGGACCTGCGGCCTTTCCATCATGGCCATGGGCGCGCCTCCCTTTTTTTGTATTTTCCCGCCGCCGGCCCGGGGCCGATTGACAGACTCTTTCCACGGGAATATAATAGCGCAGGGAAGGAAGAATGTAAATATGATACGGCTTTTCTCCCGGAAAGAAAGCAAAACAGGAGGCGTTTTTCATGAAACTTGCGTTTTTCGACGCCAAGCCCTACGATATCCCGTCCTTTGAAAAGTACGCCGGGGCCGCGGGCATGGAGATCAAGTTTTTCGATACCCGGCTGACCGCGGACACCGCGGAACTGGCAAAGGGGTGCGAGGCGGTGTGCGTGTTCGTCAACGACGAGGTGAACGCCCCGGTGATCGATCAGCTGTACGGCTTCGGCGTTCAGATCATCGCCCTGCGCTCCGCGGGGTACAACAACGTTGACCTCCGCCGCGCCTTCGGCAGGATCCACGTGGTCCACGTGCCCGCCTATTCCCCGTATTCCGTGGCGGAGCACGCCATGGCCCTGCTGCTCACCTCCGTGCGCCGCATCCACAAGGCCTACAACCGGACGCGGGAATTCAATTTTTCCCTGAACGGGCTCACGGGCTTCGATCTCCACGGCAAGACCGTGGGGGTGGTGGGCACCGGGAAGATCGGGCGCATTTTCATCGACATCTGCCGGGGCTTCGGCATGCGCGTGATCGCCTACGACAAATTCCCCGCCAAGGACGCCGGCATCGAATACGTGCCCCTTCAGGAGCTTTTCGCCCGGAGCGATATCATTTCCCTCCACTGCCCGCTCACCGAGGAGACCCGCCACATGATCGGCCGGGACGCCATCGGGCAGATGAAAAAGGGCGTGATCCTGGTGAATACCTCCCGGGGCGCGCTCATCGACGCGGAAGCGCTGCTGGAGGGCATCAAGGCCCGGCGGGTGGGCGCGGCCTGCCTGGACGTGTACGAGGAGGAAGCGGACGTTTTTTTCCAGGATATTTCCGGCCATATCCTCAACGACGACGTGCTGGCCCGGCTCATTTCCATGCCCAATGTGATCGTCACCTCCCACCAGGCCTTCCTCACCGAGGACGCCCTGAACAACATCGCCGAAACCACCGTCAGGAACATCCTGTCCTGCTTTGAGAACGACGGGATCTGCGAGAACGAATTGTGCTACCGCTGCGGGAACGTGGAGCAGTGCCGGAAGGAGCGCCGGGAGCGCTGCTTCTGAAAAAAGCCGCCCCCGTCCCGCGCAGCGCCCGGAAAGGGGGCCGCTTCAAATCGGGAAGCAGACGCCGGGCAAAAAACCCAAAATAATCGGCCTGGAGGTCCCGCCGGATCGGAGGGATTTCCAGGCCGTTTTCATAGGAACGATGGAGAATTCAGGGATTTTGTTCAGGCGGGCGGGAAACTGCGCCCATCGCGCGTCTGATCCGTAGGGGCGGATATCATCCGCCCGCCGTAACAGGCCGCTTTTTGCCGATTTCCAGGCGTCCGCGCATCGTTTCTTCGGGCGGATAATATCCGCCCCTACGACAAACGATGAACAAATTCCCGGGCGGATAATACCCGCCCCTACGGCAACGATGAATAAAATCTCGGGCGGGTAATATCTGTCCGTACGCAGCGATGAACGAAGATAGGCTGTTGTTGTCGAACGGCTGCCCGGCCTCTGGCGCACGGTTCAGACGGACGGGAAAATGCGCCCATTGCGCGCCCGAACCGTAGGGGCGGATATCATCCGCCCGCCGTGACAGGCCGGTTTTTACCGATTTTCCGGCGTCCGCGCACCGTCGCCTTATTTCTGCCCGTAATAGGCGTTTTTGCCGTGCTTGCGCAGGTAATGCTTATCCAGCAGGGCTTGCTGCATGGGCCCCCGGTCCGGGGCGATCATCATGGCATGCCAGTCCATGAAGGCCACTTCCTCCATGACCACGGCGTTGTGCACCGCCTCCAGGGCGTCCTTGCCCCAGGCGAAGGGCCCATGGGAGAACACCACCACGCCGGGCACCTGGGCCGGGTCGATCCCCCGGCGGCGGAAGGTTTCGATAATGACGGCGCCGGTTTCCTTTTCATACGCGCCCTTGATCTCCTCCTCGGTCATAGGCCGGGTGCAGGGGATGGCGCCGTAGAAATAGTCGCCCTGGGTGGTGCCCATGGCGGGGATGTCGATGCCCGCCTGGGCGAAGGTGGTGGCCCAGCGGGAATGGGTGTGCACGATGCCGCCGCATTCCGGGAAGGCCTTGTACAATTCCACGTGGGTGGGGGTGTCGCTGGAGGGCCGCCACTTGCCCTCCACCACCTTGCCGTCCAGATCCACCACCACCATGTCCTCCGCCGTCATGGTATCGTATTCCACGCCGGAGGGCTTGATCACCGCCAGGCCCTTTTCCCGGTCGATGGCGCTGACGTTGCCCCAGGTGAAGGTGACCAGATCATATTTGGGCAGAAGCAGGTTTGCCCGGCAAACGAGTTCTTTCAGTTGTTCCAGCATGCTTTTCTCTCCTTTTTCTTACGGCGTTCCCGTCAGCCAATCCGTGGGGGCGTCTTCCAGGTTGGGGTCATAGATGGCGTACTTGCATTTGTTTTCCCGGCAGTATTGCTCGGCATAGGACCCGGCGTTGACTACGACCGTCAGATTGCGGCAGTTGGAGAATGCATACTCCTCGATGCTGGTCACACTATCGGGGATGATCACATCTTTCAGGTTTCTGCATCCCCAGAACGCGCCGTTCCCGATGTTAGTCACGCTGTCAGGAATGGTCACGTTTTTCAAGTTTTTGCATCCCATGAACGCGCCATACCCGATGCTGGTCACGCAGTTCGGGATGTTATATTGTGCTTGTGCCTTTCCGGCTGGATAGCAAATGAGCGTTTGCATATCCCTGTCAAAAAGGATGCCGTCCAGCTGGCAGTAGTTCAGATTATCTTCCGAAACAAAAATCTGCATCAAGGATGAGCAATCGGCGAATGCATACTGCTCAACGCTGATCACGCTGTTGGGAATGGTCATTTCCATCAGGCTGCTACACTCGTAGAACGCATACCGTCCGATGCTGGTCACGCTTTCGGGGATGGTTACATCCGTCAGGCTGCCACACTCGGAGAACGCAAGATCTCCGATGCTGGTCACGCTGTTGGGGATAGCCGCTTTCGTCAGGTTGCTGCACTTTAGGAACGCAGACTCCCCGATGCCGGTCACACTGTCGGGGATGGTTATGCTCGTCAGGTTGTCACATCTGCAGAACGTGAAATTCCCGATGCTGGTCACACTGTCGGGAATGGTTACGCTTGTCAGGTTGTCACATTTGCAGAACGCGAAATTCCCGATTTCCAGGATTCCCTGGGGGATTTCGTAGGACGCCGCGGCCCGCCCGCTGGGATAGCAAATCAGTTTCCGGTCCGTTTTTCCGAACAGTACGCCGTCGATGGTGGCCAGGTAGGGGTGACTCTGGGAAACGGCCACAGTGTAATGATCAGACAGATTCCAGAAAAGATTTGCGGATACCCCCATGACCGGGTGTCCGTCCAGCTCGTTGGGGATCACGATATCGCCGGCGGGGCCGTTGTAGTGCACCAGATCCGCGCTGCCGTCCTCCAGCAGGGAGTATTCCCAGTCCCCGCTGGTCAGCGTTTCGCGGGCCGCCGCTTCCTCGGCCTCCGCCGCGCCCGGCAGGCACCCCAGCAGCATAACGGCGACGAAAACCGCAATGAATCTTTTGCGCATGTTCTCATTCTCCTTCCTTGCAGGCAGGGCCGACCGCGTTACTTCTGAATCCAGCCGACCGCGCCGCGCAGGCTGATGAGGTACCAGTCGCCCTCTTCCTTCAGGATGGGGAGCCGGGCGTCCTTGCCCAGCAGCGCGACCTTCGGAGCGGCGGCGTCATTCCAGGCGTATACCGCCGTATCTTTCCCCGTCACATACCAGGCCGGGTTGATAACGATGTAGTCCGCGTTGATCCACCCGCTGGGCGAATCCTCGGCATCGCCGAGGGTAACATAGACAAATCCGTTTTCTTCCTTTGCCCCTTCCGGCATATCCGCGCCGACCACGATCGGCCGATCGCCGTAATTCAGGGTTTGCAGCGCTTTGGAAGAAGAATGGGGCTGCTCCCGCAGGGTGAGCTCTTCGCACAGCACCACGGCGGGATACCCGATTTGCTGCCCCGGCTCGCAGGGCGGAATGATCTCCGCACAGACGGTTCCCACGCATCCCAGCGCCAGGATCAGCGCCGTCAGCATCGTCAGCCAGCCATACTTTTTCATGTTCGTTATTCCTCCCCTTTTATTTTTTTCAGCCATAACGCCCGCAGGCTTACAGGCACCGGATGGCCGCGATTTCCACGGGCAGGGCCTTACGATAGCGCTCCAGGAACGCGGCAAAGCCCTGAATGTCCTCCGCGTCCGCCAGGAGGGTGGAGGCTTTGGCGTGGGCGAACACCTTGTGATCCAGGTAATCTTCCAGCTTTTCGCCGTCCTCCTTCCAGATCCGGTAGCCCGCCAGCAGGGCCATGCCGTAGGGGCCGCCCTCCCCGGCGGTCTCCATGACGGAGACGGGGGAGCCCACCGCGGCGCTGAGCATCCGCTGGCCCACCCCGGGGGTCTTGAAATAGCCGCCGTGGCCGTAGAGCTTGTCGATGGGCACGTTTTCTTCCTGGGTCAGGATGTCCAGGCCGATCTTCAGCGTGGCCAGGGCGGAGAGCAGATGGGTGCGCATGAAATTGGCCAGGGTCATTTTCGCGTTTTCCGTCCGGGCGAACACGGGGCGGCCGGCGTCCAGATCGGTGACGCCTTCGCCGGAGAAGTAATTGTAGCTCAGCAGCCCGCCGCAGTCCTTGTCCCCCTCCAGGGCCTTGTTGAACAGCTTCACGTACAGATCGCCCTTGTTTACCTCCGCGCCGATGAGGGCGGAGAATTCGTGGAACAGGTTCACCCAGGCGTTGATATCGCTGGTGCAGTTGTTGCAGTGCACCATGGCCACGGGCAGCCCCGCGGGGGTGGTGACCATGTCGATTTCCCGGTGCACGCCCAGGGGATGGTCCACCACGATCATGGCAAAATCGCTGGTGCCGGCGGATACGTTGCCCGTCCGGGCGCGGACGGAATTCGTGGCCGCCATGCCGGTGCCGGCGTCGCCCTCCGGGGGCGCGAAGGGGATGCCGGGCTTAAGATCGCCCGCCGGGTCCAGCAGCCGCGCGCCTTCTTCGGTGAGAGAGCCCGCGTCCTCCCCGGCGCCCAGCACTTTGGGCAGGATGCCCTCAAGACGCCAGGGATACCCGTCCTTTTCCGCCAGCGCGTCGAATTTGCGGATCATTTCCCGATCGTAGGAGCCGATGGCGCTGTCGATGGGCATGATGCCGCTGGCCTCGCCCACGCCCAGCATCTTTTTCCCCGTAAGGCGGAAATGGATGTACCCCGCCAGGGTGGTCAGGTGGGCGATGTCCGGGACGTGCGCTTCTTTGTTCAGCATGGCCTGGCGCAGGTGGGCGATGCTCCAGCGCTGGGGGATGTTGAAGCCGAACAGCTCCGTCAGCTCCGCCGCAGCGGGGCCGGTGATGGTGTTGCGCCAGGTGCGGAATTCCGCCAGGGGTGTATCGTTCTGATCGAAGGGCAGATAGCCGTGCATCATGCCGGAAATGCCGATGGCGCCAACCGTTGTCAGCGTTTCGCCGAATTTTTCCTTTACGTCGCGTTTCAAGTCCGCAAAGCAGCTTTGCAGCCCCGTGTGGATGGCGTCCATGGAGTAGGTCCAGATCCCGTCCCGCAGCTGGTTTTCCCATTCGTGGCTGCCGGAGGCGATGGGGGCGTGGTCCCGCCCGATGAGGACGGCCTTGATGCGGGTGGAGCCGAATTCAATGCCCAGGGCCGTTTGCCGAAAATCCATATCGATTTCCTCCCTTTGATCGTGTGTCGCTGTTCCTGTCGGTATGATTTGCTTCAAATATAGAGGGTTTTCCCGAAAAAGTCAATAGACGCCATGGCCAAATCAGCCCAGCGTTTCTTTTGCTTTTTCCAGCGCGGAAAGGATCACCTGGTCCATGTCGTAATACCGGTATTCCCCCAGCCGCCCGCCGAAGAGCACATTGCTTTCCCTGTCGGCCAGTTTGCGGTATTCCTGATACAGCTTCCCGTTCTTTTCGTCGTTCACGGGGTAATAGGGCTCGTCCCCGGGCCGCCATTCCGAGCTGTATTCCCGGGAGATCACCGTCTTTGGCAGGTCGTTCCCGTTTTCGTCCCGGCCGAACTCGAACCATTTGTGCTCGATGATGCGGGTGAAGGGCGTTTCGCCGTCGGTGTAATTGACGGCGGCGTTGCCCTGGAAATTGGGAATATCCAGCAGCTCCGTTTCAAACCGCACGGAGCGGTATTCCAGATTCCCCAGCCGGTAGCCGAAATAGGCGTCGATGGGCCCGGTGTAGATCACCTTCCGGGCCATGGCGTCCCAGCGCGGTTTGTCCATAAGGTAATCCACCCCCAGGCGCACCTCCGCGCCCTCCAGCATCCGGGAGACCATTTTCGTGTATCCCCCCACCGGGATGCCCTGGTAGAGGGCGTTGAAGTAATTGTTGTCGAAGGTCAGCCGCACGGGCAGGCGCTTGATGATGAAGGCGGGCAGATCCGTGCATTTGCGGCCCCACTGCTTTTCCGTGTAGCCCTTGATCAGCTTTTCGTAAATATCCCGGCCCACCAGGGAGATGGCCTGCTCCTCCAGGTTCCGGGGTTCATGGGTGATTTCCTTTCGCTGCTCCGCGATTTTTGCCGCCGCTTCCGCAGGCGTGGTCACCCCCCACATCCGGTTGAAGGTGTACATATTGAAGGGCAGGGAATACAATTCCCCGCGGTAATTGGCCACCGGGGAATTGGTGAAGCGGTTGAAGGCGGCGAAGCGCTGCACGTATTCCCACACCGGGGCGCTGTTGGTGTGGAAGATGTGGGCCCCGTACCGGTGCACGTGGATGCCCTCCACGTCCTCGGTGTACACGTTCCCGCCGATGTGCGGGCGCTTTTCGATCACCAGCGCCTTTTTGCCCCTTTCGGCGGCCTGCTGCGCGAACACGGCGCCGTACAGCCCGGCGCCGACGACGAGATAATCCAGCATCTTTTCCTCTCCTCCGTATTTTTGATCTGGTACGCGCTTTCATGATAGCACGTTCCGCGTCTTCACGCAAGCGTTCCAGAAGGCTTGACAATTCGCCGGAAAAGCCTTAAAATCTAAGCAAAAGTTGCAAATGCGACAAAATATGACGGGAGGGATTCCTTGTGCAAGCTGCATTCAAGCAAAGGTGGAGAGGCTGCCTGATCATTCTGATCATCGCGCTGGCGTGTCTGCTGGTCAGTGCGGTGTTTTCCGAAACAGGCTATTTTCGCGCCCGGTTCACGTTCAATACGGTCCTGCGCATCCTGATGAACCTGGTGGGGGGCGTCATCGTGTTGGGCAGCGTCGCGCTGTCGCTGCGCTACTCCTACCAGGGGCGGCGGTACGCCTCCGTGGTGTTTTCCTCCGTATTCGGCATCGTGATGCTGGCCCTGGCGGTATCCTCCTTCTGGCAAACCGTTCCCTACGTTACCTTCCGGAACAGCGATGGCATCCGGTGCCTGATTTCGCTGGTGCAATACGTGTGCGTCGCGCTCATCGCCGTGGACTTTTACGTGTTTTCCCATATCGCGCCGCGCTATAACGGCAGCGCCTGCGGCGTGGCGGCCCTGGCGCTGGCCATCCTGTATACGCTGTGCAGCCTGGGCGTGTTCGTCTGGAGCCTGATCGAATACCTGAAGGTGGACAGCTTCGGCGATATCGCGCTGCCCCAGGCGGCGAGCCTGCTCAGTATCCTGGTCCTGGCGCTGGCGTTTTTTGCCGTCGCCATCGGCATGCTGCCCGCCGGACGCGCCCGCCGCAAGCCGGTGAAGGCGGAGGGTTCCATGTTCCCGGTGCTGGATAACTACCGCGAAAAGCTCAGGAAGGAGCGTGCGTAAGATGTATCGCAATTTAGGGCATAAAATCAAAACCATCGCCAAGGTCCTTCGCTGGGTCAACTTCGCGGCCGGGGAGGCCGTCGGCGCCATCATGCTGCTGTATAACAATCCCGATTTCCAGCGCGCGCTGATAGGCGCCGCCATCATGGCCCTGGCGCCGCTGCTGGGGTGGATCCTTTCCCTGATCATCTACACCATCGGCCACTTGGTGGAAAACAGCGACATCCGCACCGATCTGGCCATCCGGCAGTACGCCGCGCTGCGCTCCGCCGGCCCGGCGGCGCCCAAGGCCGCCCCCGTTCAGGGCGCAGACGCCGCGCAGCAGTCCGCTCCGCAGCAGTCCGCACCGCAGCACCAGGCCCCGCAGGCGCAGCAGACCGCCTCCCGGCCGTCCTGGGGCCAATACTGATCCATCGGAATTTCTCAAAAAAACGCCCGTCCTGCGATGAACAGGACGGGCGCTTTTTACGGATCAGAATTCAAAATCGCAGGCCGCCGACGCGGTGCGCACCTCGTGCATCCGCTTTTTCACCGGCAGGTGCACCGGATGGTTCTGGTAGGCGTCGAAGGCCGCCCGGGTGTCGAACACGGTGATGAGCGCCAGGTCCCAGCTCCGGTCGCTGTGCAGGAAATCCTGCCCGGCCTCCAGGTCCAGCATGCCTTCGATCTTGCCCTTCATGCCGTAGAAGTTTTTCACCAGCTGGGGGATCTCATCCTTGAATTCATCCTTGATTTTGAACATCACGATATGACGGATCATGGCTTTTCCTCCTCGCTTTTCATTTCGCCGAGCATTTCATCCAGGATGGCCGCGGCCCGCTCCGCCAGCTTCAGGCAGGGGCGGCGGGCGTAAAATTCCGGCGTCCGGGGCTCGGGAAGGGGGCCGGGGGTCACCGGCACGTTTTTGAGCAGCTCCCGGCACACGATGGCCCCGTTTTCCTCCCGGAAGCGCCGGGCGTATTCCTGTACCAGGCGGTAGTGCGCCGCCTTTTTCCCGGGATCCCCGGGCTCGCTGTATCCCCGCAGCACCCCCAGGGCCAGGAGCGCGCCGCTCATGGTGCCGCACACCTCCCGGAGCCTTCCCATGCCGCCCCCGAAGGAGGAGGCCAAGCGCGCCGCGGCGTCGATCTCCAGCCCGGTTTCATCGCAGAAGGCGCAGAACACCGCCTGGGCGCAGTTATAGCCTTCCATGAACAGCCGCCTGGCTTCCTGCGCGTGATCCATGGGATTCGTCTCCTTCCGCAACGCAAATCCGATTTCGCTCAGTTTGTCCGTAATGGCGTTCCTCCTGCCCGTCTCCCGAAAGCCCATCCGCCGGTACAGCCTTTCCGCGCCCGCGTTGTTTTCCAATATCCACAGCGTGGGCACGCCCGCACATTGCGCGATGGCAAATTGCAGCAGGCGGGTCCCAAAGCCCCGGTTCTGCCTTTCGGGAAGCACGTAAAGGTCCTCGATCAGGCTGCCGGTCACGGAAACAAGGCCGACCGGTCCGTCCGCGAGCAGCATAAACAGCCGGCTCCCGCCCGCCATTTTCTTTTGCAGGTACTCCATCTGGCGCTCCGGGGTATGCCGCGCGACGAAATCGGGGGCGCAGAAGCCGCGGTGCGAGGCCTGCCAGGATGCGGAATGGACGGCGGCGGCCTCGCGAATGTTGGTTGAATCAACGGCTGTGATCATTTTCCATCTCAAAAGAAGGCTCCCGAAGTCGCCCCCGGGAGCCTGCGTGATCGGATTGGATTATTTGCTCATGGCCTGCTGCACGGCCACGGCGACTGCCACGGTCATGCCCACCATGGGGTTGTTGCCCGCGCCCAGGAAGCCCATCATTTCCACGTGGGCAGGCACGGAGGAGGAGCCGGCGAACTGCGCGTCGGAGTGCATGCGGCCCATGGTGTCGGTCATGCCGTAGGAGGCG
>JAILBG010000001.1:0-26474 GCA_024681215.1 Clostridiales bacterium
CAATGCCCGTGCTAACTGCGCTCCGGCGTTTGCAAAGTAAAATACTTGCTACTGGCCTTTGCAAGAAGATGCTTGTTTCGTAGCTGTTGCAAGCATTTTCATTTGCAAAAAACTACCGTGTGTTTATGATGCGCTTACGAAGAACGCGGCGGGCATTTTGTTTCCGGGGGCGTTGAAAAACCGGCGGGTATACGGTAAAATGAAAGCGGCTTCTGACAGGAGCGGAACGGAGGAAAAACGCCGTGAAGAAATGGATCAACTGGATGCTGTTCGCGGGCTTGCTGCTGGGCTGCTGCCGCGGCGCTGCGGAAAGCGCGGACCTGAATATCCCGGACATGGCGGCCTACGCCGCCTGCGTGAACCGCCTGGCGGTGGAGTACGGGGTGCCCTGCATCCTGTGGGACTGCAGCACCCATGTGAACCGGCGGATGCTCTCAGTGAATTACCCGCCCTATATCGATGCCATCATGGGCTGCTATCCCGCGCGCACCGACCCGGGGAACGGCGGCGACGACGGGGCGTTCGAGGAGGAGTCCGCCCGGGAAGCGGCGGACCGTTTCGGCCCGGGCTTCAACCTGGGGAACACCCTGGACGCCACCAGCTACAGCATCGGGCAGGAGCAGGCCGGCACGGTGGGCTGGATCGTGCAGTGGGGCAGGAAGGACGCGGACGGACGGGTGTATCCCGACGCCTGGGAAACCGCCTGGGGCCAGCCGGAAACCGACCAGGCCATCGCCGATTACATCATTTCCCTGGGCTTCAACGTGATCCGCGTCCCCGTCACCTGGGCGGAGCACATGGACGGGGAAAACCGCATCGACGAACGCTGGATGGCCCGGGTGAAGGAGACGGTGGATTATTTCTACGGCCGGGGGGTTTACGTCATCGTCAATATGCACCACGACGGCGGCGCGGACGGCTGGATCGAGGCCACGGAGGAATCCTTCCAAACGTACGGGGACCGCTTCGCCGCGGGCTGGACGCAGATCGCGGAGGCCTTTGAAGGCTACGACGAGCGGCTGCTGTTCGAGAGCATGAACGAGGTGCTGGACGGGAACAACAACTGGAACGCCCCCGGCCCGGAGGCCGCCCGCTGGATCAACGCCTGGAACCAGCTGTTCGTGGATACCGTGCGTGCCACCGGGGGCAACAACGCCCATCGCAACCTGATCCTCATGACCTACAGCGGCGGGGGGAGCCAACAGAATTTTACCCTGTTCCGGCTGCCGGAGGATCCGGGGCAGACCGTGAATCACCTGATGATCACCGTGCACAATTACGATCCACAATCCTTCACCTGGACCAACGCCACCTGGACGAAAATGACCGCCCGGTGGAATGAGGAGGCCCACGGCGGGCTGCTGAGAAGGGAATTTGAGCTGTATAAGAAATACGCGGATGAATTCGGCGTGCCCGTGGTGCTGGGGGAATACAACGCGGACCCGAAAAAGTACGCGGATTACGATTGACCATCCGATCCGTACGGATCGCGGGGAAAGAGGGCGGCTTCCGTTCCGGCGGAGGGCCGCCCTTTTTGCGCTGCCGGAATGTTTTTTTGCTGTGCTTTTGAGAAAAATGCGCGGTTCTTCCGGATCGCGGCCGGCCTGGCGGGATTGCGTTTCAGGGGCGTTTTTGCTACAATGAAACCGGATCGGATCATCCAATTCCTGTCAGAATGGAGACGAACAGCATGAAAATCGGATGCGTAAAGGAAATCAAGAACAACGAATTCCGCGTGGGGCTGACCCCGGACAACGTGCGGGCGTATGTGGCCGTGGGGCATCATGTGTACATGGAAAAGGGCGCGGGGCTGGGCTCCGGCTTTTCGGACAATGAATATGTGGACGCCGGGGCGTCCCTGATCGACAACCCCGCGGATGTATGGCATCTGGTGGACATGATGATCAAGGTGAAGGAGCCGCTGGAGGAGGAATATCCCCTGTTCCACGACGGGCTGATCCTGTATACCTACCTGCATCTGGCGGCGGATAAGCCCCAGATGGACGCGCTGCTCAAGGGCAAGGTGAAGGCCGTGGCCTATGAGACCATCCAGGAAAAGGACCGTTCCCTGCCCTGCCTGGCGCCTATGAGCCAGATCGCCGGCCGCCTGTCCATCCAGGAGGGGGCCAAGTACCTGGAGAAGCGCTTCGGCGGCGCGGGCATCCTGCTGGCCGGCGTGCCCGGCACGCCTAAAGCCAACGTGGTGATCCTGGGCGGCGGCACGGTGGGCATGAACGCCTGCAAGATCGCCGTGGGCATGGGCGCCAACGTGACCATCCTGGACGTGAACCTCAAGCGCCTGGAGGAACTGGACAACATGTTCGGCGCGCATATCCAGACCCTGGTATCCACCGACAGCAATATCGAGCGGGTGCTCCGGGACGCGGACCTGGTGATCGGCTCGGTGCTGATCCCCGGCGGCTCCACCCCCAAGCTCTTCAAGCGGAAGTACCTGAAGGAAATGAAGGACGGCGCGGTGTTTGTGGACGTGGCCATCGACCAGGGCGGCTGCGGGGAAAGCAGCCACGTCACCACCCACGACGATCCGGTGTTCATCGAGGACGGCATCGTGCATTACTGCGTGGGCAACATGCCCGGTGCCGTGCCCCGGACCTCCACCATCGCCCTCACCAACGCCACGCTGCGCTACGGGCTGCAGATCGCGGCCAACGGGCTGGAGGACGCCTGCAAAAACAGCGACGTCATTTTGAGCGGCGTCAACTGCTACCTGGGCAAGCTGACCAACAAAAACGTGGCCCTGGCCCACGGCTATGAATACACGGATCTTCTGAGCATCATCTGATCCGGGCAAAGCGTAAACCGGGCGCTGAAGCGTCCGGTTTTTTCCTGCGTTTGCGGGGACGGCGCGGGATGATACGGGAAAGGGGAGGAATGAAGCGATGGCGACGATGGATCCCAAGCGGGAACAGAAGGAAATGGACTGGGCGGACCGGGACGCGGAGGAAAAAGCCGATGAATACGAAAAAACCTACCGGGACGGAAGCGCGGTCAACGAGTGCTGGGCGCAGGATCAGGAAAACGTCTGACCCGGCGGGAAAAGCCGCCCTGGAGGAGATTGTTTTCCATTCCCGCCGCCTGGTGTTTTTCGGCGGCGCGGGGGTATCCACCGCCAGCGGCATCCCGGATTTCCGTTCGGCGCAGGGGCTGTATGCCCGGGAATTTGAGGGGCTGGACGCGGAAATGATCCTGAGCCGGTCGTTTTTCTATTTGCATCCGGAAAGATTCTTTGATTTCTACCGGCGGTATATGCTGCATCCGGACGCCCGGCCCAACGCCGCGCACAAAAGGCTGTTTGAACTGGAAAAGGAAGATAAATTAAAGGCCGTCGTCACCCAGAACATCGACGGCCTGCACAAAGCGGCGGGGAACAGACGGGTATTCGAGCTCCACGGCACGGTGCACGAAAACCGGTGCATGGACTGCGGCGCGTATTACCCCATGGAAAAGATCCTGCACAGCGGGGGCATCCCCCGGTGCGATCAGTGCGGCGGGGTGATCAAGCCCTCGGTGGTGCTCTACGGCGAAGCGCCGGACAAATACGTGTGCATCGGGGCGCGGCGGGAGATCGCCAACGCGGATACCCTGATCGTGGCGGGCACGTCGCTTTCGGTGGAGCCCGCGGCGTCCTTCCTGGAATCCTTCTGCGGGAAAACCCTGGTGGTGATCAACCGTACGCCCACCCCGGCGGACCGCCGGGCGTGCCTGGTGCTGCGGGGCGGGGTGGAGGAGGCGCTGGCATAACGGGAAAGGCCGCCTTTCGGCCCGTCAGGGCCGGGCCAGGGCGTCCTGCGTGAGCTGCTCCAGCTTTTCCAGGGCCATGCCGCCGGGGAGGTTATAGATCACCACGCCGTCCCGGTCCAGGATCACGGTGTGGGGCAGGGCGTCGGAGGCGCCCAGCAGGGCAGCCAGCGCGCCGCTTTCATCCACGCAGAAGCGAATGCCCTCCAGGCCCGGCTGCTTTTCCAGCCAGGCGGGCACGTCGTCCTCCGTGACCATTTCGCTGTGGATCGCCAGGACGCTGACGTCCCGGGGGTGCGCCTGCCGGAACGCCGCAAAATCGGGCAGTTCCTTGACGCAGGGGCCGCACCAGGTGGCCCACACGTTGAGCACCGTGATTTTTCCCTCCTGATCGGCCAGGCGGAAGTCCTTTCCGTCCAGGCAGGAAACGGAAAAATCCGGCAGCTTTTCGCCCATCGCCGCGCCGGCGGGGATTTCCTTTTGGGGGAGATTGAAATATACCAGCGCCCCGGCCAGCAGAAGCAGCAGGAACGCCCATCCGGCTTTCTTTTTCATTCCGCCGCCTCCTTTCCCCGGGGGCGGCATTCGTTTTCCCGCAGGGTGATCTTTCCCGCCTTCAGGGAGATGGCTTTCACGGGGCAGACGCCGATGCACTTTCCGCACTGCACGCATTCCCGGTCGCCCACGCGGCGGATGTCCACGGGGCAGATCTTCACGCAGGCGCCGCAGTCCGTGCAGCGGCTTTCGTCCACCCGGACGCCCAGCAGGGCGATGCGGGCAAACAGGCTGTAAATGGCCCCCAAGGGGCACAGGAAGCGGCAGAACGCCCGGAACACGAACACGCAGGTGATCAGCACCGCGATCAGCACGAATGCTTTCCAAGTAAACAGCATCCCCAGCCCCGCCCGCAATCCGTCGTTGACGGGATGGAGCAGCAGCGATACCGCCCCTTCCAGGGTGCCGGCGGGGCAGACGTATTTGCAGAAGGCGGGCAGCGGGAAATCCT
Organism: Clostridiales bacterium; assembly: GCA_024681215.1. Lineage (GTDB taxonomy): Bacteria > Bacillota > Clostridia > Christensenellales > Aristaeellaceae > RUG563. The sequence continues at coordinate 4,766 of JAILBG010000001.1, forward strand.
TCCAGGCGTAGTATGCGGGGATCAAAAGGACCAGCACGCCGAGCAGCACGTATTTCAGGGCGCTCAGCCGCCGCGTGGCCCGGCTCTTTTTCAGCTTGGGCGAAGGGATCCTGTAGAGCAATTCCTGCATCAGCCCCACGGGGCAAAGATACCCGCAGATTGTACGGCCCAGGGTGAGCCCGAACAGCAGCAGCAGCCCCACCGCGTAAAAGGCGGGGCGATGCGCGGAGGCGGCCACGGCGTTCTGAAGCGCCCCCAGGGGGCAGGCGGCCACCGCCGCGGGGCAGGAATAGCAGTTCAGCCCCGGCACGCACAGGGCCTTCGTGGGCCCTTTGTAGATTTGTCCCTCCGCGAAGCCCCGGAGGTGGGCGTTGTACAGCACGGCGGCATACACCTGGATCAGCCGCCGGCGGGTGGGGCCGTGGGCCGCCCACCAGGCCTTGATCTTACCCAATGCCGATACACTCCATACAGATCCGCACGGCTTTGGCCATCACGTCCCGCATCCCGCCGTTGGTGACACCCAGATACAGGAACAGCGCGGCGACGAGGTACAGCGCGGTGCGGATCACAGCGTTTTTTTTCATAGAGCTCCTCCCTTTGCGGCGGATGCCTTCATTATAATCAAATGGAAAACGAAAGTCAAACGCCCGGCGCTCTCTTGCGCGGGGCGGAAGAAGATGGTATACTGAACGCAGAAAGAGGTGAGAAAGATGCGCAAACGCCAGGTATTGCTTTCGGTGATGGGATGGACGCGGGAGGACGAGGAGCCGGATACCGTGCGCCTTTTGACCACCGGCACCCTGAGCGGCAGCCCGGACAAGTGGCGCATCGACTATACAGAGACCCAGGCGGACAACGAAAGCCACGACGTGACGCTGACCATGGGCGGCGGCATCGTGACCATGCAGCGCAAGGGCCCCCTGGGCACCAGCATGGTGTTCGAGCAGGGAAAGCGCTTCGAGGGCAGCTACCGCACGCCCTACGGCGATCTGGACATGGGCGTGTACCCCACCCATGTGAAATACGAGGTGGACGGCGCGACGGGGGGTAAGGTGGACCTGGTGTACCAATTGGATCTCCAGGGGCAGTTCGCCGCGGTGCACGAAATGCGCATCCGCTTCTGCCCGGCGGGGAAGCAATGAGCCTGCTGGACCCCTGGCGGCGGGAGCTGCGCGGATTGATCCCACGGGGATTTCTGCTGCTGGACCGGGGGGACGGCCTGTTCGTCAGCGATATGTGCCGGCAGTACAATGCCTGGGGCGCGGCGGCGCACGCCATGGCAGAGCGGGGATACGAGCCGGCGCTGACGGAGGACGATCTGCTGGGCATCGGGGTGACGGCGGACAAGCTGCGGGCCCTGTGGGAAACGCTGGATACGGAAACGAATGAAACGCACCGATGCGAACCCCTGCGGGATCTGGCCCTGCGGCTGGACGCCCGGAAGGAACCGCTGGAGGAGCAGCCCCGGGAGATCCTCTATCGGATCATGAAGGATCTGGACAGAAAGGAATTTGCCCGCCTGGACGATTGGCTGCGGCCTTGCCTGGCGGAGCGGCAGCGGCTGCATCTGCCCCTGCCCGCCGCGGGGGGGCGGATGATCCTGTGGGCGCTTAAGAAAGGAGCGGAGGACGAATGCTGATCACCTATCACGGCCATTCGGAATTCTACCTGGAGGGAGCGGACGGCTTCCGTCTGCTGACGGACCCCTACGACGCCCACGTGGGCTATCCCATGGGGGAATACCCCTGCGACGCCGTGACCGTCAGCCACGGCCACGGGGATCACAATTACACGAAAAAGGCCCTGGGCGCCCCGGCCATCATCGACAGCGAAGGGGTATGGTATCCCGCGCCGGAAAAGAAGATCACCGCCGTCCCCTCCGTCCATGACGACGCCGGCGGCGCCAAGCGGGGAAAAAATCTGATCATGAAGATCGAAATGGAGGGGCTTACCCTGGTCCATTTGGGGGATCAGGGCGCGCCGCTGACCGAGGCGCAGATCGCGGCCCTGGGGCGGGTGGACCTCCTGATGGTGCCCGTGGGCGGCTTCTATACCGTGGACGCGAAAACCGCCTTTGGGATCGTGCAGGCCCTGCGCCCCCGGACGGTGATTCCCATGCACTACAAAACGGCCGTCAACGCCGATTGGCCCATCAGCGACGAAAAGGAATTCCTGGCGCTGATGGGGGAGGAGAAGGCGGAACGGATGCCGCTTCTGCGCTTGACCCGGGAGGACCTGAGCGAGCAGCCGCGCCTGGCGGTGCTGGACTGGGAGGCGTGAACCCGGGGGTCCGGGCGTTTTCAATGGACATACGGATATCCCCGGAGCGAAAGCAGGCTTTTTCTCCGGGGGTTTTCTCTTTTTGGCTTTGCTGCGCCGCGCAAATCCGGGAAATCGCGCCTCAAAAAGATGCGGCGCGCCGGGCCAGCAGCGCCGGGGCGGCAAGGCAGCGGGCGCTGTTTTTATTTTGTATTTCGCTTTACAGACGAACATCAATCTGTATAATTGTATACATCAGAACAGCGAGAGGAGGGATTGCCGTGCTGGAGATTTCCCCGAAAACCAACCTGCTGGAGCAGAAAAATTATCGTTACGCCCTGCAGGATGTGAGCCAGCCCAATCTGTACCGGGACATTTATGATTATGAAAGCGTGCCGAAGGTGCCCTTCAACCACCGCCGCGTGCCCATGGGCATGCCGGAGGAGATCTGGATTTCGGATACCTCCTTCCGGGACGGCCAGCAGTCGGTGGACCCGTACACGGTGGATGAGATCGTGGAATTGTACAGGCTGATGAACAAGCTGGGCGGCCCCTACGGCATCATCCGGCAGACGGAGTTTTTCATTTACAGCAAGAAGGACCGGGAGGCCGTGGCCCGCTGCCAGGAACTGGGGCTGCAATTCCCGGAGATCACCACCTGGATCCGCGCCACCAAGGAAGATTTTAAGCTGGTCAAGGATCTGGGCATCCGGGAGACGGGCATCCTGGTGAGCTGCAGCGATTACCACATTTTCAAGAAAATGAAGCTGACCCGCCGGGAGGCCATGAACAAATACCTGGAAACCGTCGCTCTGGCCTTCGAGGCGGGGGTCATGCCCCGGTGCCATCTGGAGGACGTGACCCGGGCGGACTTCTACGGGTTCGTGGTGCCCTTCGTGAACGAGCTGATGAAAATGAGCCAGGACGCGGGCATCCCGGTGCGCATCCGGGCCTGCGACACCATGGGCTACGGCGTGCCTTATCCCGAGGTGGCCTTGCCCCGCAGCGTGCCAGGCATCGTGTACGGCTTGCAGCATTATTCCGATGTGCAGAGCGAGTATCTGGAATGGCACGGCCACAACGATTTCTATAAGGCCGTGGCCAACGCCTCCACCGCCTGGCTGTACGGCGCCTGCGCGGTGAACTGCTCGCTGCTGGGCATCGGGGAGCGCACGGGGAACATCCCCCTGGAGGCCATGGTGTTTGAATACGCCTCCCTCCGGGGCAGCATGGACGGCATGAACCCCACCGCCATCACCGAGATCGCCGATTTCTTCCAGAAGAAGATCGGCTACAAGATCCCGCCCATGACGCCCTTCGTGGGCCGGAATTTCAATGTGACCCGGGCGGGCATCCACGCCGACGGGCTGCTCAAGGACGAGGAGATCTACAACATTTTCAACACCAAAAAACTGCTGAACCGCCCCGCCTCGGTGCTGATTTCCAAAACCAGCGGGCTGGCTGGCATCGCCTACTGGATCAATGAAAACTACCAGCTCACCGCAGCGGAAGCCGTCAGCAAGCAGGACCCCCTGGTGGTGCAGTTGAAAGCCTGGATCGACGAACAGTACGAGGAGGGCCGCCAGGCGGCCATGTCCACCCACGAATTGGAAACCAAGATCGAGGAGCTGAGCGGCGGCAAGCTGCGCAGGCTGTAATATCAGGAAGGAGGAGCACGGGCAGGCGGCGAAGCCGTCGCAGGCCGTGCGAAGTACATGGAGCATAAGATGATCAGCATCGCCGATCAGGTGTTTGACGAGCTGGAGCGGGATATCCTCTCCGGCATGTACGAACGGGACGAGATCCTTACCGAAATCAAGCTCAGCGAACAGCTGGGGGTCAGCCGCACTCCCATCCGGGAGGCGCTGCGCCGCCTGGCCCAGGAAAGGATCATTGAGCCCACTACCAAGGGCGCCCGGGTGATCGGTATTCAGAAGGCGGACATCGCGGACATCTGCGAGATCCGGCTGCGGCTGGAGGGGCTGGCTGCCCGCTGGGCCGCGGAGCGCGCGGACGAAAAGGGCATCCAGGCCCTGCGGGACACGGTGGACCTGCAGGAGTTCTACACCCAGAAGGGCGACGCCGACAGCATCAAAAACGCCGACAGCCGCTTCCACCAGACCATCTACTCCCTCTGCGGCAGCAATTCCATGCGGGATACCCTGGAGCCGCTGCACCGCAAGCTGCTCAAATACCGCCGGGTGTCGGTGTCCAAGCGGAGCCGGGCGGAAAAATCCCTGGCGGAGCACCGGGCCATTTTCGAGGCCATTGCCGCCCACGACGGGGACAGGGCGGAGCAGCTGACCGTGCTGCACGTTCAGAACGCCCGGGACAGCATCCTGGAAAGAGAAAGGAGCCTGTAAAATGGGCCGCACCATCGCGCAGAAGATCATCGCATCCCACCTGGTTTCCGGCGAAATGAAGCAGGGCAGCGAAATCGCCCTGCGCATCGATCAGACCCTCACCCAGGACGCCACCGGCACCATGGCTTACCTGGCCCTGGAAAACATCGGCATCCCCCGGGTGAAAACGGAAAGATCCCTGGCCTACATCGACCATAACACATTGCAGTGCGGCTTTGAAAACGCCGACGATCACCGCTACATCCAATCCGTGGCCCGGAAATACGGCGTGTATTTCTCCCGGCCCGGCAACGGCATCTGCCATCAGGTGCACCTGGAGCGCTTTGGCAAGCCCGGAAAGACCCTCATCGGATCCGACAGCCACACCCCCACCGGCGGCGGCATCGGTATGCTGGCCATGGGCGCGGGGGGCATGGACGTGGCCGTTGCCATGGGGGGCGGCGCGTATTACATTTCCATGCCCAAAATGTACAAAGTGAACCTGAAGGGCAAGCTGCCCCCCTGGGTGACGGCCAAGGATATTTCCCTGGAGATATTGCGCATCCTGTCCGTCAAGGGCGGCGTGGGCGCCATCATCGAATGGGGCGGCGAGGGCATCAAGGGTCTTACGGTCCCCGAGCGCGCCACCATCACCAACATGGGCGCGGAACTGGGGGCCACCACCTCCATCTTCCCCTCCGACGAGGTGACGCGGGATTTCCTGCGCGCCCAGGGCCGGGAGCAGGATTGGACGCCCCTGGAAAGCGACCCCGACGCGGAATACGACCGGGTGATCGACATTGATCTGAACGCGCTCATTCCCCTGGTGGCCTGCCCCCATTCCCCGGACAACGTGGCCCCGGCGGCGGACAAAAAGGAGATCGCCGTTTCCCAGGTGTGCATCGGCAGCTGCACCAATTCCTCCCTGCGGGATATGCTGCGGGTGGCCGCTATCCTGCGGGGAAAGCGCATCGCCGATACGGTGAGCCTGTCCATTTCCCCCGGCAGCCGGCAGGTGCTGAACATGCTGGCCGCCTGCGGCGCCCTGGGGGATATGATCGCCGCGGGGGCGCGCATCCTGGAATGCGCCTGCGGGCCCTGCATCGGCATGGGCTTTTCGCCCGCGTCCGGCGGCGTCAGCGTGCGCACCTTCAACCGCAATTTCGAGGGCCGCAGCGGCACCCGGGACGCGCAGATTTACCTGGCGTCCCCGGAAACCGCCGCCGCCAGCGCCCTCACCGGGTACATCACCGATCCCCGCACCCTGGGGGATTATCCGGAAATCACGATGCCGGACGCCTTCCGGGTGGACGACGGCGGCGTGATCGCCCCGGCCCCGGCAGAAGAAGCGGAGCAGCTTTCCGTGGAGCGCGGGCCCAACATCAAGCCCTTCCCCAAGGGGGAAAAGATGCCGGACAGCCTGACGCTGCCGGTGTCCCTGAAGGTGGGGGACAATATCACCACCGACCACATCATGCCCGCGGGGGCGAAGGTGCTGCCCTTCCGCAGCAACATCCCCAAAATGAGCGAATTCTGCTTCGGCGTGTGCGACGAGCATTTCCCGGAGCGGGCCAAGGGCCTGGGCCGCTCCTGCGTGGTGGGCGGCGCCAATTACGGCCAGGGCTCCTCACGGGAGCACGCGGCGCTGGTGCCGCTGTATCTGGGGGTGCGGTGCGTGATCGCCAAATCCTTCGCCCGCATCCACGCGGCCAACCTGATCAACGCCGGCATCCTGCCGCTGACCTTCGACGATCCCGCGGATTACGACGCCCTGCGGGAGGGCGATACCCTGGTGATCGGGAACATCCATGAAAACATCGCGTCGGGCCATTTGACGGCCCGGGTGAACGGCAAGGCAATCGCCCTTTCCTATCCCCTGACCCCGCGGCAGATCGCCATCCTCAAGGCGGGCGGGCTGCTGACCTATACGAAGGAGGCAAACGTATGACGAACCAGAACGCCATTGACCAGGCGGTCAATCATTATCGGGAGCTGTTGGAAAAACAGGCGCGCCGGGCGGAGCAGATGAACTGCGAAAAGTCCCCGGAAAAGAAGGAAAAGACCGTTATCGGCGTGATCGGCGGCGACGGCATCGGCCCCATCATCACTGCCCAAGCGGAACGTGCGCTGGCGGCGCTGCTCAAGGACGAGATCGCGGCGGGCAAAATCGAATTGCGCACCATCGACGGGCTGACCATCGAAAACCGCCTGGCGGTGGGCAAGGCCATTCCCGACGACGTGCTGGCCGCCATCAAGGAATGCGACGTGCTGCTCAAGGGCCCCACCACCACCCCCTCCGGCGGCGAAGCGCTGGAAAGCGCCAACGTGGCCATGCGCCGGGAGCTGGACCTGTACGCCAACGTGCGTCCGGTGTGCGTGCCGGAGGAGGGCATCGACTGGATGTTCTTCCGGGAAAACACCGAGGGCGAATACGCCCTGGGCAGCCAGGGCATCGAGATCCCGGGGCTTCTGACCATGGATTTCAAGGTGACCACCGTGGCGGGAACCCGCCGCATCGCCCGAGCGGCCTTTGAATACGCCCGGAAGAACGGCAAGACCCACGTGGCCATCGTGACCAAATCCAACATCATGAAAAAAACCGACGGCATGTTCTCCGTCCTGTGCCGGGAAATCGCCGCGGAATACCCGGAGATCCAGGCGGACGAGTATTTCATCGACATCATGACCGCCAATCTCCTCAAGCCCGCCATGCGCAGCCAGCTGCAGGTGTTCGTGTTGCCCAACCTCTACGGCGACATCATCACCGACGAGGCCGCCCAGATCCAGGGCGGCGTGGGCACCGCGGGCAGCGCCAACATCGGCGACCGCTGCGCCATGTTCGAGGCCATCCACGGCTCCGCGCCCCGGATGATCGCCCGGGGCATGGGGGACTACGCCAACCCGGAGAGCATCCTGCGGGCCGCCGTGATGCTGCTGCGCCATATCGGCCTCACCGACAAGGCTGAAAAGCTGGACGCCGCCATCACCGAAGCCGCCCGGATCGCGCCCATCACGGGCGGCCGGGAAGGCGCTTCCTGCGCCCAGTACGGCGATGCGCTGATCGGGCTGCTGGCATAAAAACGATCTTCGATCCCAAAAAAGGAGCTTCCGGCGGAAAAACCGTCGCTGGAAGCTCCTTTTTGTTTCAGCGGATGAATGGGAAAAGCGGCAGAAGCGGCTTTCCCGGGGCGGCACGCATCCTGTTCTTTCAGCCGGACAGGCTTTCCAGCCGGGCGGCGCGCTCGGCCAGATCCTGGCAGAACTGAGGCAGGGCCTGGGCCTGCTCCTGGGCGCCGCGGCCCAGGAAATCCTTGCAGCGGTCCACCATGGCCCGGGCGGCCAGCTGCAGATCCTCCATCTGCATGAGCAGAAGATCCCGCTGCACCTTGAGCCGGTCGCTCTCCGGGTCGGCTTCTTTCATGGCGCGCTCCGCCAGGGAGGACAGCGAGCGCAGGATCTGGCTGACGTCCGGGTCCACGGCGGGCAGGGGCGCGTCCTTTTCCGGGGAGAGGGGCCGCACGGTGACGGTGACGGGAGGCGGGGGACAGGGCAGCCCCTCCGCCTGCATTTCCTCGCACACCCGGGCGATCAGCCCGGGCTTTTTGCGCAGGATGGACCGGTATTTGTTCTGATACCGCAGCATTTTCGTGCGGTCCCCGCCCGCCAGGGCGGTGACGCAGCTGCGGACCGATTGCCCCCGGGCCCGGGCGGAGAGGATGCTCCGCAGCAGATCGTGGATCTCTCCGTCCGTGAAGGTTTCAAAGGGCTGGGCCCGGCGCAGGGCCTCGTCTCCCTGGGCGCGCAGCCGCATGTAGTAATAATTCCTGACGCTGTTGGGCTTGCGGCCCAGGGCCTGGCCCATGCGCTCGAACACGCCCCGCAGGGGCGCGCCGGTCTGCGACGCCGCCTCGATCTCCTGCCACAGCCGCTGTGTTTCTTCTTCGGTCCATCCGTTGTGGGAAAGATGCAGCGCAGTTTCCATGTCGTTCCCTCCGTCTCGTTTTGCCTGTTTCCCTGCATAGTATGCATGCCCAGGGGCGGATTTATGCGGGCATCCGGGCAGGGATTGCCGGAACTGCCGGAAAATGTGAAAGAATGATTGCGGTTTTTTTACGGTTTTTTTGCCCGCCCTGGAACAAACCAGCCTGCTCATTCGTCTATATGTATGAGGTGACGGAAGAAATGAGTACACTGCTTTCGATGAAACCCCAGGAAAATGAAACCGCGCTGCTTTCCATCGACGAGGAAGAGCGGGCCGCGTATGTGGACGGCCAGCCGTGCAATCTGACCCAGCAGGAATTTTATCTTTTGCAGGAACTGGCCCAGAACGCCGACCGGCCCGTGAGCCGCCAGGAATTGCTCCGGGACGCCTGGGGCTACCAGAGCCCGGGGGACACCCGCACGGTGGACGTGCACATCCAGCGGCTGCGCAAGAAGCTGGGGTTCGCGTGCATCGAAACGGTGTACCGGCTGGGCTACCGGCTGCGGGCCCAGGCGATCTGACGGAAATCTGCAAACAGAAACAGGCGCGTAACAAGTACGCGCCTGTTTTATTTCCTGCCGCCGGATCAGAGATTCCGGATCTCCTTTACGGTGAGCGTTTCTCCGTCTACGGTGAAGCGCACGTCCATGCCGGCGTAGGCCATGCCGTAGATCCGTTCCGGGTCGTGCTGATAGGAGGGGCGGGGGTCCAGGGCCAGGAGGGAAAGCACCGTATCCCGGTGCTCTCCGGGGATCTGCACCAGCAGCTCCGATGGGCAGATCACCTGCAGGCGGTGGTCCTTTCGCGCTTCCCCGAAGCCGCCCCGGGCCTCGGGATGGCAGTCCGCGTAGGGCAGATAGGGCTTGATGTCCAAAATCGGCGTGCCGTCCATCAGGTCCGCCCCGGAAACCAGGAGCACCGGGCCGTCGGGCCCGTCCGGTGAGATGCCTTCGAGCTTTACGCAGCTCAGCCCGATGGGGTTGGGCCTAAAGGGCGACCGGGAGGCGAACACCCCCACCCGCACGTTGCCCCCCAGCCGGGGCGGCCGCACCGTGGGGGACCAGGGGACATCCCGGTTTTGGGAAAACGCCCAGATCAGCCACAGATGGGAATACTCCTCCAGGCCCCGCAGGGCGTCCGGGCTGCGGTAGGGCGGCTCAAACACGATGCGGCCCCGCAGGGACGGCACCAGGCCGCTCTGCCGGGGAATGCCGAATTTTTCCGGAAAGTCCGTGCGGATGCGGGCGATCACCTGCATTTTTCAAACACCTGCTTCGCCAACGTCACCGCCGCCCGGGCGTCCCGGGCGTAAAGGGCGCCGATGCGGCCGGCGTACTCCGCCGTGACCACGGCGCCGCCCACCATCACGGCGGGGGCGTTTTTCATCTGCCGCAGCTGCCGGGCCGTTTCCTCCATGGCGGGCAGGGTGGTGGTCATGAGGGCGGAAAGCCCCACCAGCTGCGCGCCCGTTTCCTCTGCGGCCCGGACGACGGTTTCGGGGGCCACGTCCCGTCCCAGGTCGATCACCCGGTAGCCGTAGTTTTCCAGCACGGTTTTTACGATGTTCTTGCCGATATCGTGGATATCCCCCTGGACGGTGGCCAGGAGGATCTCTCCCTTGTTTTCCGCCCGGCCGCCTTTGGCGGCCAGGCTGTTTTTGATTTCCTCAAATACGCTTTGGGCGGCCTGGGCGGCGGAGAGAAGCTGGGGCAGGAACACCCGTCCGCTTTCGTAATCCGCGCCCACCCGGTCCAGCGCCGGGATCAGATGGCGTTCCACCACGTCCATTTCCGGCGTATCGCGGAGCATTTCCCGGGCAGCCCGGGCGGCGTCCGCCTTCAGGCCCCGGATCACCGCGTCCTGCAGGGAAAGGTCGCCGGGGGCGGCGGTGACGGCCGCGGGGGCCGGGGTGCCGGCGAACCGGGAAATGTATCCCGCGCAGCCCGGGTCCTCGCCGTTCAGGGCGCGGTTGGCCGCGATCAGGTCCATAAGCTCCTGCTGGTTGGGGTTCACGATGGGCAGCGTCAGCCCGGCCTGCAGCGCCCGGAGCAGGAACGCCTGGGTGATCTTCTGCCTTTCCGGCAGGCCGAAGGAAATGTTGCTGACCCCCAGCACCGTGGGAAGGCCCATTTCCCGGCTCACCCGTTCCACGGCCCGCAGGGTTTCCCGGGCCTGCTCCTGCTGGGCGGAAACGGTGAGGGTGAGGCAGTCGATCCACACGTCCTGCCGGGGGATGCCTGCGGCCGTGGCCCGGGCCAGGATCTTTTCCGCGATCTCCACGCGCTTTTCCGCCGTGTCGGGCAGCCCCGCGTCGTCCAGGGCCAGGCCCACCACTGCCGCGCCGTATTTCTTCACGATGGGCAGCAGCGCCTCCAGGGAGCTTTCCTTGCCGCTGACGGAATTGACCGCGGCCTTGCCGCAATAGACCCACAGGGCGGCCTCCAGGGCCGCGGGGCTGACGCTGTCCAGCTGCAGAGGGATATCCACCGCGGATTGCAGCGCCTTCACCACCCGGGGCAGCATGTCCTCTTCGTCCACGCCGGGATAGCCCACGTTCACGTCCAGGATCTCCGCGCCGGCGTCCATCTGCTGCACGGCCACGCCCACGATATAGTTAAGATCGTTTTCTATGAGCGCCTGCTGGAAGCGCTTCTTGCCCGTGGGGTTGATCCTTTCGCCGATCACCCGGGGCCGGTCCAGGGGCAGGGGCACGGAGGCGGTGCAGACGAAGGGCGTTTCATCGAAGGCGGGGCGCGCGGGAACGACGCCGGCAAGGGCATCGCGCAGGGCGCTGATATATGCCGGGTCCGTGCCACAGCAGCCGCCCACCACCGTGGCGCCCGCCTCCGCCAGCGCCTTCATGGCGTCGGCAAATCCGGCGGGGGACAGATCGTAATGCCCGTCCACCGGGTCCGGCAAGCCCGCGTTGGGCTTGGCGATGACGGGCAGGCGGGTGTTCCGGGCGATTGCCTTTACCAGCGGCAGCGCCTCCCGGGGGCCCAGGGAGCAGTTGAGCCCCACGGCGTCCGCCCCCAGGCCTTCCAGCACCCGGGCCATGCAGCTGGGGGCGCAGCCGGTGAAGGTGCGGCCGGAGGGGTCGAAGCTCATGGTGACGAACACGGGGAGGGACGCATGCTCCTTGGCGGCCAGCAGGGCGGCGCGGGCCTCCTGCAGGTCCGTCATGGTTTCGATGGCGATCAGGTCCGCCCCGGCGTCCCGCCCGGCTTCCACGATCTCGGCGAAAAGGCCGTACGCCTCCTCGAAGGGCAGCGTGCCCAGGGGCTCCAAAAGCGCGCCCAGGGGCCCCACGTCCAGGCCCACCAGGGCGTCCGTGCCCGCCGCGGCTTCCCGGGCGATCCCGACGCCCGCTGCCACGATCTCCCGGACGGTATGGCCCGTATCCTTCAGCTTCAGGCGGTTGGCCCCGAAGGTGTTGGCGTAGATGATCCGGCTGCCCGCGGTGATGTATCCCGCGTGGATACTGCGCACCCATTCGGGGTGCGTCAGGTTCGTCATTTCCGGGATCTGCCCGGGGCGCAGGCCCATTTTCTGCAGCATGGTGCCCATAGCGCCGTCCAGCAGCGTGACCGAGTCAGGATTCCAAGGCACAGCAGGTTCCTCCTTTTCGCAGGGCGCAATGGTCCCGCAGCTGACAGTATGCGCAGCCCCGGATGCGGGCGGGCCGGGGAGCGGAAGCGATGCCCGCCAGGGCGGTGACCGTTTTGACGGGCAGAAGCAGGCAGGAGCCGGGATGGACGTGGACGCCCAGGCGCTTTTCCGCGTCCGTGACGGCCAGCAGGGGGGCTTGCAGCGTCAGCGGCAGGTCGCCGTAGCCGGGGCTGAAGCGATCGGTGAGGTACAATTCCGGGAACCGGGCGGCGATCTCCCTTTCCGCTTCGTCGCAGCCCGCCTCCGCCGCGGCGCTGCCGCAGGCGTCCAGCAGCAGGGCTTCCGCCATGTTCCGGGCCTGGGCGGCGCGCAGCAGCGCGTCGAAGGCCGCCCCCAGGGTGCACGCCAGCACCAAAGCGTATCTGCAGCCGGACAGCATTTTTTCGGCCAGCTTGCCGGGCAGCGTCAGGTCCGCTTCCCGCAGGCGGATGCCCGCCGCCGTTTCCTCGGGCGTCAGCACCCGGCAGACCCATCGGGGAGGGCAGACGCGCAGCACCTGCTCCGCCCGGCGGGCCATGGCCGCGCGGTCCGCCTCCGTGGGCGCACGCACCCCGGCGTAGCGCAGGGCGTCCTCGATGCTGACGGTGATCATGCCGCTTCTCCTCCGGATGATAAAATGCCGTTCCGTTCCCATCAGGTTCATACAGTGTCAGCATATCCCATCCCGGTGCGTCTGTCAACGCCCGGAGGGGCGCGGGCCGCAAAATATGCACAGGAAAAACGGCGGCACAAAAAAACTGCCGTCTGAAACGGCAGCTTCTTATGGAGGCGCCATCCGGATTCGGACCGGAGCATAAAGGTTTTGCAGACCTTCGCCTTACCACTTGGCTATGGCGCCTTAGAAAAAATGGAGCGGTAGACGAGGCTCGGACTCGCGACCTCCACCTTGGCAAGGTGGCGCTCTACCAACTGAGCTACTACCGCTTATTTGAAGGTGCCTTGGGGCGGAGTTGAACCACCGACACTGTGATTTTCAGTCACATGCTCTACCGACTGAGCTACCAAGGCTTATGGCGACCCGGAAGGGGCTCGAACCCTCGACCTCCAGCGTGACAGGCTGGCGCTCTAACCAACTGAGCTACCGGGCCGTATATGAAGTGGGAACAACAGGGCTCGAACCTGTGACCCCTTGCTTGTAAGGCAAGTGCTCTCCCAGCTGAGCTATGCTCCCGCAACCGGTGCCGAAGCTCCATGGGAACTTCCCTCGCAAGCGGCTTTACTAAAATACCTCTTTTTTATTCCTTTGTCAAGAGAAAATTCCGTCTTTTTTTCATAAACCGTCTTCTTCCCCGGGAAGCGGGCGGATGGTTCCCGAATTTAGAAATTCTTAATACTTGCTCCCTTGACGCGGTTTATAAAAGATGGTATCTTTTGCCGCGGTGGATCTTTAAGGCGGTACGGGATACCGGCAAGATGCAGCCATGTTTTTTGTGTGCATCTGCGGCTTGCGGCTTCCGGCCGGAAGCTGTTTTCTTTTGGATCCGCTGAAATAAAACAGTAGGGGGTAATCTGTAAATGAACCTCGTCTATGGCGTTAAGGACAGACCCAAGTTTGGGCAGACCATGATCTTCGCCCTGCAGCAGCTCCTGGCAATTCTCGCGGCCACCATCGCCGTTCCCTCCATCGTGGGTAACGGGATGAGCCAGAGCGCCGCGCTTTTCGGCGCGGGCGTCGGCACCCTGGTCTACCTTTGCTTCACGAAATTCCGGAGCCCTGTGTTCCTCGGATCCAGCTTTGCTTTCCTCGGTTCCATGTTCGCGGCCTTCGCCGGAGCCGTCACCGTTGAAGCCGGGTATATGGGCCTGCTGCTGGGCGCGGTTTTCGCCGGGCTGGTCTATGTGGTGCTGGCCATCATTGTCAGGATGGCCGGAGTAAAATGGATCAATCGGCTTATGCCGCCTGTGGTCATCGGACCCACGGTTGCCATCATCGGACTGTCCCTGGCCGGAAACGCCATCGCCAATTCCTTCGGCTTCGGCAGCCCCAGCCTGGACGGCTATAAAATCTTCGGCACCGGCGGATGGGGCACCCTGGCAAATCTGATCTGCGCCATGGTTACCCTGCTGGTGGTCATCTGGTGTTCCGTGCGGGGGAAGAAGATGATCCGTCTGATCCCCTTTATCATCGGCATCCTGGCGGGCTACGTTGTAGCTCTGATCTTCACGCTGATCGGCGGAGCTGCGGGCAAGGAATCCCTGAAGATTCTGGACTTCACCGCGTTCTCCCATATGCAGTGGGTTCCGGATTTCACCTTCCTGAAGGCCTTCCGGGGCGCGAAGGATATCACGGCCCAGTATGTGGCCACCATCGCCGTGGCCTATGTGCCGGTCGCTTTCGTGGTTTTCGCGGAGCATATCGCGGATCATAAGAACCTCTCCACCATCATCGGCACCGAGCTGCTGGAGGATCCCGGCCTGCATCGTACCCTCCTGGGAGACGGCATCGGTTCCATGGCCGGCGCGTTCTTCGGCGGCTGCCCGAACACCACCTACGGCGAGTCCGTTGGGTGCGTGGCCATCACCGGCAATGCTTCGGTCATCACCATCGTGGTGACCGCAATCATGGCGATTGTCGCCAGCTTCTTCGGCCCCTTCGTCACCTTCCTCAGCACGATTCCCACCTGCGTCATGGGTGGCGTCTGCATTACCCTGTACGGCTTCATCGCTGTTTCCGGTCTGAAAATGCTGCAGCCGGTGGATCTGAATGACAACCGAAATCTTTTCACGGCTTCCGCGATCCTGATTGCCGGAATCGGCGGAATGAGCGTCCACATCGGTTCCATCACGCTCACCGAGGTCGCCTGTGCTCTGATTCTGGGTATTATCGTCAATCTGCTGTTCAACCGGACCACCAAATAATCCGGTCTGACAACACGCTGCAGGGGATCCTTCAGGATCCCCTGCAGCTTTATTCAGGAGGCATCATGAAACTGAAATCGGTGATCATGGATGAGGAAGCGGTCCGCCGAAGCCTCCTTCGCATTACCCACGAAATCATTGAAAAAAACAACGGAACCCGGGATCTCTGCCTTTTGGGCATCCGCCGCCGTGGTGTCCCCCTGGCCGCCATGCTGCGGGAGAATCTGAAGCGCTTTGAAGGGGTGGACGTGCCTCTGGGTACCGTGGATATCAGTCTCTACCGGGATGATCTTTCCGAGCTCAGCGATCTTCCCGAAACCGGCAGAAGCGAAGTTCCGTTCCGGGTTCAGGGCAAAAAGATCGTGATCGTGGATGACGTTATCTATACCGGACGGACGGCCCGGGCTGCCATCGATGCGGTTTTCCATTTCGGCCGGCCCCGTTCGATTCAACTGGCCGTCCTCGTCGATCGCGGACACCGCGAGCTTCCCATCCGCCCGGATTATGTCGGGAAAAATGTTCCCACCAGTCACACGGAAATGATTTCCGTGCTTACGCAGGAATTCGATGGGAAAACGGAGGTGCAGCTTCTCCAGCTCTAGCCGGTTTTCCCTTCTCTCCTGCCGCGGAAGGTTCATTCGGTTCGAATCGTTCCGCCTCATTCCACCGGATAGGCCGAAGGCCGGGGACATCTCCCCGGCCTTCGGTTTTTTCTTATTCCCCTGTATTACAGCCCGATCTCCTTTCGGATCTGCGCAATGGAAACGCCCTTCTCCCGGGCCAGGGCAGCCAGGTCCTCGAATTCCGGTTTGGCCCGCTCGACTCCCATTCCGGAAGCAAACTTCATCCGGATTTCTCCGAAGGGCGTGCTGACAGGCTCTATTCTACGCTTCAGAGCATACCGGCTCATATCCATCCGTCGGATTCCCAGTGTGGTCGTATGCTTCATAACCGCTTCCGCCATCCTGTCGGCATCCTCCCGGGCGCACAGCACGTTCAGCAGAATCCCGGGCCGGCTCTTTTTCATGCCGACCGCCTGGGTGAATACTTCCCGTGCCCCGCATTGAAACAGCTGCTCCATGGCGTAAGCGAGATCTTCTCCGGTCATGTCGTCCAGGTTGCATTCCAGCTTCGTGACCAGTTCCAGCTCCCCTTCGGTTTCGCCCCAGAATGCCCGGACACAGTTTGCCCTCTCAAAATCCTTTTTACCCATCCCGTATCCGATGGCGCGCACCCGCATCACAGGCCGGTCGCCAAACCGGGTCACAAAATGCTTCAGCAGCGCGGCACCGGTGGGAGTGCACAGCTCTCCCTGCACCTGGCCACCGTACGTCGGAACATCTCTCAGAATCCAGGCTGTGGCCGGAGCCGGCACCGGGAGCGTGCCGTGCATGCAACGCACGTATCCGGCGCCTACGTGCACCGGGGAAGCGGCCACCTGGTCCGGGTTCAGCTGTTCCATCAGCAGACAAACAGCCACCACATCCGCCACCGCGTCCAGGGTGCCCACCTCATGGAAATGGATTTCGTGGACGGGCCTTCCATGAGCATGACTTTCCGCCTCCGCAATCAGATGATAGACATCCTTCGCATCCTTCCTGACCCGTTCGGAGACGTTCAGGCTGTCAATCAGCGCTTCGATATCCGGCAGGGACGCATGGTGATGATGGCCATGCTCCCCGTGATCATGATCATGCACATGGCCGGAATCATGTGCATGCTTTCCTTCATGGAGATGCTCATGTCCGTGAACCTCTCCCTCCGTATGGAAATGTCCGTGTTCATGCTCATCCCCGTGAAAATGGGAAGGATCATGATCCTGGGAATAAACGAGGCCCGCCTTATCCATGGCATCCAGGGATTCCTCTTCTTCTCCGTGAACAGCCACCTTCATGTGCGTTCCCACGATTCCGCATTTGGTCATGGGCTCCGCTTCCACCCTTACTCCGGGCAGCCCGAGGGAGTTCATCCGCTTCAGAAATGCTTCCCGGTCCCCGGTCAGCTCCAGCAGCGCGGCGGTCAGCATATCTCCCGCGGCGCCCATTCCGCATTCCAGATAGAGTGTTTTCATGATTCCCTCCTGTTCCTTTTCCTCCGTGCTCCGGGCCGGGCTGCCGTGGATCGCGCGGAGCTCCCGAAGCCCGTGGGCTGTTCGTCCTGCTCCCGGTCCCATCAGAACAGGTATTCGCCGATCCTGATCTGCTCCTCCTGCTTCCGGGTCCCGTGGCAGTAGTCATAATACCAGCAGCCGTAAGGCTCCAGGCACTGCGGACCCGGTTCCGTCCGGATCTCTTCCTTCTGCTTCTGCATGCGGTTCAGGTCCCAGATGTGTTCGTTCACCCATCGGTAAAGGCTCTTGGCCTCCCGGGTAATCTCCACCGGGCAGAAAGGGTTTTCCCCGGGGCCGTGGGTCACAATGCAGATCCGGTCGATCTTCAGCCCGGCCCGCGTCAGAATATAATACTGAAAGCCGGCATCCCGGATGAACTGTTCATGCACCTCAGGGCTGTTCTTCACCTCGTAGAAATCGTACCCTGTTCCGGTTTTCCGGAGAATGTCCACCGCACAGTAGTTATTGTAATAAAGAAAGGCGGCTTCGCAGATCACAGGGGTCCCCATCCGCAGATGCTCCGCGGTCTTCTCCGCCATCTTTTTCTTGTCGGGAATGCGGGTTCCCGGTCTGTAAACCGTCATTTCCTCATAGGGTCCGAACATCCCCATGGCCTGATCTCCGAATTCATTCCCGGCGTCCAGTCTTTCCTGCACTTCCGGTGGAATCACCCGAAGTCCCGGCCGGTGCTTATCCAGCCAAAGCATTTTGGGACACTGCATTCCCCGCATGAAATCCGTCTTCGTAATGCCCATGGTCCGCCTCTTTTTATGCAGGAATCCCGCATCCGGTCCCGCATCTTTTCCGGTTCTTTTCCCGCTTACGGCCGTTCCTGCTCCGCCCCGGAGATTATTCCATTGTCATTATAGCATTCGTCCCGCACATTGGAAAGATTTCCGGGCAAAAATAGTATAAACATCTTTCCGTCATCTCCTGGCCTGCCGGATTTCCCTGTTTTGCTTCTGTGTTTTCGGAAGGATACAGGTCTCCTTCCACCGTGCCGGATCAGCCTCCTTCCGAGAGGAAGGCCGAATGCTTTCCTCCCGGATGCAGAAGCCGCGCCGTTTCTTCCGATACCGCGCGGCTTCATAATGATCTCTGTCGCTCATTTCCTGGCCGTCACAGGGTCAGTGAAGCGCCAGCTTCAGCTTTTCCAGGTTCTCCTGCATAATGGAAAGATAGGTCACTCCTGACTGCGCATCCCGCAGCGTGCATCCCTGCATGGAATTCATCGTCAGCAGCTTCTGGTCTTTCGACGCGGTGGCATTGATAATGGTTTCTGCGATATGGTGGTTGGCCCCCTCCATGGTCAGCACAGCAGGCAGCTTCAGTTCATCGATTTTCCGGGCCAGAAATACAATGGTCTGAAAGCTGGCTTCCGTTTCCGCCGAGCATCCGGAAAAAGCGGCATAATAGCTGAGATGGTAGTCATCGGCAAGATAGCGGAAGGGAAAACGGTCCCCGAAAAGAATGGTATGAAAATCAGCTTCTGATACCATCTGACGGTATTCCTGATCCAGCTCAGCAAGCTTTTCGCTGTATGCCTCGGCGTTGGCCTGGTAACCTTTGGCACAGGCCGGATCTGCCTTGCCAAGTGCAGCCGCGATGACACGCACAAGCTTCTGTGCGTTGCGCAGGCTCAGCCAGACGTGTTCGTCCGCTTCATCCTCCCCGTCCTGTTCCTCCTGCTCATGTTCCATGCCCTCGACGGTTTCTTCCGTCCGGACGTCTTCACCCAGGGCCTCCACGAGACTGATAATAATCCTGTCGGGATTGACGGTTTCCCGCAGAGCATCCGCCACCCATCTGTCCGACTCGCCTCCCACATAGATGAACACATCGCAGGAGGCGATCTTCAGGATATCCGCTGCGGTGGGCTGATAGCTGTGCAGATCCGTGCCGTTATCCAGCAGGAATGTAATCTGCGCATGATCATTTCCCAGGGCAACTTCCCTCGTCCAGTCATAGATGGGAAAGATCGTCGTCACGATCTGGTATTCTTTTTCTTCCGCGGCTGCGGCGGGAAACAGGCCGCATACCGCCAGAGCCAGGATCATCCCCAGGCTGAGTATCTTCTTCAATTTCAGCTTCCTCCGGTTTCTGCCGCCCTGGGATGCACCCGCCCGGGTTCGTTTTCAGCCGCATCGGCAGCTTTACCTCCCGCCGTCTGACCTGCCTGCCCGGTTCTGCATCTTTCTCCGGCAATTGAGAATCGTTCTCAATTCTAACGCCTGCAGGGAAGCTTGTCAACCTGAATAGCTCCACCCATGATCGCCATGATAAATCATGAGCTTTGTCATGCCCCCATCGATGCAGATGTTCTCGCCGGTGATGAATCCTGCCTTGTCCGAGCACAGGAACAGTGCCATTTCCGCGATATCGTCAGGTTTTCCGACACGTCCTGCCGGTTGCTGAACCGCGTCCGGGCCGGTGATGTCGCTGCATGTGGTGTCAATCCAGCCGGGAGAGATGCTGTTGACGCGCACCTTTCCTGCCAGGCTGACCGCCATCGCATGGGTGAGCGCGGCAATGCCGCCCTTGGCGGCGGTATAGCTCTCCGTCTCCGGCTGGCTCATCCGGTCCCGGGAAGAGGAAATATTGATCACGGAAGCGCCTTCCGCAAAGCAGGGAACAAAGAGCTTGGTCAGGTAAAAGGGCGCGGCAACTCCCACCAGCTGCGCCCGCACAAAATCCTCATAGCTGCACTCATCGATGCCTTTCATCAGCGGCAGCGCATTGTTGATCAGAAAATCCACATGGCCGCTCTCCCGGATCACGTGCTCCGCAAAGCGCTCCAGGGTTTGCTTGTCGCCGACATCTCCCACGAACCATCCGCCGGGCCGGAGATCGATAATATGCACGGCGGCACCTTCCCGCAGGAAGGCATCCGCGATGGCTCTTCCGATGCCGTGAGCTCCTCCGGTGATTACGGCGACCTTGTTTTCAAACAGCTTCCCCATCCCTTCAGCTCCTCATGAAAATACACATCGCCGCAGATTCCTGCCCCGGCCGGTTGTTCCCGGACAAAGCCGCCGGAATGGCCGCACGTAAAGCAGGAAATTCTGATGGAACAGATCCGGGAGTCACATGGCGCCCTTCCGGGTAAGCACGACCCATACGGTTTTGAACAGAATATGGATACCCTGCTTCAGGGACCAGTTTTCGATATATTCCCGGTCCAGGCGGACCACCACGTCAAAATCGCGGATCTTGCTCCGGCCGCTGACCTGCCACAGACCAGTGATTCCCGGCCGGGTGGACATTCTGGACCGGTGGAAGGGCTCGTACTGGAGCCATTCATCCACCGTCGGCGGGCGGATTCCGACCAGAGACATATCCCCCTTCAGAACATTGAAGAACTGGGGAAACTCATCCAGCGACAGATCCCGGATCCATCCGCCGACTCCCTTTTTCCATTTCCCGTCAGATCCTTCCCTCTGCCCGATGATGCGCGGATCATCCTCCAGCTTGAACATAAGCTGGTCCTCCTGTCCGGTTTCCTGCGCAAGTTTCTTCTTGCGCGCTTCCGCGTCCATATACATGCTGCGGAACTTGTAGATCTGGAACTTTTTCCCATTCTCCCCGATCCGTGTCTGCGCGAAAAAGATCGGACCCGGATCGGACAGCCAGATAGCCAGTCCCACTGGCGGAATGAGCAGCACTGTGACCAGGGATCCGAGCAGCCCGCCCGCGATGTCCATAAGCCGCTTCAGGAAAAGATCTCGTTCTGTGATATACCCCAGGGATGTGGTGATGGTCAGATGTCCGCAGATCCATTCCACGTTCTTATGGCGGGATTCAATATCATCCAGATGCGTCAGCGCGGTATGGATGGTAATGCCCATGCGGATGAGGCTGTTGATCAGTTCCACGGGCAGATCGGTCTGGGGAGGTACGTCCAGGTACACCTCATCCACCCAGTTGCTGGTCAGTGTTGGTTTGTCAAACATAGGTTACATATTTACCCTGTAGCAGGGTCAAGGCAGAGGGTGGAGTTTTTTTCGGCTATACGGATGCCGGAAAAATACTACCCGACCTTGACCCGTCACCAAGTGATATCATCTTGCTGGCCGGCCCCCGGCCGGCCTTGACTACTTTACATCACTCCCAGGTACAGTTCAATCATCTGATTCGGCGAACGCATGCCTAAACATCCCTTGATGTAATCATTCGATTTCCTTTGATACTCAGCCAGCTGCCGCTGACCATCCATCAGTGAAAACATCCTTAAGTCATTGTAAAACCGCGCCTGGTCGATTCTGTGCTGCCGTTCCACTTTGCCATTATGTCGTGGAGTGGCTACCCTGATCCGCTGATATTCGATACCATATGCCTTTAATCCCAACTCGAATGAGGTCAGATCCTTTGGATCGTTGGCTATCAATTGCTTCGTCCATTCTGTCCCGTTGTCTGTCTGGATCCTTTTGATCTGGAACGGACACGCTTTTACCAGCTGGTGGAGAAACTGGATTGAGCTGTAGGTGC
>JAILBG010000050.1:0-4891 GCA_024681215.1 Clostridiales bacterium
GCTTTGCTGGACCAGCCGCCGAGCAAGGTGGAAGTCTTGCACCGAGCGGGAGCTGATCGGACGCCAAAGATGCGATCACATCACGTTGTTGGGATTGACATAGCCGAACTTGCCGCTTCTGTGGTCATAGGCAAAATACCAGCCATCCATTTTATACTGTCCATGCACCAGAATAGAAATGGGTAAAAGTCACTCATTTGGTAAGTAATATTGAAAGTGCACATTCAAATAAGCTGGCGGCTAAGGGGAGCAAGCCGCCCGCCGCCAGAAGTTGTGATAAAGTTGATAGTAGTCAAGGCAATACTGTGGAAAAGTATTGATTTATCTGCATCAAATCTGTAAAATATCTCTTGCGAAATGTGTACCATTCTCATGTACCATTTTCAAGGTGCTCTCACCCCTTCATAAAGGGTGATGATGAAGGTGGAATTCGACTCTGACAATTCAAAATTGTATCCCTTGTTGCAGAAGCGTTTCAAATTCGCTGCCGAAATGCCGTTGCCCGGATCGACCATCCCACGATAAACTGTCCGCGCCATTCATGTAATGCCCGCTAGTCGTCTCTTTGGAAAAGCAGCTTTCTGTGGTATTATTCAGGTAGGGAGAGAGGTTCAAGGACAAAGCGCCACCTTGAACGAGGGAGCTCGCTCCCCGTGCTGGCCCTTCCTCTTGTCGGCATCAGCAAAAGGGACGGCACCCAAGAACGTCCCCTTACATAGGGGGGATACCACCCCTACGGAACCCCGGGGGGGGCGATTCTGAGGTGGGACTCCCGGAAAACTTCGCCCCTTTATCCTATACACGAACACTCGTGAGCAAGACCCCCTCCGGGGGTATCAAGAAGACGGGAGGTGTGATTATGGACAAACAGAAGAAGAAGCGAAAATTCCTGATAGGAGAAAAACAGCAGGCAGCGGTCACAATGCTGGTTGATGGAGGCTATCGCCTACAGGAAGTGGCCTATGCTTTGGGTGTACACCGCACAACGGTTTGGCGCTGGTTCCGGCATACGGAGATGCAGAAGTATTTCAATCGGTATCAAGAAAAGCAGTTTAGGAAAATAGCACGAGTAATGAGAAACGAAGAAGAGGCCAGGCTGAAGAAGCTTACAGCAAAGCTCGATAGCGATAACCCGTGGCTAGCAAATGCCGCCGCCATAGCTATTTTGGATCGGTACGGGGATTGGTTCAAAAAGTGGTTGATGGCGTAAAACTACACGCAACATAAACGCACGTAAGAGACCACCACCCGGGGGGTAGTGAGGCCCATCAGGAGCCGCAGATCGTGGCTCAGTGCCGTTAGGGTTTTCAGGAAGAAACAGACGCGGTTCCCTTTTAATGAATGTCAATGAATGCAATAAAATGCAAAAAGTATTACACGCTCAAAGCATTGAAAAACAACGGTTTCCAGTAATAAAATGCAATAAATGCAATAAATGTATAATGATTATAATAAGCTGTTTTTTAATATGGAATATTATGGTAATTCTATTACCCTTTAATTTACCCTTTACAGGTTATCATGTTCACAACGAATAACATAAATGAGCATTCACCATGCCGGAATTGGTTTCTTTTGGCTCCCGTCTGATACATATACGCACCGATGCAACTGCATCTTAACAATTCGAATCCTTCTTCCCCTGCCAATGCAAAAACCCGCTGACGGCTGTCGGCGGGTTTTTTGCGTGATATTCCCTTTGACGGATCGCTTCTCCCGATGAAGATGCCACGATCAGGCGCTTCCCGGACGGATGCAGAAAACGGAACGGGTGACAGAACGTTTCATCCCGGACCGGGAAAGGGCTTCACGCCCCCGGGCGGAGCTTTTCCCGCAGCGCGTCGGCCACCGCCTGGACCTTCAGCCCGATGATGACCTGCACCGACGTGTCCCCGAGGCGGACGACGCCCCGGGCGCCCGCTTTTTTCAGTTCTTGCTCCTGCGTCTGCCCGGCATCCCGGACTTCCAGGCGCAGCCGGGTGGCGCAGTTGTCCAGGCTGAGGATATTGCCTGCGCCGCCGAGCCCGCGGAGCAGGGCATTTATGTTCACGCCCGCTGTGACGCAGTCCGCTTCGCCGTCTTCCCCGGGCTGCGGCTGTTCTTCCGGGGCGGCTTCCGCTTCCGCCGGAAGATCCGCTTCGTTGCCCGGGGTATTCAAATGCAGCTTCCGGATCATCACCCGGAAGGTGAAATAGAACGCCGCAAACGCCGCCGCGCCCAGGGGCAGGATCAGCCAGGTATCCCGGGCCGCCGGGAGCGATGCGGAAAACAGCAGGTCCGTGGCGCCCGCCGAGAAGGAAAAGCCCGCCCGGAACCCCGTCAGCGCCGTGACATACGTAAACACGCCGTACAAAAGCGCGTACGCCGCATACAGCGCCGGGGCGGCGAACATGAAGGCGAATTCAAAAGGCTCCGTGATCCCGCAGGCAAAGGCGCACAGCGCCGCGGACGCCAGGATGCCCACGGCGTATTTGCGCCTTTTCGTTTTCGCGCTGCGGATCATGGCCAGCGCCGCCCCGGGCACGCCGAACATCATGCAGGGGAAGAAGCCGGACATATACATGCCCAGAGACCAGGTGACATCCGCGCTGGTGTGGCCCGCCCAGAAGTGGGTCAGATCCCCCAGGCCGATGGTGTCGAACCAGAACACGTTGTTCAGCGCGTGATGCAGCCCCAGGGGGATCAGCAGCCGGTTGAGGAAAGCGTAGAGGCCCGCGCCCACGGCCCCCAGCCCGGCGATCCCCTGCCCCAGGCGCACCAGGCCGCCGAAGAGCACCGGCCACACGAAGAACAGCAGCGCCGCGGCCGCGATGGAAATGAGCCCGCTCATGATCACCGTGCTGCGCCGGCGGCTGAAAAACGCCAGCCATTCCGGCAGGGCCGTATTCTTGAACCGGTTATAGCTTTCCGCCCCGATCAGCCCGGCCAGGATGCCAATGAACGGGTTTTCGATCTTTTCAAACGCCAGCAGCGCCGTGGACTGATCCGCCAGGGAAGGAACAAGGGTCCGCGCGAAATCCGCCCGCAGGAGCGTGGTGATGATCAGCCAGGAAACCAGCGCCGTGATCCCCGCGGTGCCGTTCTGATCGTCGGACATGCCCACGCCGATGCCCACGGCGAACAGAAGCGCGATATGGTCGATCAGCGCGCCCCCCCGCCTTCACCAGGAACATGCCGATCACCGGGCCGGCCCCGGCGATGTCCCCGCCCTGCATGGATGCCGGGCACATAAGATACCCGATCCCCATCAGGATCCCGCTCAACGGCAGGCACGCCACCGGCAGCATGATGGATTTGCCCAGCTTTTGCAGGTATTTTACCGCCGCCAGCAGCACGCCTTTGCCCCGTTTTCCCATCCGTTCCATAAAAAGGCCCCTTTCCGATGCGGTCTTTTGTATTTGGATGAATCCTTATCCGGCCATGTCTGTTATAGCACGTTTCCGCACCGTTTACAAGCGCTTTCCGCCCCCGCGGCGGGATTGATCGCCGGGAAAAAACATGGTATAATGCTACCGGCATCCACGCGATAACGGAGGCGATCGGAATGAAAAAAATCCTGGTCCTGCTGCTGCTCCTTGCGCTCACGGTCCCCGCGGCGGCGGAAAGCGTCCGCCTGGAGGGAGACGGCTTCGACACGCCGGAGGAAGCGGCGCTGGCCTTCGTGGACGCCCTGAACCGGGCGGACGCGGGCGGCATGCTTTCCGCCTTCGCCATGGAATCCTTCGCCGCCCATGCCGATCCCATCCTCAGCCTGGAGCATAACAACAGATTTACTTATAACAGCATTTACAGCATCCCCTATACCGACGGCTTTCTCCGTTCCCTGGTGACCTATGCAAGATACGGCAGGATCGCATCCGATTTGCTGCTGTGCTTCGGCGAGCACGCAGTGGGGATGGGCATGAATACGCCGGCAGTCAGTTACCCGGAGGTGGAAGCGCTGTTCGTTTCCTCGCCGCTGTACGATCTGAAAGGCCACGTGGAATTTG
Organism: Clostridiales bacterium; assembly: GCA_024681215.1. GTDB lineage: Bacteria > Bacillota > Clostridia > Christensenellales > Aristaeellaceae > RUG563. The sequence goes on from JAILBG010000050.1 coordinate 3,990, forward strand.
TGGAATGGCTCAGCCCGGCGGCGGTGACGGGCGGCGTCGCCGCGGATCCCCGCTGGGGCGGCGACACCGTAGTGGAAGCGGCGTACAGCGGCGCGGAGGATCTGGCGGAATTGGCGGCGCGCCTGCGGATCAACGGAAACGACGCGTATCTTTCGCTGCAATGCGCCCGGTACGACGGCCGATGGTATCTGCTCGGTCCCGGCAAAGCACAGCAGTATATGACCAAAAGCTCCCTGGAAGCGTTTCTGATCATCCCCGACGATCAGGAAAAGCAAAAGCTCGAATATACGCTGGCGGAGGATCACGCGGAGGAGATCGCACAGTGGGACGCGCTCCGCGCAAGCAATCTGGGCGGCTCCCTGTGGTATCTGGAATCCCTGAACACCCCGGGCGTCGCCCTCTGCGGCAGCCCGGAGGATGCGAAAACGGACGGCGGCGGCGCGGGCGTATACGCCGAAATGCGCTTTTTCAGCGTGGGCGGCGGCATCATCACCGTATGGGCTGCTCCCGCCCTGCAGCAGGCCCTTTCCATGGACGATCCCACCGCCCACATCCGTTTTTCCTGGAATCCCTCCGGGATCAGCACGGAATATACCGTTGCAAAGCGCGGGAAAACTTTCACATTCCCGAATTTCAGGGCGTTCCATGACGAGGATATCGCCCTGGATCTGACGGGTCTCAGCATCCAGATGGATGAGACCAGCGTGGTTTTCACCCTGCAGGACGGCACGGAAGCCGTATTCCGCCGGCAGTAACAAAAGAAGGAGCTTCCTGTATAGTCCAAATTGACCGCTGAGAAGCAGGCCAATTGCAAGCGAAAGCACCCCACAGTAGAATAGAGACGCCTGAAAGAGCAAACGGGCTGAGACTACAATACTGGAGGTGCCGGAATGCATTGTACA